>NZ_CP100390.1:3915000-4254924 GCF_026016465.1 Alkalimarinus alittae
TAAAGCCTGGCTCAACTTTAACACCGTCAGCAAACACTACACCTCGCGCCAACGCATCCTTTGCCGCTTTACCACTCACCACCAACCCTGCACGCCTAAGTATTTCATTTACCCAAATCTCAGACTGGCCTTCAAGCTCCAGGCATACTTCAGGCACATCATCAGGAATCTCCCCCAAATCCATTTTATTACCTGCAGATTTATGAGCATTATCTGCAGCATCCTTATCATGAAATCGCTCAATAATCTCCCTTGCCAAAATTTGCTTAACTTCTTGAGGGTTGCGCCCCTCCGCAACTTCGCTTCGATAGCTTTCAATTTCTGACATTGGCCTAAAGCTTAACAATTCAAAGTATCGCCAAATCAATGCATCAGGCATAGACAGTATTTTGGTGTACATTTCACCAGGGGCATCTGCAACACCTATATAGTTACCTAATGACTTGGACATCTTTTGGACGCCATCCAACCCTTCAAGGATTGGGACCGTTATGATTGTTTGCGGCTCTTGACCTGCACTCTTTTGCAGCGTGCGCCCCATAAGCAGATTGAATTTTTGATCTGTCCCACCAAGCTCAACATCAGCCTTCATTGCGACCGAATCATAACCCTGCACTAGCGGGTACAAGAACTCATGTATTGCGATTGACTGCTCACCCTTGAAACGCTTACTAAAGTCATCGCGCTCTAGCATTCTTGCCACTGTATATTGGCCAGCCAACCGAATCATGTCAGATGCTGACATTTTTTCCATCCACTCAGAATTGAACATCACTGTCGTCTTCTGGGGGTCCAATATTTTAAATACTTGTTCTTTATAAGTCTCTGCATTTTTGGCAACCTGCTCCTTCGTTAACGGAGGCCGGGTAACACTTTTACCCGTAGGATCGCCAATCATCCCCGTAAAGTCGCCAATCAAAAACAGCACATCATGACCCAAGTCCTGAAACTGCTTTAGTTTATTGATCAATACAGTATGACCTAAGTGTAAATCTGGTGCAGTCGGATCAAAGCCTGCCTTTATGCGCAGTTTTTTACCTGATTCTAGCTTCTTAATTAATTCTTCTTCGACAAGTAACTCATCCACACCGCGACGAATTACTGATAACGCTTGCTCTACTGAGGACATCAACCTTCACCATACGATACATGCAGCAACATTATTGCCATACATTTTAACTAATATTAGCCACAATTTACGCTTAACAAGAGTAAACTAAGCACTTTATAGGATAATACCTATAAAAAAGAAATAGCTGGCAATTATAACAGATTTTAGTGCTGATTCATGAAATCGTTGTTATTCTTCTTTGATCTATTAGCAATATATCACCTATACTTAAAGTGAATTGCCAAGACCTGTCGAATAAGCGCTAGAAATAAAAGGTATTAACGTGACACGAGAATTTCCAAAAACTCACTTATTAGCTGCGGGGGGCTTAGGCCTTGCCGTATCCGTTATGCTGTTACTGAGCCCTAGCAGTGATGTTGAAGCTAATCGCATTTCCATTCCTTTACAAATTAAGGAAGCAAGCCTTAATGAAGCTAAAGAACCTTCAACAGCTGGCCAAAATTTTCCTGAAGACAGCATGCAGGCTTCATCCTCTCCACAATTACCAGAAAGTGACGAAGACACGTTAGCACAATGGGACAGCTTCGAAGTAAAGAAAGGCGATACTCTATCGACACTTTTCAAAAAAGCAGGCTTTAATGACGGGTTTATGTACCAGGTCATCGCAGGACATAAACGAAATAAACAACTTGCAAACATCTACCCTGGTGAAACATTGGCGTTCCTTAGGAATAGCAATGATGAGCTCACACAAATACGACTACAAAGAAACCAACTAGATTCACTCGTTGTGTCTCGCGGAGAAGACGGCAAGTTTACCAGCGAGGAAGTTTCTATCGAGCCAGAAGTGCAACTCGCTTATGCAGAAGGTGAAATTGATAGCTCACTATTCCTTGCAGGCCAAAAGGCGGGGCTAAAGCAATCAATGATCATGGAACTTGCCAACATTTTCGGCTGGGATATCGATTTTATTCTCGATATACGTGACGGCGATAAGTTTAATCTTGTGTACGAAGAACTTTACATTGATGGTAATAAAATTGGTGAAGGTAAAATCATCGCGGCAACGTTCAACAATCAAGGCCGCGAATTAAAAGCCGTTTTATATAAAGACAAAAAGGGTGATGAGAACTACTTCACCCCTGAGGGCCACAGCATGAGAAAGGCCTTCTTAAGAACACCTATTGATTTTGCGCGTATTTCTTCACACTTCAATCTTCGACGTAAACATCCCGTATTACATACAATAAGAGCTCACAAAGGCACAGATTACGCTGCCGGCCGCGGAACCCCCATCAAAGCAACAGGTGACGGCAAAGTCATTCATGCTGGTCGAAAGGGTGGATACGGTAAAGCAGTTGTTATCCAGCACGGGCAAAAAATATCTACACTATATGCGCACATGAGCAAATACGCTCGCGGGGTGCGTACTGGCTCCAGGGTTAAACAGGGCCAAATTATCGGATACGTTGGTAGCACAGGCTTAGCATCAGGTCCTCACCTTCATTATGAATTTAAGGTTAACGGCGTGCAGAAGAACTCAGTCAAGGTTAAGCTACCTCAAGCCAACCCGATTAGTAAAAATGAAATGGCTGAATTCAAAAAGCAAACTAATCTTTACTTGTCTCAGCTTGACACTCTCTCACAGAGCTACCGTTTGGCCTCTAACTAACCGTGACCAAACAAACAAGCGAATCGCTATATATTGGACTTATGTCAGGCACCAGCATCGATGCAGTCGATGCGGTGTTAGTCCAAATCACCGACAACATAAAAATCATAGCCTCACATTCCTGTCCCATCCCCCAACAGCTAAAAGACACCATCCTAGCCTTATGCTCTAGCGGGGAAAACGAAATTCAACGCGCTTTCGAGTTAGATCGAGAGTTAGGCTGTATTTTTGCAGACTGCGTTTTGGCGCTCTGCACCAAAGCCAATATTCAAGCAAACAACATATCGGCGATCGGCAGCCATGGCCAAACCATACGACACTCACCTCACGGCCAACACCCTTTTACCTTACAAATAGCCGACCCAAACACTATTGCAGAAAAGACGGGGATCACTACGGTCGCTGATTTTCGCCGAAGAGATATTGCAGCCGGCGGCCAAGGCGCCCCTCTTGTACCCGCCTTTCATGAAGACGCGTTCAAAAGCACCTCATCTAATCGCGCAATCATCAACATTGGCGGAATGGCTAATATAACGCTCGTTTCTAGGTCTCAACAACCTACGCGTGGTTTCGATACCGGACCTGGAAACGTGCTGTTAGATTACTGGGTTTACAAACATAAAACTAAAAAGTTTGATTATGACGGAGAATGGGCCGCCTCAGGAAAAGTTAATAACGCACTCCTAAACCAATTGCTTTCAGAGCCTTACTTGAAACGCCTACCACCGAAAAG
Organism: Alkalimarinus alittae; assembly: GCF_026016465.1. Lineage (NCBI taxonomy): Bacteria > Pseudomonadati > Pseudomonadota > Gammaproteobacteria > Alteromonadales > Alteromonadaceae > Alkalimarinus > Alkalimarinus alittae. Next base: position 3,918,478 of record NZ_CP100390.1, read on the forward strand.
TACTGGTAGGGAGCTCTTTAATCCTGAGTGGTTAGAATGCCAATTAAATAGCCTCCCTGACTTATCGCCAGTAGATGTACAAGCCACTCTCACAGAGTTCACCTGCAAAACAATCGCAGATGCGATAATCATTGACGACTCAACAATCAAGACAGAAGAACAAATAAATGAAATTTATGTTTGCGGAGGCGGCGCCAGCAACAGCTTCATACTAAGGCGTCTTCAGGCCCTATTACCTAATAAGCATGTCACCACAACCTGTGAGCTTGGTATTCCACCTGAGCACGTTGAGTCCGTGGCATTTGCATGGCTAGCCTACCGAACCCTACACAATCTTAGCGGTAATTTAGTATCGGTAACAGGCGCAAAGAAAGAGAGAGTTCTCGGGGCCATTTACTCTGGTAATTAAGAGATAATAAGTGCAAAGTAAACCCTCAACGTTATGAGGGCATACCGCTTAGATACTAAATGAGGAGCCACAACCACAAGTGCTGGACGCATTAGGGTTATTAACAACAAATTGAGAGCCTTGCAGCCCTTCACTATAATCAACCACTGCACCTACAAGATACTGATAACTCATAGGATCAACAAGCAGCATAACACCGTCTTTTTCAATAGCAGTATCATCATCAGCCATCGCTTCATCAAACGTGAAACCATACTGAAACCCTGAGCAACCACCGCCCGTCACATAAACCCGAAGTTTTAATTCAGGATTATCCTCTTCCTCTATTAGATTTTTTACTTTAGACGCTGCTGCGTCAGTAAAGACCAACGGATCAGGCATGTGCGATTCAACAGCACTCATAATTCCTCCAACGGAAAACAACCTAGACTACCAATTATCCAATTAACCAACTGTTTTAGTCAATTATTAGTCAGTAATATTTTATTAACTTGCGGATAGACTGTCTTCCTTTACAAAATCTTCTTCATCATCACTCGTATTACTCTCATGATGGTCTTTCGTATGCTGTGATAAGTCTGTCATAGAAACCGGCTCTTTATTGTGCACTAGATTTCCATTTACCTCAGCACCCATCACCATCTCAATTAAGTGATAATACACATTACCATTAATAGAGGCGTTCGCGGCAAGTTCAATGTGCTTTGAAGAATAAACATCGCCATGAACGGTCCCGTTTACAATAATGTGCGGTGCAATCACATCACCATGAACCTCGCCCACATCACTAATACGAATAATAGCCTCACTACTTTCATCCGCTCGAATAGTCCCTTTCACGGTTCCATCAATATGCAACCCTCCAGAAAAGTGTAAATCACCTTCTATTTGGGTTTTGTTTGATATCAGAGTATCGAAGTGCCCAGTTACAGGTTTACGCCCTTTTGATTTCTTATTGCCCCACATTGTCAATAACCTCCTGGCTCTTCCAGTCAAACGTCTGTTCAACTCGTGTATTTTTCTTGCCGCGTGCTTGCGCGACTATTTGAACTTTCTCTGGCGTGAAGTTATCCGGCAGGATTAACTCACCCGCAATATCCTGAAAATATCTGAACTTAAACTTAATACCTAGCTCTTTAACATCAGATATATCTCGGAGCGGCAAAATCTCTTTTTGCCCCCCCTTCGAACCGATAAAGTTAACCGCCACAACACCTTCTATATAACGTTTATTGTTCGCCACCTGTGTTAATACCACTTTATAAGCGTGGCGATTACTGTCTGATGTGCCGTGAATTTCGAGTTTCTGCACCTGTAAACCCTTAGTATTATCCGCTGGTGCTAAAATATTCTTATAAAAAGAAACATCTGCCTTCAGCTGACTAACCTCTTGCTCCAACCCTTTTATCGTCAACTTAACAGATTGATTTGCCTGAGTATCGATTGCCCTTCCTCGCTCAAGGTTAGCAATTTCTTGCCGATAGCGCCGATCGCTCTCACTGAGCTGCTGTAGTTCTTGTAGCAAGGAATCTCTTTCTTCAGCAACTTCATTATACTGAACCGTCAGTCGAGACTCACCTGCAACAAAACCCACCACCGCAATAGCAACAGACGATACGATAAAAAACACTGTTTGCCTTGCCCTTTTACCCGGGCGATGAGGTACAACAACCAACTTTTCCTTAGACCTTAATGACATAACAACCCTATTAATTTTTTGCCAACCAAACAACCCTTAAGGCATTAGTGCTACATGTTCAATACCAGTGGATTCAGCTAACCCAAACATTATGTTCATGTTATGTATGGCCTGCCCTGCAGCTCCTTTTACAAGGTTATCAATAACGGATAGAACAATAATCGTATCGCTATCTTCTTGCTGGTGAAGCGCAATACGGCACATATTAGAGCCTTTAACACTTCTCGTTTCTGGATGCGAACGCAGCGGCATGACATCGACAAAAGTTTCATCTTTATATCGCTGCTCATACAACGCCTGAATATCTTCTAACGACAAATCACTCTGCGATGCCGGTGTTAACCTTGCGTAAAGTGTTGCTTCAATGCCTCGCACCATCGGTAGCAAATGCGGCACAAACGTTAACCCTACATTACTAGACTGCATCGCATTGAGGCCTTGCTTGATTTCAGGTAAATGCCTATGGCCTGATGCACCATAGGCTTTAAAGCTGCCTGATGTTTCGCTAAATAAAGACCCTACACTTGCGCCACGTCCAGCACCACTAATACCCGACTTAGCATCTGCGATAAGGTAATCTGTCTGAATAAGGTTGTTCTCAAGCAGAGGTAAGAAACCTAACTGAACAGCCGTTGGGTAACAGCCAGGGTTCGCCAGTAACTGACAACCTTTAATCGCTTCTCGATTAATTTCAGGTAAACCATAGACCGCGCGCTCTATTAATTCACGACAAGCATGCGTTTGGCCGTACCATTTTTCCCATACGGCGACGTCTTTAATACGAAAGTCTGCAGCAAGGTCAATAATACGCACGCCTTTAGACAGTAACTCAGGCACTTGTTTCATCGCCACACCGTTGGGGGTAGCAAAAAAGACTAAGTCACATTCGGCTAGTTTGTTGACGTCTGGTTCGGTAAAAGGCAAATCTAGTCGACCTCTTAAATTTGGGTATGTATCAGATACAAGCGTGCCAGCCTCTGATCGAGACGTAATGACTTGTAAATCAACTTCAGGGTGCATCACCAACAAACGCAATAACTCGACGCCTGTGTACCCGGTACCCCCAACTATTCCGACCTTTATCACGATACTCACGCCTCCTAAGCGAAAAATCTGCGCACCACTAAATAAGTAACCGTTCTAGTGCGGCATATTATAGTTTACGTCACCATTCAAAATTTACTGAGATTTTACCATGTTACGATACCCACGACCCTTGTTACCATAAGCTTTAGTCGGAAAAATCGTAAATATTTAAGATTAATACCATCTTGTGTCAGAATAGGTCACTGTTAACTGACCCGTCACCCTCCACCTAAGGCTATTATGCTCTGGAATAAACTAAAAGATGCGAATATCCGGATGTTTCGCCATCAACTCGCTAGCGCTGATGCATTACCACAACTCGCGTTTCTCGGATTGATATCAGGCACCCTTGCTGCGGTTGTTATTGTTATATTCAGGTTTGCTATTGAGTGGCCTCTTTCATATTTTTTACCCGACCAAAATCCAGAGAACTTTGAAGGACTCCACTGGCTAACTCGTGGCGCACTTCCGCTCTCGGGCGCGATCATTATTGGCCTCTTTTGGTACAAACTTCAAATTAGCCAACGAAAAATAGGCATCGCCTATGTTATGGAACGTCTGGGGTATCACCAAGGCTACATTACCTTCAAGAGCGCTCTCATTCAATTTTTTGCCGGTATTGTCACCATGGGTACAGGCCACTCAGCGGGCCGTGAAGGCCCAGCGGTTCACCTTGGTGCGGCTTTCGCCAGTCTCTTAGGACAAAAGATGAAACTACCTAACAATAGTATTCGCACATTGGTAGGTTGTGGGACTGCAGCAGCGATTTCAGCTTCGTTTGATACGCCGGTTGCAGGGGTTATCTTTGCTATGGAAGTCGTTATGATGGAGTACACCATCGCCGGCTTTACACCTGTTATTCTGGCATCAGTCTCGGCGGCGATAATATCTCAATCGGTGTATGGCAGTAGTTATGCGTTTGTTGTACCTCAACTAGAAATGTCGTCATTAATGGATGTGCCCTTTGTGGTAGCAATGGGCGTTGTACTAGGAACACTCTCTGCAATATTTGTCCGTAACTTACAGTATTTCATGCGTTTTCAGTCTCGCCCTATTTTTTTACGTATATTAGCAGGAGGTGTCTTAACTGCTCTAGCGGCGATGGTGTTTCCCGAAATAATGGGGATTGGTTATGACACCGTAAACCAGACAATACTCGGTGAGCTATCTCTGGGCCTACTGTGTGCTGTAGCATTGGTTAAGTTATTCGTGACGGCAACATCTGTAGGTCTCGGCATGCCAAGCGGTATTATCGGCCCTACATTGTTTATCGGCGCTACCGCAGGCGGCGCTATGGGTGTGCTAGGGGCATTCATTGCACCTGAAAGCGCTTCGTCTACTGGGTTTTATGCCATGCTAGGTATGGGGGCTATGATGGGGGCTGTGTTACAGGCACCGTTAGCAGCTCTTATGGCGTTATTAGAATTGACACACAACCCCAACATTATTCTTCCCGGTATGCTAATCATCATCGTATCTAGTATGGTCGCTAGCGAGGTGTTCAAGCAGCGCTCAGTATTTTTGACCATTCTTAAACAGCAGGGCCTCGATTATCACAATGAGCCTGTCATCCAGGCATTGCGAAGAGTCAGTGTCGGTTCAATAATGGAGCGCAACATACACCGTTCAAACCGGTTAATAGATCTAGAAAAAGCGAAAGAAATTTTAGTGCACGAACCCAAATGGATCATCATCGATAAAAATAAAAAGCCCATATCTGCACTACCAACAGCAGACTTGGCAAGACACATAGAAGAAAACAATCAGAGATTTAAAGAGGCTGAAGTTGATCCTAGCGCTGAAAAGGTGATGATTGATTTACTAGAGATACCTGCGCAGCGAAGGGATATAGCGCCACTTTATTATCAAGCAACGCTGCAGGAAGCAATGGATCGGTTTAGCGAATCATCGGCTGAAGCTCTTTTAGTAGAAAAAACATCGGCGCCTATGATCAAAACAGTTTTGGGCATAATCACTCGTGCAGATATTGATAGTTATTATCAATATAAAAGGCGATGATAATCACTCACCAATCAAAAGATTAAACTTTCATCAGTTAAGGAGATAGCATTTTGCTATGGGTTAAAGCGTTTCATATTATTTCGGTTATATGCTGGTTCGCAGCGCTCTTTTATCTGCCGCGCCTATTTGTCTATCATGCGTCTAGCGAAGATGAGATTAGTAATGAGCGCTTTAAAATTATGGAGCGAAAGCTCTATCGTGGAATTTCAACGCCTTCAATGATTGCAACACTCATTTTTGGTTTTTGGATGCTCAGCTATAACGTTCAAGGCTATTTTGCAGGCGGTTGGTTTCACGCAAAGCTACTACTGGTTTCGTTACTCGTTATCTACCACGTCTATTCGGGTCATATACTTAAACAGTTTAGAGATGACAAAAACACCCGAAGCCACGTATTCTATCGATGGTTTAATGAATTCCCAGTGCTTATTTTAATCGCAGTGGTCATACTTGTTGTTGTGAAACCTTTCTAAACGACGAGTAGCAAAATGCCTCAAACATTACCTGCAGTATTGGTTATCGCCGGCTTAGACCCTAGCGGGGGAGCAGGCATTCAGGCCGATATTCAAACCCTATCGGCACTGCAATGCCATTGTACACCGGTGATATCAATCAATACAGTTCAAGACTCTCGTAAACTGCATCAGGCACACCCTGTAGCGCCTGAAATTCTTGAGCAGCAATTACTTACGCTAGAGGCTGACTTTGATTTCTCTGCCGTTAAACTCGGCGCTCTGGGCAGTGCTGAAAATGCCAAAGTTGTAGCCCAAAGCCTACTGCGCATAACAGCCAATAACCCATCAATCGCCGTGATACTCGACCCAGTATTAAAGGCTAGCCATGGCGGACTCCTAGGAGATGAATCGCTGCAGCAAACACTGCTTGATGAAGTTATCCCTTACTGCACACTCATAACGCCCAACGAACCAGAACTAAAAACACTAACAGGCGAGCCCTCTCCGCCGCATGCGGCAATTAAACTCGCTGAATTAGGTCCCTCAGTACTCGTTACCGGAGGACATAATAGAAACATGGCCGACAACACCCTGGAAAACACACTAACAATCGGCGCCCATCAGCCAGGCCGAGCACAGCGCTGGTTAATTACATTAGTTGATGGGGAGTTTCGCGGAACGGGCTGCACGTTTTCTTCCGCAATTGCGGGGTACATGGCTCAAGGATTCTCCATTACACACGCAATAGAAAAAGCCCAGCATTTTATCTCTCATACACTGGAAAGTGCGTATATTTTAAAATCAGGCCAGCGTATACCATTACGAATATTCAAACCATGAGTGCCAACTGGATTATGAACCAACCAGAAATAAATCCTCATCTACGCGGACTTTATGCCATCACTGACCCAGACCTACTGCCTGAGAACCAGCTAATTGAAGCGGTTGAGCAAGCATTAATAGGCGGAGCTGCGCTTATTCAGTATCGAGACAAAACAGCGACGGAGGTTGAGCTAGTCAGACGTGCCGAATCATTAGCCAGTTGCTGCAAAGCGTATAATAGGCCGCTGATTATCAATGATCGAATTGATATTTGTAAACGGGTGAATGCCGAGGGCGTGCATTTAGGCCAGGAAGACAACGCCATAAATGAAGCGCGATCACAACTAGGGCCCCACGCCATCATAGGTGCAACCTGCCATAACTCAGTTCTTTTGGCCGAGCAGGCATTGGCGGACGGCGCAAGCTATGTAGCATTTGGACGTTTCTTCAACTCACATAGTAAACAGCAAGCGCCACCAGCCGATCTCTCCATTTTTAAACAGGTAGAGAACAAGATACCGCTACCAAAAGTGGCCATAGGGGGCATTAATCTTGACAACGGGCAATCTGTTTTAGACCACGGAGCTGATATGATAGCGGTTATTCACGCTTTATTTGCGTCAGACAACTTTGCATCAAATAACATAGCTAAAAAGGCAAAGGCCTTTCAAACGCTTTTCAACCATTAAAATGCTCCCGTTAATCGGAGCCTTACAGCAATCAATACTGATAGGAATTAGACATGACACAGTCAGGCGATCTGTTTCAAGCGGCACAAAAAATTATCCCTGGGGGAGTTAACTCGCCAGTTCGTGCATTTAAAGGTGTAGGCGGTACGCCGATTTTCTTCAAGAAAGGTGAAGGCGCGTACATTACAGATGAAGATGATAAGCGCTATATCGACTATGTCGGCTCTTGGGGGCCAATGATATTGGGTCACGCCCACCCGCGCGTTATTCAAAGCGTCGAAGAGCAGCTAAAGGCTGGCTTAGGTTTTGGTGCGCCCACCGCCATTGAAACAACCATGGCGCAAAAGGTATGCGACATCATCCCATCTATCGACATGGTGAGAATGGTGAGTTCAGGTACTGAAGCGACCATGAGCGCTATTCGCCTTGCTCGCGGCTATACTAACCGAGACAAAATTGTAAAGTTTGAAGGTTGTTATCATGGTCACTCAGACTCGTTATTAGTTAAAGCAGGGTCAGGAGCATTAACACTCGGCGTACCCAACTCGCCTGGCGTTCCTGCATCAGTCGCTGAGCATACGATTACCTTGACCTATAATGACATTGAAAGCGTTAAACAAGCGTTTGCTGAGGTTGGAGACCAAGTCGCCGCCATTATTGTTGAACCTGTTGCAGGTAACATGAACTGTATTCCACCTGTTCCAGGCTTCCTTGAAGGACTCCGTGAAGTCTGCGATCAATACGGCACGGTGCTTATTTTTGATGAAGTGATGACCGGATTCAGAACGGCGCTTGCAGGCGCTCAGTCGGTTTATAATATTACGCCTGACCTCACCACTCTTGGCAAAGTAATCGGTGGCGGTATGCCGGTTGGTGCTTTTGGCGGTAAGCGCGAAATCATGGAATATATTGCGCCAACAGGGCCGGTATATCAGGCGGGCACATTATCGGGCAATCCTCTAGCCATGAGAGCTGGTCTCACCATGCTAGAAGAAATATCCAAACCCAGCTTTTTTGAAGGCCTAGCAGAGCATACAAAACAACTTACAGACGGTTTACTTGAGCGAGCGAAAGCCGCCAATATCCCGTTTTCAGTGAGTCGAGTTGGTGGAATGTTTGGGTTGTTCTTCACCGAAGAAGACAACGTCACCACGTTTCAACAAGTCACAAAATGCAATGTTGAGCGCTTCCAGAAGTTTTATCATGGCATGCTAGAACAAGGCGTTTACTTAGCCCCTTCTGCCTATGAAGCAGGGTTTGTATCGGCTGCTCATGGCCATAAAGAAATTCAAGCGACATTAGACGCCGCTGAAAAAGTATTTGCGACACTGTAGTAAGACTCGGGCCAGCAGAAATACCGCCGTTAAGTGGTTATTTCTGCTGGCAACACAACTCACAAACCATTCAAAAATTGCTCTGCTGTTTGTTTCAAGTCATCGTCATCCCCGACTAACGACAAGGCTTTATTCGCCAATTGTCTAGCCTGACGAATATCACCCTGCTGCAACCTTACCTCTGCCATCGCTAAATAAACCTGAGGCGCGCGAGGAGAGATACGCTGAGCTCGCTCCAAAGAACGAAGTGCCGACGCACTATCACCAGACCCCGAATATCGCTTGGCCTTTGCAACTAACTCCTTTGCGGCAGGCGATAAATAGCTAGTATTGGTGCGAGCCGATGGTTCATATGCCTTATTTAAATTGCCCTGAGGTGGTTTTGGCTGCTGCATTTGCGTAGTCGCCCCATCACCCTCTATCGTCGCAGGAATAACCCCAGTCGGTTGAACGCTGCAACCCGATAGCGAGATACCTAGCAATAAGATACACAGGGCTACTGCTCTTGATTGAATGCTCAGCTTTACCTCGCCATTCAAAGACTTGCTCAATCCTCTGCTCAAACTATTCTCCTTCTCATCACCCGTTAGTTAAATAATGAATTAAACCAGTGTCTTGCTCTCGAAAAACCACCCGTACATGATTGACTCTCTACAGGTTCACTTCCCACAATAAAGGGAACGAACCTTGCCCCTGTGCAACCATCTTGGGTTAAGTTGCCTGTGCTTTCATCAATCCAGCGATAGTTGATACCTGAAGGTTTAATCGGGTCAAAAGGCCTCTGAGGAAATTGCTTCATTAATTGACCCCATACTTTTAGAGCACCTGAACTACCCGTTAGCCCCGTTGAGCGATTATCATCGTGCCCTAACCACACCACCCCAAGGTAGTCGCCCGAAAAGCCAGCAAACCAACTGTCTCTTGAATCATTGGTTGTGCCGGTTTTACCGGCTACCGTAAGGTCAGCATTAAGATACCGATAGACACCCCTCGCAGTGCCTTCTTTGGCAACGCCAATCAAACCATATTGCAGCAGGTGCATCGAATTCGAATCAATCACTTGATCAACTTCATAAGCATAGCGCGAAAGCTCTTCACCACTCGAGGTAGTTACACTTCTAATCGCTCTAACCGGAACATTAAACCCTGACGCTGCAATGGTTTGGTACATTTGAGTTACGTCGATAGGGGCAAGTGTGGTCGCCCCCAAAAACAATGATGGATAAATATTCATTGGTCGGGTGACACCCAAAAGCCGAAGCGTAGCGGAAACCTCATCAACCCCCAGATCAAGCCCCAGGCGCGCAGTGGATAAATTATAGGATTTACTTAATGCTTGGTATAACGGGACTGTGCCGTGACTCTTGTTATCGAAATTGTTTGGTGTCCAGCGTTCACCGTTTTCAAACTCTAATGCAAAAGGCTCATCTTTTAGCGGCGTTACCAGTGTATATCTGTCTGGCTGTTGCAATGCCGTCAAATAAACAGCCGGCTTGATAATAGAGCCTATAGGCCGAATAGCATCCAATGCCCGGTTAAAGCCTGAGAATTTAGGTTCTGCTCCGCCCACCAATGCCACAACCTCTCCACTTTCACTTCCGGTCACAACTACCGCGCCCTCTAAAGGCGAGTCAGCCCTTTTTTTAGAAATCGACGCTAAGGTCGATTTAAGACTAGTTTCTGCCCTTTCTTGAATCTGAGGATCCAAGGTAGTGAATATCCGCAACCCTTCGCTTTGTAGATCTTCGGGTTGATAGTCACTGGCTAACTGCCGCTTGACCAAATCAATAAACGCAGGGTAACGGTTAGTGCTATAAGAGGGCTTATCAATAACACCTAACGGCCTTCCTCGTGCTTTAATAGCCTCACTCTGCGATATTCCACCTTCTTCGGCCAAGACACTCAACACCAAGTTTCTTCTCTCTAACGCTCGCGCCCGATGTCTTCGCGGGTCATAATAAGCAGGGCCTTTTACTAAGGCCACTAGAAGTGCACTTTGTTCAATTCTAAGGTCAGACAACGGCTTACCGAAATAGAACTGACTTGCCATACCAAATCCATGAATCGCTCTTGCCCCTGCCTGACCTAAATACACCTCATTAATATACGCCTCTAGAATATCCCGTTTTTCATAATGGAACTCTAACAACAGCGCCATCATCGCTTCAGTAGCTTTGCGAATAATAGTTTTATCACGGCTCAGATAAAAATTCTTAACCAACTGCTGAGTCAGCGTGCTGCCTCCCTGAACCACTCTGCCGGCCTTCATATTGGCTAGCATGGCACGAACAATAGAAAGAGGGGCAACACCAATATGTCTTTCAAAATCCCGATCTTCAACCCACAACAACGACTCAATCAACCCCTCAGGCACCTGGTCAAGTGTCACTAACTGTCGATCTTCTTTCTTGGCAGGGTATATCCCCCCTATTTGTAGCGGCTCTAGCCTTAGTATTTCGTTCTGCTCGCCTTTAGCAACAAAAAAACGATTAACAACACCACTGTCGATAGAAAACGCTACACGTCTGGCACTTTCTTTACCGTCAGCAAACAAAAAACCGCGAGAATAGATGACAATACCAGAACCATGATGCGCAAATGTCCCCGGGATGTCAGCCTTAACCGTCTTTTTATACCCTAGCGTCTTCAACTCTAGCTGCAGGTTTTCAGCATTGAGTGCAAGTCCGTCATAGATCTCAAGAGGTCTAGCATACACGCGAGCCGGTATTTCCCAGCGCTTGCCTTCAAATTTGGCCCTAACCACTGCATCCAGATAAATAACCCAACTCAATAGCGCCACCAACAACACTACTATCAGCTTAAAAATTAGGCCTTTACTAGGTCGCAGTTTCTGCAATAAATGGTTACTCTTATGCTTAGAGTTAGGTGAACTAGACCCTTTAGATTTAGACGGTGTTCGCTTACTCATAATGTAGATAATTACCTATTTCCATTAAGCAACGACTTAAGTAAGCCGCATTGCCGACAACAAGGAGTGAACAGTGAGTGTTGAGCTGATAAAAGCACTGCAGGATCCTACGCTATACGATCACCCTACGGAAGGCTTTCGCATACTCGAAACACATATATCCTGGGTTATTCTAACAGGCTCATACGCCTATAAAATCAAAAAACCGGTCAATTTTGGTTTTCTCGATTTCTCTTCATTAGAAAAGCGTCAGTATTTCTGCAATGAAGAGCTGCGCCTCAATCGCCGCCTAGCACCCGACCTTTATATTGATGTCATTCCTATTTTTGGCTCAATCACTCAACCAATAGTGGCTGTCGATCATTCCAAAAAATCCGACAACACAGCACAGGACTTAAATACTAGCCAGCCTATTGAGTACGCCGTCAGGATGGTTCAGTTTGATCAAAATGGGTTGTTAGATGTGTTGGAAGAAGCACAAAAACTAACACCTGAGCACATCGCAATACTGGCCAAACGCTTAGCCGCATTCCATCAAAATGTTAACACTCACATCCCTAATAGCGATTTTGGCACAGCCGCAAGCGTTTTCGCGCCTGCTGTTGAGAACTTTGAACAAATTAAAGCCACGCTAACGGAGCCACCACTCATCACTGAATTATTGCCTTTACAGGAGTGGACGGCAACCACCTTTCAAAACTTAAAGCCGTTGATTAGTCAACGCAGAGCACTTGGGTTTATTCGAGAGTGTCACGGTGACCTACATCTAGGCAACATCACGTTATTTAATCATCACGTGGTTATTTTTGACTGCATTGAGTTTAATGCTTCGCTTAGCTGGATTGATACCATTAACGATCTGGCATTTCTGGTGATGGATCTGGAGAAAAGAGGCCAATGGGCCTATGCGAATCAGCTGACTAACCACTATTTAGAGCTTACCGGTGACTACCAGGGCGCGGCATTACTCACGTTTTACAAAGCCTACCGGGCAATGGTGAGAGCTAAGGTCGCTATTTTATCACTTCAAGCAGATAACGATGAAAAATCGACTCAAGTTAACCATTCATTAATGCGTCACTACCGCCAATATATAGCGCTCGCGAGCAGTTACGATACAGCTCCTAGATGTTATATTTTACTCATGCACGGGTATTCTGGATCTGGTAAATCGTACGTCAGCAACCATTTAGTTGAGCAATTAGGGGCTATACGCGTTAGAACAGATGTAGAGCGAAAGAGATTATTCAATTATAGTGCAACCGAAAATACGCAATCACCTATAGATGGTGGAATCTACACCCATGAGGCCACCCAAAAAACCTATCTGCATATAGCGTCACTAGCCTCTACATTATTAGGCAGTGGACACGCCGTCATCATCGACGCGGCACATTTAAAGCAATGGCAACGCCATTTATTAGTAAGTGTCGCTGAATCCCAAGCAGTCCCCCACATGATTGTCACTTGCTGCGCTGATCATAAGGTATTAAAAGACAGAATCACAAAAAGAGCTCAGCGACCTTCAAACAGTCAGAAAAAAGATGCCTCAGAAGCCAAGATTGATACGCTGGAAAAGCAATTGTTATCAGCAGACCCGCTATCAAAGGATGAACTCAAGTACACCGTTAACGTTCATACTGACCAAACCGACGCTCTGAACTTAGCCATCAACACGATCAAAAGTTACTTAGGCAGTTAAACTTTGAGGCACTTAAAAAGCATACGAGCCAACCAATTCGATAATTTTATCTTCTGTAATAGGTTTGGCAATAAACAATAATCCTTGCTTCTCTGCTTTTTCGATTACATCGTCTGTTACATTACCTGTTAACAGAGCAATAACCGCATTGGTGCAATTATTTTTTAATTGCGGCGCAATCGTAATCCCATCAGTACCCGGCATATTCATATCTAGGGTAATTAAGTCGATATTTTCGTTCTCGTAAAGCGATATTTTTAAGGCTTCTGCTGCATTTTCAGCCTCTAGTACCTTCCAACTAGGGAACTGATTCTCAACAATCGCTTTCAGCATTAAGCGTGAGACTTTACTATCATCTACCAACATAATCGTTTTTGTTTTATCCATAAAGCACTCCTTCAGTGTGGCTAATCCGGCTTCAGATTGTCTGACCCACTACGTTCGATAACAATCTGATACAGCAAGTAAAAAAAATTATTCTATACTCTATATAACAACCTAAAAAGCACTCAAAGAACCTTAACGCTAGAGGCTCAATAACAAGGAAAAGAATATAGAAGATATAAATGCCTATATAAGAACTACAATAACCAATATAGCTTAAATAAACCGAGACGAATGATAATAATCCGATAGAGCGTGTGATTATGACAGATCAAGTAAGAATTATTGACGACCCCCTTTATCAGACACTGCGTAGCGAAAACATTTCTGCGTTCAACAGTGCAAAAGCTAACACGTCACCATTACCCAGTTTTGAATTCTGTGACTTTAGGGGGCTTGATTTAAGGGGGATGAACGCAGATGGGCTTGACCTTAGAAGCGCTTATTTTAGAGGTGCTGACTTGCGTGGAATAGACTTTCGAAATGCACAAATTGAAGGGGCAAGTATAGCCGGAACCAAAATTTCAGGGTGTTATTTTCCTAAAAACATCTCGTCAGATGAGCTTATTATGTCGCTAAATCATGGCACGCGTTTACGCTGTGACGTTTAAGGCTTTTTTATGTTTTTCCCCGCTGACCACCCTACTGCAATTGATGCCCTGCTTGAACAGTATCATGAACTTTCAGAATCTCTAAATAGCAGGGTTACATGGCCAGGAAAAAAGCTGACCCTTTTACCTGGTGCAGATATTTCACACTCTCTGTCGTCTGGACAGCTAGCCTTAGTAGAAAGAGGGTTGATTCATGTAAATTGGGGAGAAAGAACGGCCTTCATACTGCAAAAGGGCGATTTTATCTCCCATTTTGACATCTATGATCAGCAAACCTTATCTTACATTACCGAAGAGACTTCCACTGTTGTCTGCATTAATCCAGAGGCATTAAACGACCAGCTAGCGAGCGACAAAGCTGCACAGCAACAATGGCATAATCTTTTATTAATTCAGAGTGCCATATTTAGCACTATTTATGGTGCGGGTGTTAAGCAAGGCATCAGGCCTGCCGCGGGTTTTCAGCGATTCTCCGAAGGCGATATCATTATTAGAGAAGGTGATTCTGCAGACCACGTTTTTACACTACTCAAAGGTAAGGCTGTTGCAAGCGTCAACTCTGTACCTCTAGGCGTGATCAATGAGGGTGAAATATTTGGAGCACTCGCCGCTGTAACAGGTGAAGCCCGAAACGCCACGATTATTGCCAACGGCAATTGCACTGTGATGACGGTTCCCAAAGAACAGTTCATCGATTTAATAAAATCTCAACCCGAGACATGCCTTCAGATGATTCAAACCATGGCCTACCAAATTACTGAACTTAACAACCTCGTCTGCGCTCGAGTCGAATCCACTTTATGATATACTGCTTGCTGTTTTAATTTCGATCAATCTCCATTACGTCAGGAAACTCAATATGCAGGTGCTATGCGATCTGGACGCAATCCAAGAAGACCAAAGTAAAGGTTTTGAACTCAACGGAATATCGCTATTTGCCGTACGAAAAGATGGCCAAGTGCATGTTTATCAAAACCAATGCCCCCATTTGAGCATCCCTCTTGAGTATATGCCGGATCAATTTCTTTGCAGTGAAAACTATTTTATTCAATGCTCAACCCATGGCGCGCTATTCGAAATTGACTCAGGCAACTGCGTCAGTGGTCCTTGCGTGGGTGATAAATTAACGCCGATTGAGACTACCATTGAAAATAACCAAATACTTATTCGCATTCCCGATGAGCTAACAGCGTAGCCTCTTAGCGCTTGCTCTACAACTAAAGCTATTCAGACAACGTAGGGGCAGCGTTCAGCTGGACTGGAAGCTGCCTTGTTAACACAATATCAGTATCTGAAATATCTGCCCCGTAAGCCAGAATCTCAACGCCTCTTGCTGCAGCCTGCCGCAACAACTGCCCATATTCAGGGTCAATATGATCAGCAGGGCGAACACTTTTAATTCCCGTATGATTAACACAAAAAAACAATACGGCTCGATGGCCCGCCTCAACCATGGCCATTAACTCTCTCAAATGTTTTTGCCCTCGTGCACTTACAGCATCAGGGAACATCCCAATATGATTTTCAGTTAACAGCGTCACGCTCTTTACTTCGATATAACAGTCTCGGCGATCCTTTTCAGGGTTAGATAAAAGTAGGTCAATGCGGCTTTTTTCGTCACCATAGCGCACCTCACGAGATAAGTCGCTATAGCCTTTTAACGCCTCTATCACATCTGCGTTTATCGCTTCTTCAACTAATTTGTTTGCTAAGACCGTATTAATACAAGCCCAATCACCCTCAAGTGTTTCTAGAAGCTCCCAAGTATTAGGGTATTTCCGCTTGGCATTATCTGAGGTGCTAAACCACACCCGGCTACCAGGCACATTACACCCTGTCATTGCCCCCGTGTTTGGACAATGAATCGTAAGTACCTTCGGCTGTTTTCCGTCTTTTTCAACTTCAATGTCTGCTAAAAACCGCTTATATCGCTGGATTAACAAACCTGACTGCAGCTTTTGATCAAACTTCAAGGGAGGCCTCTTATAAAAAATGTAACAAATTAGATTAAACATGATGAATTTGCTACTTTTAGACATAAAGAAAATAAAACGTTGGCCAACGCATCATTATTCTGATATTTTCCGCTGGCTAAATTGTACTGTTTCCTTATCAAGCATAAGGTTATATAGTACGGCGTGTATGATTTCTCCGAGCCGTTCTGCACCAAAAAGGTTCGGTCTGAAGTAATAATAAGATGAGGCTGAAAATATGCCAGATACAGCGATGAATAAAGACGGATTTTCAGGTTTTACTCCTTACCCGATTAAAGACGGTGAAGAGTACATGAATGAAGCACAGAGAGATCACTTCCGCGAAATTTTACTTGCTTGGAAGCAGGAATTAATGGAAGAAGTTGATCGCACGATGCATCACATGCAAGAAGACGCAGCTAACTACGCAGACCCAAGTGACCGCGCGACTCAAGAAGAAGAGTTCAGCTTAGAGTTACGTACTCGTGATCGTGAGCGCAAACTCATTAAGAAAATCGGCAGCACGGTTGACCGTATTGAAAAAGACGATTACGGCTTTTGCGACTCTTGCGGTGTAGAAATTGGCATTCGTAGACTTGAGGCGCGACCGACAGCATCACTCTGTATCGACTGCAAAACACTTGCTGAGATCAAAGAGCGCCACTCAGGCCTCTAATCGTCACCAAGCTAGCGCTTATTAACAGCACTAAGCTCACGACAATATACGAGCGCGGTATCAAACCCGCTCGTAAAGATTTCCTCATATGACTCACCCTAGTTCAAACTATCGCGGCAGATTTGCCCCATCTCCTACCGGGCCTTTACATTTTGGTTCTCTTGTAGCGGCGCTAGCCAGCTTTCTCGACGCTCGAAAAAACAACGGTATATGGCTTGTCAGAATTGAAGATATAGATCCGCTTCGAGAGGCACCGGGGGCCAGCAGCGACATACTGCGTACACTAGAATCACACCACCTATTTTGGGATGAAACCGTACGCTACCAGTCTCAGCAAAGCAGTGCCTACGAATCGTTAATAGAACAATTAAAGCAAAGTGGGCATACATATTATTGTCCTTGCAGTCGCAAAACACTGAATAAAAATAATGGCTCTCACAGCTCTGAGTGCAATCCTCAACATCCCGATGCATTAAAGCCTATGGCCATTCGGTTTCACACGAAAGAAAGAACGTATACTTGGAATGACTTATTACTCGGGCAGCAGTCTTTTTTAGCCAATAAGCAAACCGATGACTTTGTCATTAAACGCAAAGAAGGCTTTTACTCATACCAACTCGCCGTTGTCTGCGACGACATAGACCAACGTATCACTCATATTGTTCGCGGCAGTGATTTACTGGATTCGACTCCAGCTCAACTTGCTCTTTATGACGCCCTAGCCACTTCTCCACCGTTATTTGGTCATATCCCGATTATTGTAAATAACCGAGGACAAAAACTCAGCAAACAAAATTTAGCCCCCTCAATAAACACCCCTCGGATCAGTCAAAACTTACAACATGCGCTGGCCGCACTTAACCATCCTTTGCCGCCTTTACTAAGCGGAGCGTCCGCCGAGGAGATCATTGCTTGGGCCATTCAAAACTGGTCGCTTAACCGAGTCCCTAAAAGCCTATCAATACAAGGTGGATGGCATACCACGTCTGAGTTATGATGTGCCTCTATAAGATAATTGATATCACGCAGCCCCTATTCGGGATTTCTAATAAAAAATGTATATTTACCGACTTGTTTTTCTGCTCGTGCTGGCCATCTATATCTTCTCACCCGTCGTCATTGGCTGGTGGGCAGAACCTGGTGGCGCGTGGTATCGCCCCTATATCATTTGGCTTGTATTAATAGGCGTCGCAATTTGGCTAGAATCTAGGCGAGGCCCAAATGAGTTTTAACCTGATCCAACTCTTTCTTATCGGGATCACCTACCTATTACTATTATTTGGCATTGCTTGGGCCACCGATAAAGGGTTTGTCCCCAAACGCATCGTTCGTCACCCCGTCACTTACGTGTTGTCCCTCGGCGTGTACGCTAGTGCCTGGGCATTTTATGGTTCGGTTGGCCTCGCCTATGAGTTTGGCTATGGGTTTTTAGCTTATTACCTGGGGGTTTGTGGTGCCTTTTTATTAGCGCCAGTATTAATGCTGCCGATACTTCGCATTACCCGCGCCTACCAACTTTCATCGTTAGCCGACTTATTCGCCTTTAGATACCGCAGCCAGTTTGCAGGCACATTAGTCACATTATTCACCCTCATGGGCACTTTGGCGTTACTCAGTTTACAAATACAGGCCGTCGCCAACTCCATTCAGATCCTTGCACCTGGCGCTCCCCCCAATTTACTTGGCTTTGCTTTCTGTCTGGTTATGATCGCATTTGCCTTTTTATTTGGCGCACGAGGCAACATCCCTGGCGAAAATAATGACGGCTTGGTTGTCTCCATTGCGTTTGAGTCTATCGTTAAGTTAGTGGCTCTACTGGCTATTGGGTATTATTCCGTCAGCGAGGTGTTTGGCGGGTTTAGCGCACTCAATGAGTGGCTGCAAACTCAGGGCCCGCGTGTCACAGCGTTTGAGCAAACCATAGATGATGGGCCATGGAGAGCGCTGCTGTTAATATTTTTTGCGTCTGCATTAGTCATGCCTCACATGTTTCATATGTCGTTCACCGAAAATCAAAACCCGCAAAACTTATTCAAAGCCTCTTGGGGTTTACCGCTCTATTTATTGCTAATCAGCTTACCAATCCCGCCCATTCTATGGGCGGGTATCAATCTTAACGCTTCAACAGTCCCGGAGTATTACACATTAGGCGTATCTCTCTCAGCCGACACTCCTGCACTCAGTATTGTCGCGTTTATCGGTGGTCTTTCTGCCGCCAGCGGCATGATTATCGTCACCACGCTTGCGCTTGCAGGTATGGTGCTAAACCACTTTGTATTGCCGGTATACCCGCCAAGAGGAACCGACAATATTTATAGTTGGCTAAAATGGGTAAAACGCGGGTTAATCGCATTAATCATTTTTCTTTCTTATATTTTTTATCTCATAACAAGCCATTCCGTATCGCTTTCGTTGTTAGGCATACTCGCGTTTTCAGCAATGCTACAGCTCTTGCCAGGTGTATTAGCCGTTCTCTATTGGCCTATTGGCAATAGAAACGGTGTCATTAGCGGCATGATAACCGGCATCATCATCTGGGGTTTCACTATGCTGAGTCCCTTGCTTTTTGGCTATGATGCAACGGACTTGCTGGGCGTGCTGACAGACTACAGCCTTGAGCGCGATCACTGGCATATTTATACGTTCTTCGCCCTCACCGCAAACGTGACTGTTTTTGTTCTTGTTTCGATGCTAACCGAAACATCACGCGCAGAAGAAGCCGCAGCCCAAGCATGCTCAGTAGACACGCTTTCACGTCCACAACGCAGAGAATTAGTCGCTAGCTCTTCAGGTGAGTTTAAAGAATGTCTAAGCAAGCCTCTTGGCGCACACGTTGCCAATAGAGAGGTCGAGCGCGCATTAAGTGAGCTCAAGCTACCCGCCATCGAATACCGCCCTTATGCCCTTCGCCGCTTACGAGATCAGATCGAAGTGAACTTATCGGGCTTAATGGGGCCGTCAATTGCACAAGATATCGTTAAACAAAACCTAAGCTATAAGCAGACAACCCCCAGCGGAGCCGGTCAAGATATTCATTATGTAGAGCGCTCACTAGAAGACTATCAATCTAGATTGACGGGGCTTGCAGCAGAGCTAGACAGCTTAAGACGATACCATCGACAAACACTTCAAAATCTGCCCATTGCCGCGTGTTCACTTGGGCACGACTTAGAGATTTTAATGTGGAATCAAGCCATGAGTATGCTCACGGACGTCTCTTCAGATCAGGTGATTGGCTCTAATCTTAGTGCGATCCCGCACCCTTGGGCTGGACTTCTCAACGATTTTGCTCAAGTAGATCAGGCGCACCTGCATAAAAAACGGATTGATTTAGAGGGGCAACCCCATTGGTTTAATCTTCATAAATCATTAATAGCAGGCCCTCAAAACAGTGAAGGCGGGCTAGTCATACTGTTAGAGGATCAGACCGAAAACCAATTATTAGAAGAAAAACTAATACACAGTAGCAGGCTTGCTTCAGTGGGCCGCTTTGCAGCCGGAGTAGCCCATGAAATTGGCAACCCAGTCACGGGTATCGCGTGCCTTGCACAAAATATGAAGTTAGAGACCGATGATAAAGAAATGCTGACCACGGCCCAGCAAATCATCGATCAGACCAAGCGCATATCAAATATTCTGCAATCCCTCATGAATTTTTCACGTTCGGGGAATCATTCTCAGTCAAGCGTACATGAACCTGCTAATATCAATCGCTGTATTCAAGAAGCGATCAACTTGTTATCTCTCAGTGGCCTGACTAACGATATTGGGTACCACAATGAGTGCGATGAAAGCCTAACCGTTATTGGTGATGAGCAGCGCCTTGTGCAAGTATTTATCAACCTGCTTTCAAATGCACGAGATGCGTCACCCGCCGGAAGCGTGATCAAGATCACTGGCAAAGTAGACGGTTACTCCGTTATCATTGATGTTTCGGATCAAGGAGGCGGCATACCTAAAGATCAGTTAGATCATATATTTGAGCCTTTCTATACCACTAAAGATCCAAACAAAGGTACTGGGCTTGGGTTATCGCTAGTCTACAGCATCATAGAAGAACATTATGGGCAGATCCAAGTGATTAGCCCCGCAGATAGGCAGACAGGAAAAGGCACCACAGTGAGGCTAAGCCTGCCCGCCCATCAACCCACTAACGACGACACTGATAAATCGGCTTTATAACGTATGAAACACATTCTCGTAGTAGAAGATGAAGAGATTATTCGTACCGCACTTCACAAGTTACTGGTTCATAACGGTTACGGTGTAGAGCAAGCTGAGTCTGTACAAGATGCTATCGATAATTATCAGTTTGATGAATTTGATCTGATAATCTCAGACTTACGACTACCCGGTCGCCCAGGTACAGACCTCATAGATTTAGCGGTCGGCAAACCTGTTTTAATCATGACCAGTTACGCCAGTTTACGTTCAGCTGTAGACTCAATGAAGATGGGCGCTATCGATTACATCGCGAAACCCTTTGATCATGATGAAATGCTAATTGCCGTCGAGCAAATACTTGAAAAACAATCGCATAACCCAATAGCCTCTGACGGCGAAGCCGAAGAAGAACCTGAGCTAGCAGACATATCCCAAATCAGTGACATTATTTACGGCCGCTGCCTGCCAATGAAAAAGGTTTTTAACCTCATTGCAAAAGTGGCCCCTACCGACGCAACCGTATTGATACAGGGCGAGTCAGGCACAGGTAAAGAGTTAGCCGCAAGAGCATTGCATACGTTTAGCAAGCGAGATAGCAAACCCCTAATTTGTGTTAACTGCGCTGCAATTCCCGAGACACTCATTGAGTCAGAACTCTTTGGCCATGAAAAAGGGGCATTTACAGGCGCCGTTAGTGCTCGCAATGGTTTAGTAGAAGCCGCTGATGGCGGCACATTATTTCTCGATGAAATAGGTGAGCTACCCATAGAAGCTCAAGCACGGCTACTACGAGTACTACAAGAAGGCGAGATTCGAAGAGTCGGCTCCACTCAAGCACTCAAAGTTAACATTCGCCTTATCGCAGCGACCCATCGAAACTTAAGAGCACTATCAAAAACCGGTGAGTTCCGTGAAGATCTGTATTATCGCCTCAATGTAATGCAGCTAAAACTGCCTCCATTGAGAGATAGACAGGGCGATATTCTCGATCTCGCAAAACTCCTACTTCAGAATTTATCTGACAAACTCGGCAGAACCGGCATGGCGCTTTCGCCCGACGCGATGAAAGCAATCCAAGAACATGACTGGCCAGGTAACGTTCGAGAAATGGAAAACGCCATTGAGCGCGCCATTATTCTTTGTGAAGACGGCATGATCACCGCAGATCTACTCGATATCGAAACAGATATTGATGAGTTTAGCATTCCAAAAGGGCTTTTTAGCCCAAGCGCAGCCAAGCCCAAACCGGTTCGCGACAAGCCGAAAGACCTATCACTTGAAGACTATTTTCAACATTTTGTTCTTGAACATCAGGAAAAAATGAGCGAAACCGAGCTTGCACAAAAACTCGGCATCAGCAGAAAAAGCTTATGGGAGCGTCGACAAAGGCTAGGCATCCCAAGAAAGAAAGGCTGCTAATACTACCACCTACCCTAGCAAGTGACGCCCTATTTCTATCAACCGTTTCTTGCGCTTTTAAATTTTAGCGTCTATATAATATAGACAGGCCAACCGTTGGGAATCTGTGCCAAGTAGTCGCTTTAGTTTAGTGTGGCGTAGTTTCCTCGTTTTTTCTTTGCTTCCCTCTCGGCGACTCCCCCACACTGTTACCGAGTGTTACCTTGCGAAACAATCGCCTTGTTTTTTGTTGCCGTTCCAGTAACAACCGACCTAGATTGATTTTAAACCCATATCAAAAAATACATTAAATCATTGTTTTTAAAGACGTTATCAAAACATGGCACCCACTATGCTATTACTTAACCTGTAAAATAAAAATAAAAACATAAATAAAACTGCACAAATAAAAATAACAAAGCGGAAACTTAGCAACCCAAATAAAAATAATAATGGACGCTAAGTAGCAAACAGATAGTTTTAAATGCTTAGTTTTTTAGTGGCTATTTAGAGTGAATTGAGTGGTTTTATTCGGTTAACAAGAACTGCAACAGCAGCGAAAACCTTATAATTAAGCCCTTTCTTTACGACTACCACTCTACGCTTTTGAAATTTTTCGTTTGTACAGCTACTCATTATTTAATGAATAGCAAAAAATCTATGGGACAAGGACAGAACAATAAAAATAATTATTTGTCTACTCTTCTCAGCAGGGGAAAGCGCAAGCTTTCCCTGCTAGCTCATTTCAAAGCCTTCCCTAAAACGCCTACACTATTCGCCTTATTGCATTCAAACAGGTAAAATCTGCGCTCCTTATTTATAGAACGGCACTAACAAGTCACTTAAGTCTTTTAGTCGCCCATTAACCGAACAAGATTCAGGAACTTCTCAAGTGGTTTTAAAAAAGGCAAAGCGTCTGTGGGATCGCGTTAAAAATGGCGCAAACCAACTCAGTATCGAGGAGGCTCCACAGTCAGAATTAAACATAATCCCAAGAGATAACCACCCTGTTTCCCGAAAAGATATTAGCTCTCCAGCGCTAAAAGTCCTTTATCGGCTGAATAATGCTGACTATCAAGCATACCTAGTAGGTGGGGGTGTACGAGATCTTTTATTGGGCCTTAGCCCTAAAGATTTTGACATCGCAACAGATGCTCACCCAGAAGAAGTGCACCGTCTATTTAAAAACTCACGCCTAATCGGTCGCCGATTTAAATTAGTCCATGTTTTGTTTGGTCGCGAAGTCATTGAAGTCGCGACATTTAGAGGTCATCACGAAGCCCCTAAACTGAGTGCCAACCAGAGCACCAGCTCAGAAGATGGAATGCTACTCAGAGATAACGTCTACGGCACCATGGAAGAAGACGCTCTAAGACGTGATTTCACTATCAATGCCTTATATTATTGCGTCAAAGACTTCACTATATATGACTACGCAAACGGCCTTGAAGATATTGAAAAGAGACAACTTCGATTAATCGGCGATCCAGCCACTCGGTACAGAGAAGACCCTGTACGAATGCTTCGTGCTGTTCGATTTGCCGTTAAGCTAGACTTCACCATCGCACCTGAAACCGAAGAGCCTATTTTCGAACTAGCATCATTATTGAACAACATTCCAGCGGCTCGCCTTTTTGATGAAGTTCTCAAGCTTATGCTCTCAGGCAAAGCTCTCACTACATTTCAAATGCTTAGGCACTACAACTTATTCGGCCAGCTATTTCCTGGCTCAGAGAAAAGCCTTAAGCAGGGCCCAGAACGTTATTTAAAGTTGGTTGAACAGGCACTGATCAATACCGATTTACGAATCAAGCAGAAAAAGCCCGTCACACCAGCCTTTCTTTATGCCTCACTACTATGGCCAGCATTAGAAGATCAGTGGAGCAAAAACAAAGAAAGTGGTACGCCTCCTTTCCCGGCATTACAACAAGCATCACAGAAAGTGATTACAATGCAGTGCAAATCGACCTCTATCCCTAAACGCTTCAGCCTTAATATGAAGGAAATATGGGAGATGCAAATTAGGCTTCCAAAAAGAAGCGGCAATAAAGCAGCCCAACTAATTGCCCAGCCACGATTTAGAGCGGCTTATGACTTTCTTCTGCTAAGAGAGCAAAGCGGCGAGAATCTTGGCGGTTTAGGTCAGTGGTGGACAGACTATCAAGCATCAGACGAAAATATACAGCGCAAGATGTCCAGCAGCGCAAAAGAGAATGGTCCGCGCCCCAGACGCAGAAAAAAGCGCTATTCCGGCAGTGCCCCTAACTCTTCAACGCACTAAATAACTGAATCACTAGACCCCATTTCTCGGGGTCGAGTCTCGACAGCACGGCAAGGCTTACTCAATAGTGAAAGAATCCATCAGCAACGTATATATTGGTCTTGGCAGCAATCTAGACGAGCCGACTAAACAATTAAAAGTAGCATTAAGCACACTAGCAAAACTCCCTGCAACTGAACTAATCAGCCATTCGTCATTCTATAGCAGCAAGCCCGTAGGGCCTCAAGATCAGCCAGATTTTGTTAATGCTGTTGCACAGTTAAAAACAACGCTGTCACCTGAAGCACTTCTTCAGCAGCTACAGACCATCGAGCGCAACCAAGGCCGCATCAAAAAGCGACACTGGGGTGAACGCACCATCGATCTAGACATACTGATGTTCGGCAACCAGACCATCAACACGCCTGAGCTAACAGTACCTCACAAAGAAATAAGCAATAGAGATTTTGTACTAAAACCAATGCTTGAGCTCGAGCCAACTCTAGCACTCCCGAATGGCACATCTCTCCTCTCTCTTTTGCAATCATGCCCTGACAATCAACTTCATTTATGCTCGGGGCCGTGATAACAGCAAAATGCAGGCAAATTTCCGCTTTTAGAATATTGTATCCGGCCTTCGAACCCGATACCCTTAGCCTAAAGCAGCCCGAGCAGCGGACCCCTTTATTGACGCCTAACGGCGATAAAGACATGTAGGATTTAAAATGCCCACCACAATTCAATCGTTGAAAACCTGCAAAGAAGCAGGCGAAAAGTTCACCTGCCTAACCAGCTACGATGCAACATTTTCTCATATTGTAGGTTCTGCAGGTGTTGAAGTTATCCTTGTGGGTGACTCGTTAGGAATGGTTTTACAAGGTCACGACAGCACCCTACCGGTGACCATGGATCACATGATCTATCATACAGAGGCGGTTAAGCGCGGCAATCAAGGCGCCTTAATTATGGCCGATATGCCTTTCATGTCTTATGCAACACCCGAGCAGGCACTAGAAAACGCAGCGCTATTAATGCAAGCGGGTGCTCACATGGTGAAAATAGAAGGAGGCGACTGGCTGTGTGAAACGATTAGAATGCTGAGCGAGCGCGGAATCCCTGTTTGCGCTCACTTGGGCCTAACACCGCAGTCGGTTAATAAACTGGGCGGCTATAAGGTTCAAGGCCGTGAGTCCTCACAGGCAGACGAAATTATTGCGCACGCCATTGCCCAAGAGCGAGCGGGTGCTGATATTATTCTTCTTGAGTGCGTACCGAGCAGCCTTGCTACTCGCTTAACTAAAAATATTTCAGCCCCGGTAATAGGCATTGGCGCGGGCTCTGGTACAGACGGCCAGGTACTGGTTATTCATGACCTTCTAGGTATCACACCAGGGCGACGTCCTAAGTTTGTCAAAAACTTCATGGAAGAAAGCGGCTCGATCGACGGCGCCATAAAAGCGTATGTCGACGCAGTAAAAAGCGGTGACTTCCCAGCAGATGAACACTCATTTAACTAGCCTGCGGCACTGTTTTGCACGCACGCCAAGCTATAAAGCAGCTAAACAGGCCATCAACCATCATTTGACACCAAAAGCATATGAAGACTGTACATACCATTAAAGAGCTACGCAGCATTGTGGCGCAGCAGCGAAAGAAAGGTCAACGCATCGTTTTTGTGCCCACAATGGGCAACCTACATGAGGGTCATATCTCTCTCGTGACAGAAGGGCTAACGCATGGCGATTTTGTTATCACCAGTATATTTGTAAACCCGATGCAGTTTGGTGCCAACGAAGATCTAGATTCTTACCCAAGAACATTAGAACAAGATCAACAAAAGCTATCTCAAGCGGGTAACCACCTCGTTTTTGCGCCTTCAGCAAAAGAGATTTACCCACAAGGTATGGACAACCAAAGCAAGGTCATAGTGCCTGATATCACCGAGTTTCACTGCGGAGCTAGTCGTCCAGGGCACTTTACCGGCGTATCGACCGTTGTGATGATGCTGTTTAATATGGTGCAACCCGATGTAGCCATATTTGGCCAAAAAGACTTCCAACAACTGGCGGTTATCCGAAAGATGGTAAAAGACTTATTTATGCCGATCCAGATCATCGGCCTCCCTACTGCCAGAGATCCTGACGGCTTAGCAAAAAGCTCTCGCAATGGTTACCTCAGCGAAGAAGAGCGAGCCATAGCGCCAAGGCTAAGTGACATTATCAATCTCACTGGGCAAAAAATTCAAGCCGGCGCACGCGATTTTACAGCACTCAGTCGTGAGGCCGAGTCACTGTTATTAGACAATCAATTTAAGCCTGACTACTTTAATATTGTCGATAGTGAAACACTTAAGCCAGCAGCTCAAACGACTGAATCCATTACTATTCTTGCTGCGGCCTATTTAGGCGATACGCGGCTTATAGATAATATAACGATATAATGGGTGCGTTAGCATTAAACGCTTTTTTACAGCAAGGAAAGAGACATTGAAGCCAACACTCACAGACTTACCCAGCTGGTCAGCCCTAGAAGCTCACGCTAAGCATATTATTCCATTACATATGCGAGATATGTTTGCGAACGACCCAGAACGCTTCAAACGTTTTTTTACCGAAGCGGCAGGCATAAAACTCGATTATTCTAAAAACCGCATTTCAGCAGAAACAAAATCACTGTTAGTGAACTTAGCGCGCGAAGCAAACCTCCCTGAAAAAATAGAAGCCATGTTTCAGGGAAAGGCCATTAACACCACAGAAAAAAGACCTGCACTGCATATTGCTCTCAGAAACCTAGCAAACGACCCTATTGAAGTCGATGGCAAAGATATCATGCCAGATGTACGCGATGCCCTGCAGCAAATGGATCAGTTCGTTTGGCGGATTCATAGCGCCCAGTGGCGTGGCTTTTCCAACAAACCCTTCACTGACATTATTAGTATTGGTATTGGCGGCTCATTTCTTGGCCCTAAACTCGTGTCAGCCTCATTAAAACCTTACTGGAATAACACGTTAAACTGCCACTATGTCGCCAATATTGACGGCAGCCATATTACTGAAGTGCTCAAGCACGTTAACCCAGAAACAACACTGTTTATCATTCAGTCAAAATCGTTTGGCACCCAAGAAACCCTTGAGAACACCAAGGTAGCAAGAAGCTGGTTCTTAAGAAACGGGGGCAACTTAGAAACCATCGCCAAACACTTTGTAGCCGTAACGGCTAATACCCAATCAGCGATTGAGTTTGGCATACAAGAAGAGAATATATTCCCCATGTGGGACTGGGTTGGTGGTCGATATTCATTATGGTCTGCTATCGGGCTCCCCATCGCACTTACCATTGGTATGGACGGCTTTAAAGCACTGCTATCAGGTGCTCATGCGATGGACAACCATTTTAGAACAGCCCCCTTAGAAGAGAACCTACCCGTGATTCAAGGCTTGCTTGGCATTTGGTATGGCAACTTTTTAGGTGCAGACTCCCACGCGATCCTCCCTTACGACCATTATTTAAGAGGGTTACCCGCTCATATCCAACAGCTGGACATGGAAAGTAACGGCAAATCAGTTGACTTAGATGGCGATGAAACAGACTACACGACCGGCCCTATTATTTGGGGGGGGGCGGGAGCCAATGGTCAACATGCTTATCATCAGTTATTGCACCAAGGCACTCGATTATCACCTGCAGATTTCATCATTCCTTTACAAAGCCACAACCCTGTCGCAACCCACCATGCAATTTTATTTGCAAACTGCCTAAGCCAAACTCAAGCGCTTATGCAGGGAAAGACCGAGCAAGAAGCCAAACAAGAGCTTTTAGATAAGGGACTTAGTCACGAAGACGCTAACACGTTAGCGCCTCATAAGGTGATAGCAGGCAACAAGCCTTCTAACACCATTCTGTTTGATAAGGCAACGCCGCGAACCGTAGGAGCACTTATAGCAATGTATGAACATAAGGTTTATGTTCAGGGTGCGATATGGAATATCAATTCATTTGACCAGTGGGGCGTAGAGCTAGGTAAGCAGCTCGGCAATGAGATACTTCATAAATTGCTAGATGAGCCATCAAATAAACAACTCGATGCATCAACAGAAGGCCTTATCGACCTTTATAGCACCTACGGCACGTCAATTTAAGCTTGCACCGAGGCTAGCAACCTCTAAATAGCTGACTTCATAGGTGATACCGTTTCACCTTGCCAGATGAAATCGACAGGTTTCAGCTTCTGAGACCTGTCAAACGCCTGCCATAATTGCGCATACGTCTTAAGTATCTGCGGATGTACTTTATTACCTGCCACTTCAGCTAGCGGCCAAAGCACAAATGCATTCTCTAAAATTTCAGATCTCGGTAAAGACACGCCATCAATATTTCCCACTTGCTCATCGTAAGTCAGAATATCAATATCCAGCGTACGAGAGCAAAATTTAGGCGCATTCTTAACGCGCCCGTTTTCAGACTCAACTCGCTTAAGTAGCAGAGATAGCTCACCGACTGCCAACGCCGTATTAAAGCCCACCACTAAATTCAGAAAACAGTCACCATCAAAACCAACAGACTCACTTTCAAAGACTGAAGATACCTGTAACTCGCCAAAATGATCCTGCAGAGCATCTAGCGCCGCAGTTACGTGCAGTTCGGGCTCTATATTGCTCCCGATGCTTACATAGACTTCAGCCAAGTGAGCGCTCTCCTTTTGGGTAATCGCCACGCGTAATAACCAGACCAACACCTGCCGCTTCAGGCACTGCACCCGGCTTGTTCATTCTGAGCATTAACCCCGAAACAGAAAACTCATCCATTACAATTCGCGCAACTTGTTCTGCCAATGCTTCCAGTAACTGATAAGCGCTCGCTTCAACGAATGATATTATTCGCTGCGAAACCGCGCTGTAGTCCAGAGCGTGAACAAGGTCATCCGTCGACGCGGCAGTGGAAATATCAAAACACATCTCTAAATCTAGCACTAATCGCTGCTTTATGGTTCGTTCCCAGTCATAAACGCCGATGGTCGCATCAATAGCCAACCCCGTTATAAATACTCTATCACTCACTATTACATTCCTACTGAACACAGCCTCAAGCCGAGGATATTAATGAATCTTGCGAAGCGCCTAACCAGCGCATGAATTTAACTCATAACCATTAGCCAATACAGAAATTGCCTATATCTGTATTGGCGTGTATGTTACTAAGTTCTCTTTAATCAGTCCCTATTTAAAACCTATGGATACCGACAGCTTCATTATTACTTGCGTACTTACCCTATTCGCTTATGGCCTCGGTTCCATATCTGGCGCTATTTCTACCTGCCGTTTTTTTTCTCTCACTGACCCCAGAACATCAGGTTCAAAAAACCCTGGAGCAACCAATGTATATCGCATTGGCGGAACGACGCCAGCGGTTATCACACTGATTATCGATAGCGTAAAAGGCGCTATACCAGTCTGTTTTGCCGTCGCTGCGGGGTTACCAGAACTCACTCAAGGCATTATTGCCCTTGCAGCAATAACGGGCCATATGTACCCCATTTACTATCATTTTAAAGGGGGGAAAGGCGTTGCCACCACGCTAGGAGCTGGCCTAGTGCTTTCACCCCTCACCACACTATTCATTACCGCCTGCTGGATAGCCGTAGCTCGAAAAGTCAGAATTTCATCTGTTGCATCACTTACTGCTGCAGTACTAGCACCTCTGACAGCTTACCTGTTAGACCCCTCTTATACACTGGTTTATAGCATTCTCAGTGTCATGATTATCTTTCGGCATAAAGATAATATTTCAGGGTTATTAACACAAAATGAGAAACGGCTTGATAAGCCAGACCTCTAATCAATAGCAGGCAAACTCTCTAAAGGCCACCGAGGTGTCGCTTTTAAAGATCGGTCATCGTGCTGCCCAGCCATTAAACGCTGACAACCTGCAAACGCAATCATAGCGCCATTATCGGTGCAAAATTCTGGCCTAGCGTAAAAAACCTCAGCTTTTTCTTTAGAGACCATCGTCTCTAACGCCTCTCTCAGCGATGTATTGGCACTCACCCCACCCGCTATAACCAATCTTTTCATTTCGGTCTGGCGCAACGCTCTCCGGCACTTAATCGTTAATGTATCGACCACCGCCGACTGAAAAGCAGCGGCAATATCCGCTTTAGTTTGCTCGTCAACAACGCCATTAACCTTATGCTGCTGGGTCGTATTCAACGTAAATGTCTTTAAGCCGCTGAAACTAAAATCAAGACCTGGCCGATCCGTCATCGGACGCGGAAAGCGAAAACGACTTACATCACCAGACTCTGCCAACTTCGCAATTCGAGGACCACCGGGGTAATCTAGCCCTAGCATCTTAGCGGCCTTATCAAACGCCTCTCCCGCAGCATCGTCCACTGAATCCCCTAATAGCTCATAGCGACCAATACCCTCAACTTTAACTAACTGGGTATGTCCACCTGAAACTAACAAAGCGACAAAAGGGAATGCAGGCGGCGATGCTTCGAGCATTGGGGCAAGTAAATGCCCTTCCATGTGGTGTACACCAACTGCGGGAATACCCAACACCAACGCCAGCGATTGACCTACGGCCGCCCCTACCATCAGCGCACCGACCAAGCCCGGCCCTGCAGTGTAAGCAATTGCATTAATGTCAGATTTATCTAATTTAGCGGCAATCAGGACCTCATCAATCAACGGCAGGATTTTACGAATATGGTCTCTTGACGCCAGCTCCGGCACCACACCACCATAATCAGCATGAAGCTCAACCTGGCTGTAAAGTGCATGAGATAACAACCCTTGCTCACTGTCGAACAGCGCAATTCCCGTTTCATCACATGAGGTTTCAATACCCAGTACTATCACTCGCCCTACTCCACCATTAACGTCGCAACACAGCTATTTTGAACAATCGGCCTGTTTCTACTCTCAATTTACAGCCTTTTAATCATGCGCAGGTTACCAGAAAATCAGATCAGGTGCTTTAAATTCAACGCAACTCTTTACAAGTAAGACAGATAAGGTTTAGAATTCGGCCCCCTATAGTTTTTACTTGATTAATAATCAGTCTATTTATAGGAACAAACAGTAAGAACAGATGGATCAAGCACTCATTATAAGTGCAGATCAGAACCAGATTAACCCAAAGATTACAGGTACCTTGAATGCCTTCTGTAAAAGTTAAAGAAAACGAGCCATTTGATATTGCTCTACGTCGTTTTAAGCGTTCTTGCGAAAAAGCAGGTATCCTTTCAGAAGTTCGTCGTCGCGAATTCTATGAAAAGCCAACTTCTGTACGCAAGCGTAAGGCTGCTGCCGCTGTTAAGCGTCACGCCAAAAAAGTTCAGCGCGAAACCAAACGTTTCGAACGTCTTTATTAATCGACTATTGATTAATAGGACAGGTCTATGGCCAGCACAGAGCTAAAATCCAACGTTAAAGACGCCATGAAAGATGCAATGCGTGCAAAAGACAAACCTCGTCTTGGCACCATTAGGTTAATCATGGCAGAAATTAAGCGCATTGAAGTCGATGAACGTACTGAAATCGATGACGAACGCTTATTAACTATTTTAGATAAAATGGTTAAACAACGACGGGATTCAGCCAGACAGTATAGTGATGCTGGTCGGACCGAACTTGCACAAGTTGAGTTAGACGAAATTGTTATTATTCAGGAATTTCTTCCCGAACCATTAAGCAATGAAGAGCTAGACATACTAGTGCAACAAGCTGTCAGCGAAAGCGGCGCAACCACAGTACAAGAAATGGGTAAGGTCATGGCCATACTCAAACCCAAAGTTCAAGGCAGAGCTGATATGGGTAATATAAGCGGAAAAGTTAAAAAAGCCTTCTTATAGGCCTTCTTACCTGCACAACAGCTATACAGCTACTCTAAAAATAACCCCCTCTACTCTCATCACGATAGAAATTTGATCATTGATCAATCTGAGTAGTATATTCTTCGTTGCTCGTTAGATCATTTACTTCTTTAGTTGCTGGAGAACGCCAAACCTAATGGCAGGAATGATACCACAGCCCTTTATCGACGACCTACTAGGCAGAATAAACATTGTCGAGCTGATATCTTCTCGCGTGCGATTAAAGAAAAGTGGTGGCAGCTATAAAGCATGCTGCCCATTTCATGAAGAAAAAACCCCCTCATTTAACGTTATCCCCGACAAACAGTTTTACCATTGCTTTGGTTGTGGCGCCTCAGGCAATGCTATTGTAT
Source organism: Alkalimarinus alittae (assembly GCF_026016465.1). Lineage (NCBI taxonomy): Bacteria > Pseudomonadati > Pseudomonadota > Gammaproteobacteria > Alteromonadales > Alteromonadaceae > Alkalimarinus > Alkalimarinus alittae. The sequence goes on from NZ_CP100390.1 coordinate 3,951,320, forward strand.
TTTTAAGAGAATACGAAAACCTGTCGTTTAATGAAGCCGTTGAAGAACTCGCCAGAACAGCAGGCATGGACGTTCCTAGGGACGAGGCGATTCAAAAGCAATATGACGCCAGCCAACTGCTAATAGACGCATTAGAGTTCGCATCCGATTTCTATCAACAACAACTGCAAAAACACCCACTTAAAGAACACGCACAGCAATACCTCAGTAAGCGCGGGTTAAGCAGTGAGATCATTAAAGCCTATAAGCTAGGTTTTGCACCTACTGAAAAAAGTAACCTGGCTCCGCTTAGCTCAAAAGAACGCCTTAAAGCACTAATCGATACAAAAATAGTTTTTAGCGAAGATGGCAGAACCCCGTTTGATTTATTTCGCAACAGAATCATGTTTCCCATCCGAAACACTCGAGGCAAAACCATCGCCTTCGGCGGGCGAACACTGGGAAACGACAAAGCCAAATACATTAATTCGCCTGAATCATCGGTCTTTCATAAAAGCCATGAAATTTACGGTATTTATGAAGTTTATAAAGCCAATCGCACGATAGATAAGCTATTGGTATGCGAAGGGTATATGGATGTTGTCTCGCTCGCTCAGTACGGTGTTACCTATGCCGTTGCTATGCTAGGCACAGCCACCAACCAAGACAACCTAAACGCGCTACTTAGGCACTCCAATCACCTCGTCTTTTGCTTTGACGGCGATACAGCAGGCCTAAACGCTGCGCATAAAGCTATGCATAATTGCCTACCGCTCATTCAAGACGGCGTACAAATTCAATTTCTACTACTTCCTGAAGGCGAAGACCCTGACACCATGATCAGAAAAGAAGGCAAGTCGAGCTTTGAGGCAAGAATCACTCAAGCAAGACCTCTCTCGAGTTTCTTTTTTGACGTACACAGTGAAGGACTAGACCTTGAAATACCGGAACATAAAGGCCTATTAAAAAATCGAGCAGAGCCTGAAATAAACCTAATTGCCTCAGCAACCATTAAAGCCGCAATCAAAGATCAACTATACGCTTTAACACGTCGCAGCTATAAGAACTCAAAGTATTCTAACAACTCAAAGTACCCCTACAACCCTAAGTATTCGAAAAATGATCGCAGCCAATCATCAGATAATACTGGATTTTATAAAAAAATAGTCACTCAGGTTTCAGTGAAACGAAAACCCGATGTCTCTGTCTGCCTTGCGCTTTATTTTTACCCAGACAAAGCGAAAACATTTTGCGAGCACATCGAGAGCAACAAACTAGAAGATCAGTTCCCCATTGCCCTGAACTTCTCACGCTTTATGATTAACTACGCATTAACAACACATAAAGATTTATTAATTTCTATCGCCACCGATAGCGATAATCAAAATTACTTCTATACTCTTTTTGACGAAATTGAGTTTATTCCTTTAGCAGAAGACGCACTACAAGAAGCGCATGACACGCTTCACAAGGTGGCACAAAACAAAAGACGTGACGCACTCCTAGAGAAGTCACACACCCAGCCGCTTAGCAATGAAGAAAAAGAAGAACTCAGAGCGCTCTCCACATGGGGAGAGACAACAATACAGTAATTAACTGCTGACATTCACTTGAATTTTAAAATATCGCCACCATTAATGCCTTCAGTGGCATGGCTTTGCGATTCAAGCTATAATGTCAGTTTGATTTTTGATCAATCACCAAACTGAAAGGGTGTATATGTCAGGCGATTCTCAACAGTCCCGTTTGAAAGAACTAATTGCTCGTGGTAAAGAACAGGGGTACCTGACTTACGCAGAAGTAAACGACCATCTTCCACAAGACATCGCAGATCCAGATCAAGTCGAAGATATCATTCGAATGATTAATGATATGGGCATTAAGGTATGCGAAAGCGCACCTGATGCCGATTCTCTGCTGATGGCTGATGGCGACTCTACCGATGAGGTGGCAGCCGCAGAAGCAGCCGCAGCACTGGCAGCGGTAGAATCTGAAGCAGGGCGAACAACCGACCCTGTGCGCATGTATATGCGTGAAATGGGTACCGTTGAACTTCTGACGCGCGAAGGCGAAATAGTAATAGCCAAACGTATCGAAGAAGGCTTACGAGACGTCATGTCGGCTCTTGCCCTTTTCCCTGGATCAGTATTAAACACTATTGGCACCTACGACACAATTGTCGAAGAAGAAGGCCGTCTAAGTGATATCGTCACAGGATTCCTCGACCCTGACGCTGAAGTAAAGAAAGCGGTTACACCCAAAGCGGTTGAAGAAGCTAAAGTAGAAAGCAAAGACGATGACGAAGAAGATGACGATGATGAAGACGAAGAAGAAGTAGAAAGCGGTCCAGATCCAGAAGAGACAAAGGCACGCTTCACTGATCTTCGCCAGCAGTTTCAAATCGCAGAAGACGCCATTAACAAACATGGTCGCCTAAGCAAAGAAGCGATTAAAGAACTTGATAAACTAGGCGCTATTTTCGCGCCACTAAAACTAGCCCCTAAGCGATTTGACGCATTGGTTAGAAAAGTGCGTGACGTTAATGACGGCATCAGACGCCATGAGCGAAAAATCATGGATATCTGTGCGCGCGAATGCAAAATGCCCAGAAAAGACTTTATTAAGAAGTTTCCGGGCAACGAAAGCAATTTAGAGTGGGCACAAAGTATAGCCGACGCTGGCTTAGCCTATTCAGACGCTATCAGCGCACGAGTTGATGACATTAGCCGATTACAACGCAGAATTAAGCTTCTATCCAATGATGCGGGTATCGATGTTCCTGTAATTAAAGACATCAACCGCAGAATCTCTATTGCTGAAGCCAAAGCGCGTCGAGCGAAAAAAGAGATGGTTGAAGCTAACTTGCGTCTGGTTATTTCTATCGCAAAGAAATATACCAACCGTGGGCTTCAGTTCCTCGATTTGATTCAAGAAGGCAACATCGGCCTGATGAAAGCCGTTGATAAGTTTGAATATCGCCGTGGTTACAAGTTCTCAACCTACGCGACGTGGTGGATCAGACAGGCGATCACTCGCTCTATTGCTGACCAAGCCAGAACCATCCGTATTCCGGTTCATATGATTGAAACCATCAACAAACTGAACCGAATATCTCGTCAAATGCTTCAGGAAATGGGTCGCGAGCCTACTCCAGAAGAATTAGGCGAGCGTATGGAGCTCTCTGAAGATAAGGTGCGCAAAGTATTAAAAATTGCGAAAGAGCCTATCTCAATGGAAACGCCCATCGGTGATGATGAAGATTCACACTTAGGTGACTTTATTGAAGATACGCTAGCCGAATCACCAATAAACTCAGCGACCGGTGCTGGTCTGAAAGAAGCAACAACCTCTGTTCTTTCGGGTTTAACCGCCCGCGAAGCAAAAGTACTACGTATGCGATTTGGCATCGAAATGAATACAGACCACACGCTAGAAGAAGTCGGTAAGCAATTCGACGTCACTAGAGAGCGTATTCGTCAAATCGAAGCTAAAGCTCTACGTAAACTTCGTCACCCAAGCCGCTCCGATCACCTTCGTAGCTTCCTCGACGAATAACTGTTGAAATACAAGGCGTCATCAGTATAATGACGCCTTCTTTTCTACAGTAATATCTTAGAAACTGTTTAAAGTGCCTCCTTAGCTCAGTTGGTTAGAGCACCCGACTCATAATCGGTAGGTCCCCTGTTCAAGTCAGGGAGGAGGCACCATTTAAATCAATAAGTTACAGCCTACCAAGTATCATTCAAAATTATAATATCTAATTTGGTGACCCTAGTGGTGACCCTAAGCCAACGGCTACACCGAACCAAGTCTTCTATAGAATTCTTGCCAATACTCACATAAAACCATCTGACAAACTAACGTAACTGCTTCCTTCAGACCGCTACAAAAGCGCATATCGTTAAAGATGCCCGTACAGCACCGCTTATAAGATGGTATCAGCCCACCTTTTAATTACGTTTATACTAAATCAGGAATCATCACGATCAGTTGCGTTTTTATCTGGAGTAGTACCGATTTTATCGACCTTAACTGTTACGCCATTCTTTGAGGCAATGGTTCCACCATCGGTACGCATAAAGCAGATGAAATCATCGTCTTCAGGATTGTATGGCTCAAAGTCTTGGCTAGTTTCTTTCATGGTGGGGCGTACTCATAATTTGAATAGTCCAATACTCTCATTGGCAGTCACACCACTAGGCAGGTGTCGCAACAACTAGGCATCCATTAGCAGAAGCACTAATCCATCAGCTTTCCATTTCTGCGAGTTGTGGCAGCTATGTTAATTAATTGGTTAGTTGGTGTCTGTAGGATATGTCTTACAGCCTTGTAGGATATTGGCTATAAAGCTCAGTCGTAGGCAATGTATAGTTGTACTGAAATATCAGCGCATCAGCAAGCATGTTGCTGTCATTGAACCGAGCAAGCAAACCATAGGCAATGTATAGCTAGCTGATTGCCGCGCCTCTGCGTACCCGTAGCGCTTACTTGCTAGGGAGAACCTAATACCCGCCCCCTGACCACCTGTTGACGCTCGATTTATAACGGGTGTCCATTTTGGACATCCATACAGCCCTATCTAGTCATTGAGGATTAAACAACAACCACGCCCTGACAACGGCCTTATATAGCGAATTCCCGCGCCTCTGCGCACCCTCAAGTCAAAGTGCTAGGAAGGACCCGCGCATTATATAGTTTTGTGTAGTTGAGATTGACGCGTCACCACGCGTGAAAGTAGCGTGAAAGTGGCGTGCCTTGTCGATACTTAACGATCAAGAAAAGTTTTGAGTTTCGCCAGTGCGTACAAGAAATGGGGGCGACGGTACTGGGCTTTGTAGGCTGTAGGTATTTAGATCCCCCCTCCCTTGTGCTTGGCTGAGTGGTGAAAGTATGAGTTCTCAGTATTGAGCTGTCCTATTACACACCTCATGTTTGAGTGATACTTGATTTGAGTAGCTGACCAAAACTACTGTCCTATTAATCACCCCATAGTTGGGGAGATCTAAAAGGAGTATTTGGTTTTGGATTGATCTATTGATACGTGCCCTCAAATTTGAGGAACATCGAACATTGATAAGGTCGCTCAAGTTTGGGCGCATAGCTTTGATAGTCTAGCGCCCTTAGTGAGAGTTTAAGCCTTTAGTTTGATACGGCTTGTTGAGTAGTCATTAGCGGCCTTTGCCTTGTACCCCTTGCCCCTTTCTTTGGCTAGGTAGGATAGTCTGTAAAAAGCCTTCATATACGCCTTAGAGTCGCCTCTGTTGATTAGGTAATAGCAATGCTTGGGCGTAAATAAGAATAACTCCCAAGCCTCGGCCACCTTCTGACAGATTGAAATAAACTTATCAGGATAGCGCACCTTGTTACCATCCATAAAAAAAGCGAGGTGATAGTGCTGTTGCTTCGCCTTTTCTTTCTCACGAACCCATATAAAACCTAAGCGTTTAAAGTCATAGTGAGCGTATAATTTTTTTCTCACTTTTCTAATAAACTTAGACATGATCTCGTTTTCTGGTCGGTAGCCTTCAATGTGAAGATCCAAACGCACCACTAATACTTTGCTATGGTGCGACATCATGGCATCTAATTGTTGCTTGATGCGTTCGAGTATCTCTAAAAAGCATCCCTGCTTTAAGTTTCCTTGAATACTCATTATTGATGAATCTAATTCAATCTCACTTGCTTTAATGACCTTCTTCAATATCTGTTATAGAGCTTTGGCTAGCATCCTTAGTTCTAGCTAATAACTCTATATAGATAATATGAAATACCGACCTATTAAATAGATGGAAAACAATGTGAAGCCCAAGCCCCCAAAGGGGTACAAGCGCAAAGACTAAATAAAAATAGGGGTACAATCTTAGAGACATTATTCACCCCCATTGTCGTACCCACTGGCAAACTTTATGGCTTGATCAACATCAGCAAGCCAGTAGCGCATAAAGTGTGTTTTACCCCCTCCTTTATGATTATGAGGTTGAAGCTTTCGCCTAAACTTCATATTGCGCTTATTAGTAAGATAACTAACTGTACTGTGGAGACATGTTTCATTATATAGCCGTAAAGCATCTAACTCATTAAGCCCCTCAGCTTGTTTCTCGATAAAGTGTTTAAGGCATATTATGTACTTAGGAGTTCTTTTCATTTCGCGCCCCCTTCGTTGCCAGAAACAAATACAATAGCCTCGTTAGGCTTAACGTCCTGTTTGATATGCTCGTTTTTTAGGCGCAAAGAAGCACCCCCCCCTAAAAAGGAGGCATTAAATATTTTCATGGTAGCTCCCCTTAATTAAGCCGCTGTACGCGATTCAAGCCATTGACGGATATCTGACTCTTTCCATCCAACCGCATTGGGGGATAGTTGAATTCTTTGCGGGAAAGAACCCGACTGTTCCAACCGCCAGATCGTTGAACGACTTAACGAAGTGCGCTTTTTAACTTCAGGGAATCGAAGGATAAAATCTTGTAAATCATTAGACATGTTTATGTCTCCAATATATTTGGATTTATAAAATGTCCGACTAAGGGAGGGCAGCCTCATCCAAAAGTGGAAGTAGTCTTTTAAGACTAAATCTTGCATTATTTTGCTAGCAAGATTAAGCTGTATTCATCTTAACTGTCAGTTAAGGTTTATTATTTTTATGCGGGTAGCAAAAAATAAATCCTCGTCCATATCATCGGACGTTGCGTATTGGTGTTCAACTACCAGTACAAAAAACGCCTTGATCTGAATGCGCCAACATTCTAATCGGGGCTTTTTTTTGTCTGGCTTTTGGTTTCGCTCAAATAGTCATAGCAATCGGTGACTTGGAGCGGAACCTGTTGAGCAGCAACATCACGAATATATCACAACGTATCAATATTTAAAGAATGAAAAAAATATTTTCACACACACCATATAGTGCTCTTAGCGCCTCCTCCTCCATATATAAAGTGTTTTGAAAGTACGAACTCGGCACAATTTGGCTCAATACCATACTTTTTAACGGTTTTTGCTTGCTTACCCTAGTAGAAATAATGCTCCGCCAGTATAATCCGCCCCACCTTAAACAAACCAAGACATTAAAAGCATATTTTATATTCCAAAATAATCTAAAAAAACCTAACAAAACAGACCTAATTAACAGTATCTGTCATGCTAATTCAGTTATTTAGCTAATTTTGGCAGAAGAATATAAGCGCCCCTAATTCTTACGCCTGCTTTTTAAGAAGTGTGACGTTATCTTTAGGCTCGATAATCAACTTTAAAATATCGTTCCACTGAGCCATAACCGCCCTTTTCTCTTCTAAGTAGTCGTGACGGTCATAGTGCTTGGTTGCAATATCATTTAACGAATGATTATGAATGCGGTCCCTTAACTCCTTCCTGATACCGTGACGCGCCATAATCGTTTTACAGGTTCGCCTTATATCACCCGCCTTAAAACCTACCCCTTTATGATCATCACGATACCGACTAAGCGCCAAAGGGATAGAGTCAGCACGAATAGCACTGTTTTTGCTACTCCCACAAGAACCACCCGCGAACGGGTAAACAGAAGCCCCCGTTATTGGTTTAAGCTCAATCAATACAGCCATAGCTAAATCATTCAATGGCACCACATGAGGGCGCACTTGCGACCCTTTACCCTTACTGTCCAGTATCTCCATTGTTCTTGCTTCTAAGTCGAACCGCTCCCAAGGTGTACTAAGTATCTGCTGTATTCTCTGGCCGCCCACTGCCAAGGCAAAGCGAATAAAAAGTGACATCACTAGACCCACGCCAACCGTTTTTTGAAGGTTGTGCCATAAGTCTTTTATCTCACTTTCTGAAATAACAGTATCGCCTGCTTTTTCGAAATCGGTTTGTCTCGGGATTGGTGCTACAGGGTTAAACGAAATGCTAAAGCGGGTGGCTTCATCTAAATATATGCGGGGGTTGTTCTCTTGCTTCATGCCATGATTGAAGGCAGCTAATAGATAAGACCTTACTCTATTGGTTTGGGTAGTTATTCCATTCTCAATCATGCGAGCCAATACGCCTTTAATTTCCTGTGTGGTTACGTCTTTGGCCTTTTTCATCTTCAACTTTGGATAGGGTTTAAATACTGAACGATCAATGCTCCTTTCCACCTCTCTTGCGCTTGGCTTGCCTGCTGCTCGCATCTGACCAACATACGATTGTACCAACTGCTCAAATGTTCCTAGAGCCTTTTTAATCTCCCTTTGCCTTTTTGCCTCTTCTTGCGCTTGCGCCTGATCATCCAGTACACCCTTAACGTCCTTTACTTCACGATAGACCTTGCTCAACTCCTGAGCCTTGCCTCTAGCCTCAACTAACGATAAGCCCGCCATAGTTTTTGATGATTTGTAATTGCCGACTTTCACAAGCTTACGGCTAGCGCCATCGTTATACTTAAAGTAGAACTCGCCTTTTGGTCCACTGCGAACCTTAAACACAAGAGAACCGCTACCTCGACCACCCAAAGGCTCTGTCACCTGCTTTCCCTTGTTTGAATTATCGGGCTTCAGAAAAGCTTTAAGTTCTTTATCGGTAAACATTGCGTATATTCCCTACTTATTTGGTGACCCTTTCTAGCTGTGAGCGGTGACTGCTGCTAGGATTTGGTGACCCTAGTGGTGACCCTTCAGTGCGAGATACTATGATATACACTGAAACAAGGCGACACAATGAAATATTATTTATACTTTAAATTCAATAGTTTAATTAAAAAATAGGACAATATGATATAAACTGAAACAATATAAAAATGGACTCATAATCGGTAGGTCCCCTGTTCAAGTCAGGGAGGAGGCACCATTCCCCCTCAGCAACATATTCAAAAACGCCTCTACACACCAATAGCTATTTAAGTCCGTTTTTATAAGCTAGACTTACAAGACAATAACCAGTTGAGACTTAACAAGTGAACAGAAAGCAGGCATTTAATCTGGTGCTAGCAGTCATCACTAGCTCTTCAATATTTTTTACTCTGCAAACTAATGCATCAGAGTTATCCTATACGGTTAGCGAAACCGCGCACGCTCTAAACACACCAGATAAGACCAACGTTTCTGTGTGCGGGGTCGATATCGCAAGCCCCCCTTATTTTCTGTTCTCCTCAGCACAAACACCTAAGTCTGGTGAGCATCGAGGCATAACGTACGACTTGATGAAGGAAGTTTCACAGCAATTAAATATCAATATAGAAATATTACGCTTTCCATGGAAGCGCTGCCTTACGATGCTTAAAAAAGGGACTACTGACGGCGTAATAGGGGCATCATTCATCGATAAACGTACTTTGTTTGGGCACTATCCTACAACGCCTACAGGGCTTATAGACCAAAATCGAGTGATGTTTACCAGTGTTTATTGGTTATATACTAACAGCCCATCCATTTTGTGGAATGGCAGGTCACTAACGCTTCCTGATAATGGAATAGCCGCTACTAATTTAGGTTACTCTTCAGTAGGTTTGCTAGAGAAGTTGGGGATAAATGTTCATGAAGAACACCAACCATCAAGACTAGTCACTATGCTGATGAGTAACCGACCGGTCTTGATTGCAGGCTATGAAAATCAGCTTAAGCCATTGATATCAGAAAGCATTAAGAAAAATAAAATCCCAGCAGAAAAAATAAAAAAGCGCCCTACCCCATTAAGCCATGACTATATGTATCTATTGATATCAAAGCCTTTTTACCGATCTCACAAAGGTATGACTGAAAGCATTTGGAATCTGTTTGGCGAGTTTCATAAAAGCGGGCGCTACCAACAGATAGCTGACACTTACCTTAAAAAGTAAAGCGAACCCAACCTACTGTCCTTAGTATTCTATCGAACTTATTTTTTTATCCGTTTGCCGAGCATACTTATTACCGTTTAGCAAAGAGCCAGAAAAATAAAGACAAGCCAATATAACTGCAGCCATTCCTGCCTTGTCTAGCAATGGCAGGTTGAACTGTTCAAACAGTAAGTGACTGATCAGCGGTAGCGATACCATAAACAGTACTACTGATAGAACTTTACGCCTAATACTTACTTTAGGGTCATACTTTTGGTAACGGTCAATATCATAAGGCTGCCAAGGGTCATTTTGAGTAACATCCGCTGGGCGCCACCCTGTAGGCATAAACCAAAGCTTTAGTTTGTCACCCCAACGCTGCGTACTGACAGCATCTTTCCAAAGTCGAGCCCACCAATCTATATGAGCATGCAAAGGGTTCCAACTACGATAAGGTTTACGCACACCAAAAACACAGGGCTCAGATTCTCGCTCATCTGCCCATGTTCCGAACAGTTTATCCCATAGCATGATAACGCCGCCGTAATTCCTATCCACATAGATAGCGTTAACGGCATGATGTACTCGGTGAGCAGACGGCGTATTAAAAATACCTTCTATCAAAGAAACACGGCCAATAGCTCGGGTATGTATCCAGAACTGGAAAAACTTATTCAATAACAGCACCGCTGCAAACACCTCAACCGGACAACCCATAAGCGCCATAGGTAAAAACACTGGGAAGTTTAACGTATCTTGAAGTGCTCCCTGCCTGAGCGCAACGGTGAAGTTATATTCTTCACTTTGATGATGCGGCAGATGACCGCTCCACATAAAGTTCACCGTATGAGATAAACGGTGGCCCCAGTAGTAAAAAAAATCATACACGAAGAAAAAGATAATCCACGTTAAAGCAGCACTCATATCCCATTCAAAGATACCCCAAGCTCGGCTCAAATAATCAAAGAATAAAAACAATCCACCTTTGGTGAACACTTCAAAAATGAGTGTCACAATACCGCACGACAAGTTAGTCAAACTGTCATTTATGCGTAACTTTTCTTTATTTTTCCGCCAGAAAAAAAACGCCTCTAACGCAATAAAAAGCAGGAAAAAGGGAATGGAGAACGCGACGTAATGATCAACCATTGGCTTATCTCAATATTGTTAACGTGATAACCTCAAAATAGGGTTAATTTCTTATCATTTATAATCTACACAGTTTGATAAAAACAACTTGTCGAAATAAGCCACATAGTTGCTAAATCATGCCACTGACTTTTATTATAGCGTTAAATTTAAACCCCACTGCTAGCCCTATCGCTTCGGCTCGTTTAATATTGATCATCAACGATAGCAAACATCAGCGACCTCTCTAGCATTCACAAAACAAGCAATACGGAACCCAGTAGTGATATGGACAAACGCCTTTCTTCTCGAATTTCCAACTTAGTATTGATTGTTTTTCTAGTGGTCATAGTGCTGCTATCAGTAATAAAGTTAATATTCCCTGCTGAAAATTACCGCCAACAAATTACCGCCCAGTTAACCAATATAACAGGTCAACCTATCGAGATCAGTGGCGCTCTTGAGTGGTATTTATCACCCTTCCCTAGCCTTTACGCAGACAGTATTATCGCGCGCAACTCAGACTTTAGACTAGATGAAGTGAGTGTTTCATTTAGCATGCTTGACCTAGCGAGGTTTAAAGTGACTCCAACCGAGCTTAGGGTTGAGAAAGCTTACTCACTATTTAACGTAAAAGCAGAGCCGCTCTTCGAGCAGGCGACGATCCGTTTTAACCCAGCGGGCACTCTTCCTAATTCATTCGAATTAATTACCCGTCATAACTCCCTATTAAGGGGCGAGGGCTTAAACGTAAGAGGCCATATAGAACATCTCGATGCAGGTCGCTTTCATATTGAGGGAACACTAATCAATATGAGCGAAGCGAGACAAGGCGAAAAAGAGCCATTTGAAAACACCAGCCTTAATGTCGATTTAGCTCAAGGTGAGAATCCCAACGCTCATACGTTTGACTTGAGACTATCAGCCGGTGATCTGATCGTGTCGTCTAGCGGTCAATTAACAACATCCAAACAACAGGTGTCTGTCGAGTTTGCCCAAATAAAGACGCCCAATATGACGCTATCGGGTCAGTCCACTTGGCTGCGAGAGTCATCATCAATCCACAACACATTTCAGGGCAAGCGTATTGCGATTCCAGATATTTGCTTTGAAAAGCCTTACCGTTCAAACAGCGTCTATTGCTACGACCTTGCAATGCTGATGATGCTTCCAGGCCAGAACGCCCTGCAAGCCAATACGTTAGACGTTCATCAGCAAACCCTGAAAGATTTAAATCTTAGTTGGCAAATTTCCGATGGGGAAATTATTATCAATCATGCAACGGCTCAGGCGATGGGTGGCACATTAAACTTAAACGGAGGCTTTGTACTGGCTTCAAGTAGCTGGAATTTTTCTCTGCAAAGCCAACAAATACAGATAGAAACACTGCTGAGTGCATTCGATCTCAAACCCCAACTTTTTGGTACCGGCAGCATAAATCTTACAGGTAGCGGCGAGCTTAAAGACAACTCACTCGAAAATCATAAGATTAGCGGCGAAGTCGTTATTACCAACGGCAAAACGGCGCTATTTAACCTCGAAAAAGAGCTCTGCACTCAGGTTAAAGGCGTTGTCATTACAGACTCTACCACTACCCCTTTTCAACGTTTAACGGTAAGCATTGAAAAAGAAAATAATCATTTAAAAATACCCTACTTTATCAGTCAGCTTGATGGCGCGACTATTAGTGGACAAGGCAAGGTGACACAAGACAACAGCGTTAGCCTCAATATGAATATTAAGCTTGATAAGCAAGAGTGGTCACTCTGCAAACTCCCTCGAGCCCTGACCGGTGTAGACTGGCCACTCACCTGCAAAAAACAACTTAGCGGTGCTGGAAACTGTAATATTAATTTTAAGCAAATGGGGTTAAGTGCACTGCTTCTTGCTGAAGACCCCGAGCGAAAAGACAAAGCTAAACAGCAATTTAAAGAACTAAAAGAAAGCAAAAAAGTAAAAAAAGTCCTTAACCGATTAGAAAAATGGTTAGAGGAATAACCAGGTTTAACCAACTATTGCATTAATCATGCAGCCGCTCACGATTAGCCTATACTTTTATGAACAATTAACAAAGTATTGCTCAGAGGGCACGATGGACTGGTTAAACAAAAGTATATTTAACAAACTACTCACCATCATTGGTGGGGGCTGCGTAGTAATCACATTTGCTGCATTTTTTTATTTCAGTAAAGCGTCTTCGGGTTTTTCAGCTTATCAATCAGTCATTAATGTCGACGACCGTAACGCGATAGAAGTATCTATCATACTGGCTGAATTCAAAGGGCAAGTTCAAGAGTGGAAAAACATACTGATTAGAGGTTCTGACCCCAGCAACCTTAATAAATACTGGGGTCGCTTTGAAGAGCAGGAAGCTAAAGTCCAATCAATGAGTCAAGCGCTAAAAAAGCACCTTACTAAGCCACAAGAGATCGACTTGATCACCCGTTTTCTAGCCTCACACAAAAAAATGGGACAGGATTATCGCAAAGGCCTTGCAGACTTCAAGGCAGCCAACTTTGATATAATGAGTGGGGATGAAGCCGTAAAAGGTATTGATAGAGAACCCAGTAAGTTACTCGCTGATGCGGTAAGGTCTATTCAAGATGATGCGAAGGCTCACTCAATCAAAATTGAAGAGGAAGTGCAATCTGCAACAATTATCGCGGCTGGGTTACTTTTTGGCAGTATTGTGATTTTCGCAGCAGTAGCGCTTTCTACCGTCAACATTGCACTAGTAAAACCTAGCAGAGAATTAGCTAAAGCAATTGATGACCTTAGCCAAGGCTACCTCAATAACGACATTTCGATTCATCGACGTGATGAATTAGGCACACTCGCCGATGCATCGAGAAGACTACAATCCTTTCTTTCGGGCATCTCTAAACAACTCAAAGAAACAACGGTTAGTTTAGATCAAGCCTCAGGTTCACTCAGTACCGCTTGCGAGACAATGACTGAAAATGCACAGCAAGGCCATTCGCGCACAGATCAAATAGCTGCTGCAATGCAAGAAATGACCGCCACAGCACAAGAAGTGGCTAGCCACGCAAGCACTGCAGCCGGTTTAACCGTCGACGCTGACTCAGCGTCCAGTGATGGCCTTAAAACCATGCATCAGGCACAGAGTTCAATCAATCGATTAGCTGAGCAAGTCGAAGACAATGTAGAAACAGTGAATACACTGGCTGAAAAAACAAATAACGTAGGTACCGTTCTCGGCGTTATTAGAGCTATCGCTGAACAGACCAACCTGCTCGCACTCAATGCTGCGATTGAAGCGGCTAGAGCAGGAGAACATGGCCGCGGTTTCTCGGTTGTAGCAGATGAAGTCAGAACACTAGCGCAGCGCACTCAAGAGTCTACCGCGGAAATAGAAGGCATTATTGATAGCGTTCAAGAAAGTGCTAGAAATATGGTGACGGTAATGGAAAGCAGCCGAACCGTAACCAGTGAAAGCGCATCGTTCTTTAACGATGCTACCGTAAAACTGGAGCAAATATCAGGCAGTATTTCTGATATCACGTCTCTAATCGAACAAGTGGCGACTGCAGCAGAAGAACAAACCAGTACCTCTGAAGAAATCACTCAGAATGTCACTGAGGTTGCAGGACTTACCGAAGAGACAGCAGAAATAGCAGAGCATACTCGCTCTACTTCAGATCAACTATCCAACTTATCATTAACCACCTCTAAACTGAGTCAACAATTTAAATCTTAAAACTATTGCTTAGCATCAGGTGTTATTAAGCGATAAACATACGTGGCATGTTCCCCTGCGAGCCGTCGGGGGAATACCGCAACAGCCTCACCATAGCGCTGAACAGGGTTATAACTCATCCGCCATGCACCGCCTGACCATAACCAAGCAGCCTGTTGCTGATACCATGCATCTGCAACACGTCTTTTAGTTTGATACTCTTTTGCAAGCTCTACCCCTTCATTCGTGATAATAACCCCTTCATAACGCCCTTCTGATGACTGGGTCTCTAGCCAGCTCAACGCCTGCTGAATAGCCGGAGGGGTGAATGGCAACTGATGAGCCTGCAACAGTGAAAAGGCAACGACCATTGATGCTAACGCTGCCGTTAATCTAACGTATAGCGTTTCAATCGATGACAGCATTAGTGAAATAATCATCACCGCCAACACCATGACTGGGAGAAAGTGACGTAGATTATCGGGGTTTTGAAACAATAATGTCCACAGTAGAATAAACACAAAACTAACAATGAGCCCCTGTGCGGCCCTATGCTTAACCCATACTACACAACATCCTAGCAGCAATATTACCGTTAAACACACTAACTGCCACTCACCCCCAATATAATCAGAGACAACATACCACCACGACACTCGAGTAGTCTCATTAAGGCTGGTATTGCCCCAGACTAAAAAGTGCCCACGAATAAACCGATACGCCTCCTCAAACAGTGCAAGACCATCTTTAGAGTACATATAAATAGCGCTCAACAATAACGGCACGCTAATAGCCATTATGATTAGCTTAGTCTGATGCCGGTGCTGTCGTAGCAGGAAGCCTATCAACGGTAATACAAGCAGAAGGTACGAGGGTCTAATAGTCAGCATCACACCCGATAAAAACCCAGATAGCACGGGCTGGGCCCTTAACAAAAATAACAGTACGAGCAACCAGCTTAACAAACCAGGCCCATCTGATAAGCCACTTAATGCTACCGATATCAACAACGGCTGAAAATAGAGTATTGCTGCCACTGCAAGTGGAATATAGCGCCCAACCTGAAGCGTATTTAAGATCAGAAAAACAACTACAGGAATCATCGAAGTCAGCATTAAGACCACAATATGCAATGCCTGATAGTCACTTGAAAAGAGCCAACTCAACGATTTAACTAAAAGTACGAGGCCTGCATAGCCGGGAAAGTGAGGAGAAAACTCAACGACGCTAAAATGACTGATACCGCGACTCAGAAAAAGCGCATCGTCATTAGCTGGTAGAGCTGGAAACTGACACCAGTGGTATAAGGTTACGGAGACTAACGTAAGCAGTAAAGTATAAATGAATATCAAGCGAGGCGCCTGAGCACGCCAACCTATAGCAGGAATCCCAAGCATTATTCAAATAGACTAATGGATTCAAACAGCACCTGCTTAGCTTTTTTAAACTTCTCGGGGTTAGCAGCTACCGCACCAGCACCAAAAACACCCGGATTTCCTAACGACTTAAGACAACGTTTTATTGATTGTGCCGCCATCTCCGCGTCATCATCGTCTAGCTCTACAATGATGGTATTAAGAAAGCGATTACTTTTGGCAACGAGTATTTTAGATTTTTGATAATCATTGATATTCTCTTCTGCAGAATTGAGGCGACGTTTAATTTCCAATGCAAAAACGGTGTTCATGATATGGATAACAGATGAGCGGTCTTTATTGTTTACCGCGTCTTTCAATCGACCCGTTAGTTGAGTTGGCATCACTTTTTCAAGCTCAACGAGCTCTGGCGTTATTTGCTCAAGTACCAACAACGCCGCCTGTTTGTCATCGGCCAACATCGCTCCAATTAACGCTTCTCGTCCCTCTATCAACGGCTCTTTTCCCGCTTCTGAGTATGAATAGGCACTTACCTGCATAGAGGCCAATATCAATAGCCACAGCCCGATTGATCGAATGACGATATTAACTTGTTGATTATTTCTCATAATCGTTTCCTTATGCCACACTTTGAGTTTCAATCACGGTTTTTTCGTTGCGAAACTCAAAGATTTTCTTACGATAATCCTGCTGATCAATGATCGATTTTGCAGCTAACTGTCCCATCTCCATGGCGGTGTCGGTAAAAATGTAGCGGAACGTGCCTTGCCTGCCACACATCACCAAGTTGGAATACTGATTTAGCTGTTCGGCATTTTTATTACGCTCACTCTGATAACCCTTATTCATCAATGGGTAGGCATATTCAGCGTAACTCGAAAAACACTCTCCGGTGGCTTTATTCATGTTGACACCTAAACGGCTCATATCCTGTTTAGCTCGTTCGAATAAACGCCGATCATCCATTGACCATAGTTCATCTCCCTTCCAGCATGGGATCTCAAGCATCATTGAAGTTTTCCCCTCAGGCGCCATAAAAGGCGAACGACGCCTTGGTTCTTGCAAGCGAGTGGCTAATATATCGGGGTCCGATAGATACTGCCAAGTGTGAGTGGAAATATTTTCCATATCCATTGGCATATTAAGAAATCTCAAGGCGCGAAACTTTAGTGCGCTTTGTTCGCCCAAGAAACTCATCATCAGTGGCATCGGCAATGTTGATATTACATAGTCAGTATCCAGCTCCATTACCTGCCCTTGCTGCTTAAAGGATACCGATTTAATCTGCCCTTTTTCTTTTCTGACGCCCGTCACAGGAGCGTTAAGCAACACCGTGGCGCCATTTGCTTCAAGACGCTCTTTTAAACGATCAAATATCGCCCCAAACCCATACTTGGGGTAGCGATAACTTCTCGCGTAGGTGCGTGGAGTGCTGCCATTACCAGGCAGTAACCGTCGAGCGACTTCTTTTAAATCAATCAGGCTAATACGCTGTGCGGCCCAGTCAGCAGATAAGTCTTTTGGGTCAATGCCCCATAGTTTACCCGTATAACCTTCAAAGAAATGGCGGTAGAGTGTTGAGCCAAAGCGAGATTCGATCCAGTCTGCAAAACTAGCGCTTTCACGATCATCGACCGCTTGGGTAAACGGCAAAACAAAAAGAAGGTCTTTTGCCGCACCTGAGAGCAAACTCCAGGGCGCATTTTTAAGAATGTTACCAAGCGCTAGTGGATAGTCATAAGTTCGACCACGATAACGAATAACACTGCTGCGGATTGAGTGCAGTAAGTCATCCTCCATTAGCGATTCGATAAAGGCAAGTAGCTCAGGGTTGTGAGTAATAAACCGATGCCCACCAAAATCAAAGCGATAGGTTCCAGCTTGCCCTTCAAAAACATGCGTAGCGGCAAGGCCGCCAACACGCTCATCGGCTTCTAAAACCGTAACAGAAAAGCCTGCTTGCTGGAGTTCCCATGCGGCCATAAGGCCAGCGGGGCCGGCCCCTAGCACTGCAACACGATGTCCTTTTTTGCTTAATTCCACTAACACTCCGCTTTTAAGTAATAAGCTCAACATTCATACCGTAAGCCGGTTTGCTAAACGCAAATGGGTTACTGCGTAAACCGACCTTCTATTCGATTTAATTCCAACACTGGTGGGTCTGTCAATTCTGGCACTTTAGCTTTCACCGCATTGGTGACCCACTGGGGATAGATTCGGTACATTAATTTTGACTCAACCTGTAGTGGGTATACCGCATCACTTGGCAATTCAAAGATTTCATCTCGATAACCGTCAGCTGGAATTCGCGTATCTTTCAATAATTTTTCATAGCGCCAGAAAATTAACCCTAGGGGTTTACCTTCTTTATCACCAAAGACCTTCATAAACACGCGAGCGTCAGTCCCTATATTGCCCGCTTCGTCTAGGTATCCGCTTTTGAAAACTGTTTGGCCCGTTGCATCCACCGCCGTCACTTGTAGCCAAAACTCTCTAAAATCGGCAACTCCGGTTGGCAGCGCGTGGCCAGCACCGATGTTATTGACTCTTACCGTCAGTTGATTGTCAGATATGGATTGCTCAAGGCTGGCGGAAGTTTTTAGCAGCTCAATACTCATCTTTTCTAGTTCTGGGTTTCTTAACCCCACTAAAAAATGATTGGCACCGGTAAACTGATGCGTCACTACATTTTTCTTTACTCGTCCGCCATCTGTTGAAATACCTGGGACGTCTTCCCCTATTTTAGAGATATCCCCATGCATATGGCAGGCAATACAGCCTCGGTGTTTTTCTGGGTTTTCAGGATCATTAAATGATGATTTCTCCCACTCTCCCCAAGTATCGACTACCATCGCACCCAAACCAGGTGAAAACTCATTATGGCAGGACTTACAGTATTGCTCATCTTTGTAAAATGGTTGCGAGTAAGATTGTTTATGTACTTCTGGCTTTGCATTAATCTGACTTTCACCGAGCCACCGCAGTACCGGGTTGCTGCTATTTTCAAACACGTATTGTTCGCGGTCTTTAAGGTTAACCGTCATAGCGGCATTGCCACCCACATCTTCCAAACGGCTAATTCGGTGGCAGAACAAACAGCCGGTGCCCTCTTTAGGGCCATGTTTTCCTTCAGCTAGCGCTTCTTTTAACGATGAGCCCTGTTTCTCAAACATGTCATTGCCATGCCCTCTAAATGGCAAACCTACAAGCACTCGCTCAGGGTTATGGCAGCCAGAACACCAAGCTCTAAATGCTTCACCCTCTGTAGCCGCAGCAAGGTC
Source organism: Alkalimarinus alittae (assembly GCF_026016465.1). Taxonomy (NCBI): domain Bacteria; kingdom Pseudomonadati; phylum Pseudomonadota; class Gammaproteobacteria; order Alteromonadales; family Alteromonadaceae; genus Alkalimarinus; species Alkalimarinus alittae. The sequence continues at coordinate 3,970,547 of NZ_CP100390.1, forward strand.
TTCCATGATTCTGTAATAGGGATTGGATTCAGACATCAGTCGGTGGTTTGAGTCTACCCACTGCTCAAACATATCAGAATGGCAGCTTTCGCAGGCTGCAGAGTTAATCCACTCATCCTTGTGTACTGTACGACGTGTTCCATCTTCCAGTCGTAACCAGTTGGCCAAATAAGGTAAGTTATGAGAAGCGGTTATATAGCGATGAAGTGCACCCATCATCTCGTAAACTTCGCTATCAGGCGTTGCCGCATCAATGGGCTTAGCGCCATCACGGTCATCATGCCCCATACCACCTTGGGTATCCTGAATCATCCGCACATAGTCACGCAAAAAGTCCCCAGCGACCATTTTGTTCAAGTTGCCGTGGCCGAGTACCGCATTCTCTTTTTTGTTTTCGTTTCGACCTTCAACTAAGTATTGATTGGTAAAATTAAAGCCATCAAGATGGCAACTATTACAACTCATCCAAAAGTCACCGGCCATTGGGTATGCTTTGTCCTCACCGGTGTTGGCTTGATTAAACAACCTAACGCCTTGGCGAAGTTCGGCACTTAACGGATCTTTGCTAACCGTTTTATACAGCGGTGCTTCTGCAACACTAACCCGGGAAAAAGGCGAGTCGCCTCCTCGGTCTAACCGCACTACATCATGGCTCATGGCATTTTGCACAAACAGGCTGCCTCCGTTAAGCAATAAGCCTCGTGGGTTATCGCCAGGAATAGGCCTCAGAATCTGATTAACCTTCGCGCCGCCTTGGGGTAACTTGCCCTTGCGTCGTTTGCTTCGTTTTTTATTTCCAGTATTCGCACGAGAGCGGTCAAACACCATCAGATCTTCACTGCCCGCCAATGTCACGTAAACTTTTTTCCCGTCTGGCGAAAATTCGGCATCATGAGGGTTAGAGACAATTCGGGTACGGTTACCGTTGTCGATAATATTAATCTGCTGAAATAACTCTTTCCGATAGCCAATTTTTTCAGCTTCTTCACCCGGCGTTAAAGACACTATAGAAATTGCGGGGAAAATAGTCGATTGAAACTGAAACGGGTGATCAAAATTCCACAATACATGGGGCAGCCACGCTTCATGTCCATCAGGCGATATCGCGATATCATCAAGCAGGCGAGGCTGTCCCTGAGAAACAAATTCATCACTATTCGATGTTTCTTCAAGTGTTATTAGCTTACTTAGGAGGGGTTTATCACTTGCTAGCGACCATACTGATAGTTGGCCTGTCATGGCGTGAGTCATTAACAAGCGTCCATCTGCGGTTAATGCTAACCCTCTAGGCGTTTCGGGTGTCTCAATTTTTACAATTATCTGACCTTCTGTATCAACTCCCAGTAAAAGGCTTGCTTCAAATAGCGTGACCCAATATAGCTTGCGAGATATATCATAAACCACACCGAATGGCCGACCTTGTACGTTCAACTGGTAGTCTATTTCTAGCGTATTGGCATCCAACCAAAACAGCTGTTCACCCAACGTATCGGTCGCTAAAATTTGTCTTTCATTAAGCCCTAATGCTAATCGTCGTATATCGCGGCCAATTGTGTTTTCTAGCTTATTTTGAGTGTTGGAAAGCGTTGCCCGCGTAACACTTCCGGCATCAAAGTTGGCTGTAAATAATTGACCTCCGCTTTCACTATAAACAATTGAGCTACTTGCCACAGGCAAAGTCGCCGAACCTTCAGCCAGCGCAACATTAAACAAACTGCAGAAGAAAAACAGTACTGGAAAGAGAGGTAATGCAGTCATAGGGCGTAGAAGATTACGCGTAAACTTATTAATAATTAGCTCCAGATTAATCGATTGGTAGTGTGTACTTACTTACTTAATTACTTGTTACCCAGTGTGACCATAGCGGCTTTAAGACCGACCACTTAGCCGCATGCCTAATCAATAGCGGCATCAATACCAACGCTGTTGTTAAGTGCACCATATAAACAAGCCAATCAACATCATCCCCTCGATTACCTAGTAACACCAGATAGATACCCGAGGCCACACACCCCAATAAAATATAGTCTATTAGTTGCCCAGTCACTTTTAAAAGTTTCTTTTTCGAACGTGTTAAAAGCCTGCGATGTGCGAACCAGAAGGGCGCAACCGTCAGCGGAAAAAGCAATAAGCTGGATATCACATGCGCAGCTAATAGAAGTCGTTCAACCTGCCAGGGCACCGCCACTTGGTTCCATAGAAAAAAACCTGTCACAAACATAAAATAAAGTGACCATTCCGCAGCCTTATTACGGTATGACAACCCTTGCCACCACTGCGAAAGCGCCTCACTAAGACTAACGCCCGAATGCTCTGCAACTGCTTCTTTCATTTCTTAAAATACCATTACAAAAGCCTAAAAAGGCTAACTGGATAAAAAGTTCTAAATGAGTTCAAGTCTCATTTACATTATCCCAAGATTCTATTGCTCTATCTTGATAACCATCAACCGCACTCTAGATATACGTTATTTTTACATGTTATTTCTAATATTCAGAAACGACAAAACGGTGAGTATTCTCATACTCACCGTTTTCGCATTAACGACTGACTTATTTAGAAACGCGAACCGCCCCACCAAATACCATTGCTCGACCGTGCTTTCCACCTGCTGCCGTTACTTGGGGAACATTATCCGCATCGGTGTCACCGCCTTTACCTTCAACAACATTCTCACCAGAGTCACCCAACCATTCAGCTAACTGCAAACCTTGTTGAGTATCAAAGCCGTTGATTACCGTGCGGAACCAAACAGTGTAGCGATCGACTAGTGTCGCTAGCGTAAGGGATTTTTCTTTTTCACCTTCATTATTTTTAAGGTGTAAAATAGCCTCACGCAATCCACCAGATATAGCTGCAGCAGTCCAAGGGGTTTGTTCTGTCACGCCACCTTTCAAACTCCAAGTAGCAAGCTCGGCATCAAAGTATTCTTTTTCTACTGCAATATATAGTGCTCTTGCTTCATCTCTAAAACGTGATTCGCCAGTTGCAATAAAGGCTGCAGACAACCCTCGAATAGCGGCAAACTGAGCATCAAGTGATTGAGACTTATCTTGCTTACCTGAAATCACGATGCCATCAGCCACTAGACCATTTGGTGCTTTAAGTTTAGAAACAATAAACTCAGCCTGACGACGGATCATTTCTAATGCGCGTTTACCCTGCTCTGTTTTAAGGTCTAAATCGCTTGCTTCAGCTGATGCATAACCAACGGGTAACGCATCTTGAGCCCGTTGAAAAATAGACAACGCAACAATCGAGTATGCGGCGTCATAAGTCGTTACGTGTGCTCCTTGCTTACCATCAAAAGTATCAACAAACGTACCTGCCTTATTGTTAAAATGTAGTGTATCTATGTTTTTGAATAACATAGACGACAGATTGCTCGCCAATGAGAAGCCATCGGTAGCCGCAACATTGTTATTCGTTTTCACATCTACATTAACTGCAGGTGCTGCCGCAAAGGGTTGACCGTCAAATACGGCACGAAAAGCAGGGTTCTGAGCAGTATTTTCGCTTCGCTGGTCGGTAAACGCAAAGTACTCACTTGTCGGCCACAACAACATCCAAGTATCACGAAGCGTTGATTCAGCAGCCGTTACGGTGAGTTTTCCAATCGCATTAACGCCATTTTTCTCAGTCTCTTCGACCTTAATCGCATGAGGGAACCAAACAGCCCCCTTAGTGGGGTCATAGTTAGGCGTTACTGTAGCGCCTAACTGTTTGCCATCAAAACCTAGCTGATCTTGCAGCATTAACATTTTATCAATTGAAAGCTCTGTGAGTATCACGCCATTTAACCCATCAACCGCAGACACCCCTAACGCATGCTTGCCATCTTGATCCATCGCCGCTGACTCCGCTTCTACTTCTTCATCACCTTCGATGACATGCATGCCACCCAAAAAATCCTGAGACCACATGACTTCTTTTAGTAGAATACCGCCCACAGCTGCCGGCTCGATAATAAGTTCTCTTTCACTTTTGACCCAGCTCAGCGTTTTGTAATCACGGTAGTAGGCTGGTATTAACGCTGTCGTCTTTAAACTATTGCCCTTTGCATCCAGCAACTCAATCTCATCTTTATTCACAGTCGTCATATCAATCGCTTCGGAAAATTCCGGCAGACCGCTACGATAAGGTAATGTAATAGGGTATAAGTTAAGGGGAATTTCTTCTGCTGGGTAAGCGACTGATTTTGCCAACGCTACAAACCGCTCGCCCAGGTGTTCCATTTTACCGCCACGCGCTAGGTTTTGAGGTCCATTAACCAAGTGTGGCCCCATCTTAGACTGATAATTCAGTGCGTACATCGCTTCTTCTGAATATTCGTAGCTTTCAATACCTGCGGCATAATCGAACGTTGTAGGTTGGTTCAACAATGATGGATCAAGCACATCTAGATCTAGCCCCAAGCTTTCCGCCAATGGCTCACCAGACAATTCAAATTCTGTATAGGCTAGCATGCTTGCAGCAGTGTTAAATCGATAATCGGTCACGTCTACTTTCGGAGAAGCGCTGGTAACACTGGGCAGAGATGACAGGGTTGCTGCAGCCGCCACGACAGCTGAAAAGACTTTTGAGCGTTGAAACATCAGATTCCTCACAAATCAAACAATAATGATTATCAATAACAATTAAGACATCATAACAGATAGTTTCAGATGGGAATAGTTCTTATTAGCAATAAAATATCTTCAACTATTCGCACACATTCCCTGTTAATATTCAACATAAAGGCTATACATGCTCGGCAGATCAATAATATATCTATCTTTTTTATCAAAGGGGCTCTAGAAGAATGAACAACGACATCATTTGGGGATACATTGCGGTAGGGTTAATCGCTATTGTCGCGCTATCTTTACTGATTATAAAAAAATGGCGTTTTATCAAAGCAGCAGAAGCGGAAAAGCAGTCTCAAGAAAAAATAAAGCAACAGAAAAGAGAGGACGCCATTGAGAGCATCAAAATTATTGCCTTGTGTATGATAGAGGAGCAGGTAGAAACATCTGAAGGCTGTATTCGTATTAAAGTTCTGCTAGACCATGTTGCCCCCGAGCTTCACGATCAGGCACCTTTTAGCATTTTTTCCGTCATGTATGATGCCACTGAACATATGCCGACACATGGAGCAAGAAAAAGCGCCGATAAGGCGCTCATTCGCAAGCTAGATATTGAGCGTTTTGAGCTAGAGAGAGTCCATAAAGACGCCATTATCGAAGCATCTAAAGCGATTCGAGATTACGATTTTTGATATAAAACCGTTATATCAAAGCGGTTAACTTTCTAACATGCCAGCCATTTTCAAAATTTCATCTTTGGCCTCAATCAAGTCTTTGATGACTTCTTTAGCTTCTTCTGGGTCTAACTGCAAACGCTCATACAGCTCATCAGGTATCGGTTGTGCGGGGCCGACCCATAGACCACTTTCGCTTAATAAATTACGCGCGATAAACAGAATATTGGCAAACTCTGAATTTACCCCCTCAAATGCACTGTTCTTCTGATGCCTCAACGCCACAATGACTTCTTCTGGCATATTCCACACCGCCATTAGTTTACTACCCACCTGCTCTCGGGTAATACCTAACAAAAAGTGCTCAACGTATGAAGCGTCAACATGCGGGTTGGCCTCGATATAGCGGCATATTAATGAGAAGTGCGGGGGAAATACGTGTGCTAATACCAAGTAACCAAAGTTATGCAACAACCCCGAAAGATACGCCAGCCCAAACCCTGGGCGGTGCTCCCTTGGGATTATGTTAATGAGCGCTCCTGTTGCAGTTGCCATCCACATAGACTGTTGCCAATATGGCTCGTAACCTTCTGGCTGCTCTTTAGGTAACATGAGCGTTCGTCCTAGCGCCAAGCCCATCGATAAATTCATTACCAAATCAAAGCCTAATACCCGCATAATCGCATCATGAACGGATTTTATTTTTCCAGGGGCAGAATAAAATGAAGAAGAAGCCCAACTGACTACTTGAGCAGACAAACTAGGGTCTGACTCTACGATATCAGCCAAATCATTAATACCCGCTTCAGGGTCGACTCTAAGGTGAATGATTTTTTGTGCAGTCTGAGGCAGTGGTGGCACTTCTAATGTGTCTTCCAAGCGCTGCTGAATTCTGAGATAAGTAAACTTCTTAATGGCATCATTGATTTGCTCGAGATCTTGAGATGTATTGCTACGATTGAGGTTAATGCTTGCAATAGGAACAGAAAAAGACTCTCGTTTAGCTTCGGCTAATAGACCGGAAAACACATCCTGGTCTAACTTGATCATTTTTCCTTCTACGCCTGACTCCAAAAAGACCACATCCATAGACAGTACAGACTCATCAACAACCGCAGGTAAGCCTGTAATACCTGGCAAAGCTGGAATAGTACTCAAGCTATATTTTACCCTGAGAGTATCTAAGTCATTGGGCGCTAACGCTACCAAATCGCGACCTAAACGAGCATTTAACCTATCTACATCAAGTAGACAGTTCGCGGGGAAAATAACCTGCATTCGCCCAAGCACATCATGCATTAACACCATGTTAACGACTTTATCTTGCGGCGCCTGCTGCGGCTCCACTAATGTTAACTGTGCGGTATCTGCCGCAGAAGCAGGGTCTGAGTTGTTATTTTCAATTATATTGCTAACTGCACTAGGTATCATGGTGTCTTTTGCTCTCGCACTTGCCGTAAGTAATGGTTCTTTTTATATCCTATCAACCAACTATAGCTAAACCGCGCCATATTGCACACTATTGCCTAGCCAACGCTCGATCAATGCATCAACCAGTTGATCATTCCCCATCAGCGTTGGCGCAAGCGCCTTAACCTCTGGCAGCCAGGCCTTGTCTCGCTCTAACTCAACCAACCTAAATTGCATTAAGCCGGTCTGTCTTGTACCTAGCACTTCACCGGGCCCTCGAAGCTCAAGATCTTTTTCAGCAATGACAAAACCATTATTACTTTCACGCATCACCGTTAGGCGCTCTTTACCGTTTTGAGACAATGGAGGGTGGTACATCAAAACACAATAACTCGCGGTATCACCCCGCCCGACTCGGCCTCTTAGCTGATGCAGCTGAGCCAAACCTAAGCGCTCTGGGTTCTCAATAATAATCAATGAAGCATTGGGCACGTCTACACCCACTTCTATTACTGTGGTTGCAACCAAAAGGTCTAGATGCCCCTCTTTAAAGGCCTCCATTACCGCTGATTTTTCATTGGCTTTCATCCGACCATGCACTAGCCCTATTTTTAAGTCAGACAGCTGCTCGGTCAGCGTTGCAGCGGTCACTTCAGCCGCTTGGCACTGTAGAGCCTCCGACTCTTCAACCAAGGTGCACACCCAATATGCTTGCCGTCCTTCAAGGCAGGCTTCTCGAACTCGGCTAATGACTTGTTCGCGACGAGCATCAGAAATAACAACAGTTTCAATCGGCTGCCTGCCCGGCGGAAGCTCATCAATCACCGAGGTATCTAGGTCAGCATAAGCACTCATGGCCAGCGTTCTTGGGATCGGGGTCGCCGTCATAATAAGCTGATGAGGCACAAAACCACCACGTGCGCCCTTATCCTTTAACGCCAAACGTTGGTGCACGCCAAAACGGTGTTGCTCATCAATCACTACTAAGGCTAACTTGTGAAACATCACCTCAGACTGAAACAAGGCATGAGTGCCAATCACAATACTCGCCTCGCCTGATGCAATTCGCCCCAACGCCTCCGCACGCGCCTTGCCTTTTGTTTTACCCGACAACCAAGCCATTGATATACCGAGAGATTCAAACCACTGTTTAAAGTTTATCCAGTGCTGTTCGGCGAGTATTTCTGTCGGCGCCATTATTGCAACTTGACTGTGATTTCCAACCGCATGCGCTGCCGCGATCGCCGCGACAACTGTTTTACCTGACCCCACATCGCCTTGTACCAATCGCAGCATTGGAATCGTTTTCTGTATATCTGTTTTTATTTCATTTGCTACATGTTGTTGCGCACCCGTTAACGTAAAAGGTAAGGGGTCTAACAGTGCCGCTTCTAGCGCCTGAACAGTAGGTAGAGGTATCGCTTGATGAGACTGCATCTCGCGCCTCAATCTCAGTAGACTAAAATGATGCGCCAGTAACTCTTCAAAAATAAGCCGCTGCTGACAAGCATGAGCGCCTTCTATCAGTTGATGCTGATTAGCGTCTACAGGCGGGTGATGCAAAAAACGAATAGCCTCATTGATGTTAAGAAACTGGTAGTTGCTGCGAATAGATTCAGGAATCCAGTCTCTTATCTCATAACGATCAAGCCACCCAAGTGCTTGTTGGCATAAACTGCGAATACGGTTTTGTTGAATCCCTTCAGTGAGCGGATAAACCGGCGTTAACATATCATCAACTGGGGTTAATGCGTCATCTGAAACTAATTTATACTCGGGGTGATAGATTTCAAGGCCTGCACGCCCGCGCCTTACTTCGCCAAAACAACGTAATCGAACGCCTTCTGACATTTGTTGCTTTTGTGCCGCATTAAAGTGAAAAAAGCGCAGTACAATCAAACCGCTACCATCTCGTAGTGTCACTTGCAAGCTACGCCTACGTCCCATGACTACCTTGTTGTCGGTCACCTCACCTTCAATAACACCTTGATCACCCACCCGAAGACTGACTATCGGCAAAATGCGGGTACGGTCTTGATAACGATGAGGCAGATGAAACAACAAGTCTTGTATCGACACGATACCAAGTTTAGCTAGCGTTGCAGCCAAACTCGCACCCACGCCTTTTAACGCGGTTACTGAAACGTCATCGAGTGTGGCCATCTACTCATCCTTGATTGACAGCACGGCACTGCCCTGCGGCCATCGCCACAATATCAATCGCTTTTGGTCGAGGAAACGTCACTCGCCAAGCAAGCCCCACGGTGCGGAAAGGCACAGGGTCAACAAACGGCCGAGTTTCTAGCATATCGCTGCCATAGTGGTCGACAGCCGCTGCCGATAGAGGCAGTACCGTAATTCCTAAGCCTGACGCGACCATGTGACGAATCGTTTCAATTGAGCTGCCTTCAGTAATTAATTTTGCCCCCCCCTCATTCGATTGAGCTGAGGCATTCACCGCATTCATCAATTCAGGGCAACTTTCAAGCACCTGATCTCGAAAGCAATTTCCTGGCCCCAATAACAGTAGGTTATCACTCAATAGCTGCTTACTATTCAACTCATCAAACTCGGTTAACGGATGTCCTTTCGGCAACAAAACCACAAAAGGTTCATCGTACAAAGGCATCGTCACCACCTCAGGCTCGTCAAACGGTAGGGCGACAACAATAACATCTAAACTAGAGTCTCTGAGCTTTTCACTCAGCACCTTGGTATAGTTTTCTTCTATATACAACGGCATAGACGGTGCCGAGCGGCGCAACTCAGGCATCAAGTGCGGGAATAAATAGGGGCCAATTGTATAAATGGCTCCAACACGAAGCGGTGCCGTTAGCTGATTTTTACCCTCTTGAGCAATATCTTTAATCATCCGAGCCTGATCAAGCACTTTCTGAGACTGCAAAACAAGCTTTTGACCCAGCTCAGTCACAGTAATATGACCTTTGCTTCGCTCAAATAGCGTAACGCCGAGCTCTTCTTCAAGCTTTTTAACGGCCACACTGAGTGTCGGTTGGCTGACGAAACACTTTTCTGCCGCTTTACCGAAGTGCTTTTCTGACGCTAATGTGACAATATATTTGAGTTCTGTGAGTGTCATAATCCTGTACATTATGAGGCTATTGGTGGCTTCAAGGATAATTCCAGAACCTAACAAGTGCAATGGAGAATAAGCGAATGCCCCATAATATTGTGATTGCTGGATGCGGTAAGATCGGACTTAAACTCGCATTAGCCTTAGCCCCGCAAAATAAGGTCTATGGTTTAAAGAGAAACGCCGCTCAATTACCCCCTACGATCACCGGCATTTCAGCGGATATAACAAACCCAACCAGCTTACGAGATCAGCTCCCTTCGCCTGTAGACTATGTCGTTTACTGCTTAACCGCTAGCCAATTTAATGATGAGACCTACCGACAAATATACATCGAAGGCTTACGTAACCTGATAAATGAGCTAGAGCGATCATCTCTGACACCTAAGCGCCTTTTCTTCGTATCTAGCAGCAGTGTCTATCAACAAGATAATGACCAATGGGTCGATGAAGAAACACCCGTTGAGCCTTCTCGATTTTCAGGCATGCGGTTATTAGAAGCTGAGAAAATCGCGCTTGATTGCCCAATCCCAGCGACGAATGTGCGCTTTTCAGGCATTTACGGTGGAAACAGAACACGCTTACTTGAGCAAGTTAAAAGCGGCACCATCAAGTCTAACGCAACCGCCTATACCAATAGAATTCATGAAGATGATTGCGTGCTCGTTCTTAAACACTTGATTGAGAACGATATGAAAGGTGAACATATTGCTGATTGCTATCTAGCCAGTGACTCTGAGCCTGTACGCATGAACGATTTAATCAGTTGGATGAGCGAAGAATTTAGTAACACTCATTCGTCTGAAACACCTAAAGAACAGCAGACCAACACGCAACCACCCAGTACCGCTGGCAAAAGTCAACGAAGAGCCGGTAGCAAGCGTTGTAGTAATAAACGTTTGATAGCGAGTGGATATAAATTTAAGTATCCGACATTTAGAGAGGGTTACAGTGAGATGATTGGACTCCCGCCTGCGCGGGAGTGACTGTTAAGGCAGCCTATTTAACAAACGAAATTAGCTAATCACCATTACGGCGTCCATTTCGACTTCAGAGCCTTTAGGCAATCCAGCGACTTCTACTGCAGCTCTTGCGGGGTAAGGCTCTTGAAAGTAAGTCGCCATGACCTCATTAACGGTCGCAAAGTTACCAAGATCCGTTAAAAAGATATTCAGTTTAACGATATCTTTTAACTCACCACCTGCCGCTCTACACACTGCTTGAAGGTTGTCGAATACACGGCGAATCTGAACCGCGATATCACCTTCAACTAACGCCATGGTTTCAGGGTCAAGTGGAATCTGTCCTGACAAATAAACTGTCTGTCCTACTTTTACTGCCTGTGAGTAGGTTCCAATCGCTTTTGGTGCGTCATCGGTATGGATAATGGATTTATTGCTCATAGTGCGTCCTAAAATCGTTTTTCGTTATCTCTAATTATTAATTTTTAACTCGGGAAATACTGATTACCGCTTTCATATTTCTAATACGTCGCATCAGGCGTGCTAGGTGTCGTCTTCCCTGAACATGAACAACTAAACTGATGACACTCAAATGTGAATTTTGTTCTTCAACATTAATTTTTTCTATATTGGCATCAGCTATGGTCACGGCAGAGGCTATTTCAGCAATGATACCTCGGTGACGCTCAAGCGCTACTTTAAGCTCGACAGAGAACTCATCAGTAATATCTTTCGCCCAGTCCAGAGCCATTCTACCGCCTTGCTCCTTGCTATCCTGCTGCTCACTGTCTTTGAGGCTCAGTTTGCTACAGTTCTCAGCATGAATCATCATACCATTGCCTCGCCCCATAACACCTACAATAGGGTCTCCTGGGATAGGTTTACAGCATTGAGCAAAACTTACCAATAAGCCTTCTGCCCCTTTAATAGTGAGGCTAGTTTTATCTTCATCTTCCGCTTGTGAAACCTCAAGCTCAGTCTGGTCTCCTTCTAGTAGAACCAGTTGTCGAGCAACAATATACGACATCCGGCTCCCTAGCCCGATTTCTTCTAATATATCGTCAAAGCTACTGACTTTATTATGTTTAACTACACGGTTAATCTGATCTTGAGGTATATCTGCTAGCGCTTTACCAAAACTATTGAGCGACTTTCTTAGCAGCAATCGACCTAGCTCTGCTGACTCGCTCTGTTTCTGTTCTTTTAAGAAGTGACGAATACCACTTTTCGCCTTACCGGTAACCACAAAATTAAGCCAAGACATACTGGGCTTAGCTCCAGGCGCGGTGATAATTTCTATCGTTTGCCCGCTTTGAAGCGGCACACTTAATGGCGATAATATTTTGTTAATGCGGCAGGCGACACAGGCGTTACCTACATCGGTATGAATGCTATACGCAAAGTCAACAGGGGTTGCACCGGCCGGTAACTCTAAAATTTTACCTTTTGGTGTGAAGACATAAATCTCATCAGGGAACAGGTCAATTTTAACGTCTTCAATGAATTCCATTGAATCGTCAGCCCGCTCCCTCATCTCCATTAGACCTTTCATCCAGCGTTCGACTCTCACTTGGTTTGCCGCCGCCACATCTGGTGAACTTGATTTATATAGCCAATGAGCCGCAATTCCGTTATTGGCTAACGCTTCCATTTCACTGGTTCTGATTTGGATCTCGATATTTACGTGCAAGCCAAATAATGTGGTATGTAGCGACTGGTAACCGTTCGCTTTTGGCATAGCGATATAGTCTTTAAATCGACCCGGCATCGGCTTATATAAACTATGGACCGCACCGAGAATTCGATAACAACTATCCTCATTATCCGTCACGATACGGAAGGCATAAACATCCATGATTTCATGAAAGGATTTATGCTTATACTTCATTTTTTGGTAGATGCTATTAAGGTGCTTTTCGCGTCCAATAATAACGCCTGCTAGGTCTCTATCTGAAAGCTTGTCTTCTAACCGTCGTTTAATCTCACCAATAATCTCTTGGTGGTTACCCCTAAGGTTCTGAACCGCCTTACGGATATATTTTGCCCGCATCGGGTACAGCGCAGCAAAGCCAAGGTCTTCTAGCTCTATACGAATACTGTTAATACCGAGCCGATTAGCAATAGGGGCGTAGATATCGAGGGTTTCAGTGGCAATTCGACGGCGCTTCTCGGGGTTTAATGGTCCAAGTGTTCGCATATTATGAAGGCGATCAGCCAACTTCACCAAAATAACACGTATGTCTTTGGCCATTGCCAATGTCATTTTTCTGAAGTTTTCTGCTTGTGCTTCTGCCTTGGACTTAAACTCAATTTGAGTAAGCTTACTCACGCCATCGACTAATTCGGCAACCACATCGCCAAACTGAGCGGCTAACTCTTCTTTAGCGACATCAGTGTCTTCAATAACATCATGAAGCAACGCGGCCATGAGTGTTTGCGGGTCCATGCGAAGACCTGCCAGAATTTTAGCAACCGCTAAGGGGTGAATAATATAGGGTTCGCCGCTGCGTCGGTACTGGCCTTCATGGGCTTTTTCGGCACAGATATAAGCCTGCCTAACCAGATTGACTGCCTGATCATCCAGATATTCTTTCAATCCTTCAGTAAAAGCATCAATATCTGGCACGCAGTCTCCCGCCCTTTGGGCTCAATAATAAGCGAATAACAACACCCGAAAACCGTCTAAGATACAGGTTCCTGCAGTATAAACTCTTAATTTTCAGAGCTTTACGAGGCGATACCCGATAAGAACAACCTTCGAAGTATTTAATTGAGGGTTTACCTATAAAATAATCTCTATTTAAGAACTATATCGACTTGAGATCAATACATCCAGACAAAAAAACCCGAATGGGAAACATTCAGGTTTTTTAGGCGGATAAGGTAGTGAAGGCTATCGCCGCACTACCTAATTTTCAATTGAAATTAGTCGACAGGGTTATCTTCAAGAATCGACTTATCAATAAAACCTGCAGCAATTTCTCTTAAAGCAACGACTGTTGGCTTATCGTTTTCCCACTCGACCATAGGGTCTTTACCACCCGTTGCGAGCTGACGAGCTCTTTTTGTAGAAACCATAATCAATTCAAAGCGATTCTCTACATTCTCTAGACAATCTTCTACAGTTACTCTTGCCATCAGGGGACCCCAGTTAAAATACGTAATTACTAAAACTTAACGGGGCAGTTTACCTAACTATTCCCAGTTATGACAATAGATCCTGCAAAATTGAGGTAATTTCTTCTTTTTTCGCCTCAATACGCACCCTTCTAGCGCGAAGTATGCTTTTCAAGTCATCTAATGCCACATCAAACTGATCGTTAACGATTAAGTAATCGAACTCGGCATAATGACTTGTCTCACTAGCCGCTTCTTTCATTCTACCGCCAATAATTTCAGCTGAGTCTTGCCCTCTTCCGTCAAGTCGCTCCTGCAATGCTTGTTTACTAGGCGGTACGATAAAAATACTTAACGCTTCGGGCATTAAACGTCTCACTTGCTGAGCGCCCTGCCAATCAATTTCTAAAATAACATCTCGACCTGCTTGAAGCGTACGCTCAACCCATGACTGCGAGGTGCCGTAATAATTACCAAAGACCTCGGCATGCTCCAGAAAATCACTATTTTTGACCATTTCCAAAAATAGATCCTTGGTCACGAAGTTATAATTAACCCCGTCTTCTTCACCTGGACGCATGTCGCGCGTCGTGTGGGATACCGACACCAAAACCTTTGAATCAGCATCCGTTAACGCCTTCACCAAACTGGTTTTACCTGCCCCTGATGGTGCAGATACTATATATAATGTCCCGCGCCCTTGGGTATTAATCTCAGTCATACTTAATCCCATTAATTCTTTTCATTAGCTGTAGTCTTTATGCCGCGTTCAATTAACAGTACGACCCATTACGCTATTGTAGTAAGAATGCGGCATAGCCTCAATATTTGCAGTCATGGGGCGTTAAAATAAAGGTATAGTACGCGTCACCACTATATTGATATGAGAAAACCCAGTATGACCGACTCAATAGCAGAGGCAATGGCCAAAAACCATTCATTTTGGCAATACAAATACGGCCCCTACACCGCTAATAACCCGTTACCAAAAGGCCATTATCAGGCGGATGTCGTTATCGTTGGCGCAGGTTTTACTGGGCTAACGGCGGCACGAGAGGTCATGAGAGACTCACCTGGTAAAAGAGTGATGGTGCTCGATGCCAACGAAGTCGGTTTTGGCGCATCAGGCCGTAATGGTGGGTTTAATATGACCTTATTTGGTATGGAGCCAGAGACAACGGTGATGCGTTGGGGCAAAAAGAAGGCAAAAGAAGCTCAACGCTATATGCAGCAGGCTGTCGCGTATGTTCACAATCTGATTGAAAGCGAGAACCTAAACTCTGACTACGAACACACTGGAATGTGGCGGGTTGCCTATACTGACAACCAAGCTAAACGATTGAAAAAAACCTACGCATTACTATCAGATATCGCCAAACCCAATAGCTATGAGTTCTACGATCAAAGCAAAGTAAGCGAAAAACTCAATGCACCTCAGGTAAAGTCCGCCATCTATGAACCTGAAACCGGCATACTTGACCCTTGCAAACATGTTCGAGCACTCAAACAACTCGCGGAAGACGCAGGCGCTGATGTTTTTGAAAACACACTTGTTATTGATATCCGCAAAAGTATTAACGGCACATTCATTAAAACCAACCAAGCCTTAATAAAAACAAAAAAATTAATACTCGCCACCAATGCTTGGTCTCATACCTTGACAGGCCCAAAAAAAATACAAAACCGCCAACGACCCGCATGGACCTACCAAATAGTCTCAGAACCCCTGACCGACGAAGAATGGAAAACCCTCGGTTGGCAAGACAGAATGTCTATCGAAGATAATCGACAGTTCGTCCACTATTTGCGAGTTACAACGTGCGGCAGAATCACCATAGGCGGAGGCGATATAGGTTATGAATACGACAAAGACATGAATAGATGGCATGACCCTAATATCTGGCAAGCCCTTGAGGCTCATTTCCGTTGGCTGTTCCCTACCCTGAAACGCAAAAAGATCGATTATCAATGGGGCGGCGCGATTTCTGTGAATTTTGATATGACACCAGAAATTGGATTTATCGGAGATAACGACATCATTTACTCAACGGGCTGCATTGGCCATGGCGTATCTTTAACGCAACTGAATGGCCGTTTGATTGCCGACTTGGTTTCAGGTATTGGCAGTGATCTCAGTAAATTTTGGATTGTTAATCGCAATGCGGTGCCTGTTCCGCCTGGAAACTTATTGCCGTATTTGGGGGTGAAAGCCGTTGTAGGGGCGTTTAAAGGAGTTGATTGGTATGAGGAGAGAGGGAAAGGAGAAACGTAGCGCACGAGAAAAAGCCCTACACTTACAGTCAGCTAACAGGGCTTTTTAGTCGTTTTGGTTCGGATAAAGGCTTATTCGATATTCTGTACCTGCTCTCTCATCTGCTCAATCAACACTTTAAGCTCAACCGCTGCTTTAGTGGTGTCAGTCACGATAGACTTAGAAGACAGCGTATTTGCTTCGCGATTCAGTTCTTGCATCAAGAAATCAAGACGACGCCCTATCGCCCCTTTTTTATTGAGCACCGAGCGTACTTCTTTTACATGAGCATCAAGACGATCTAGCTCTTCTGCAACGTCTGTTTTTTGCGCTAGCATCACCATTTCTTGCTCTACTCTAGCTGCATCAAGTTCTAACTTGGCGTCTTCGAAACGGGCTTGAATATTCTCACGCTGAGCTGCAAGAATTGCAGGAAGTCTATCTCTAACATCTGTGACAATCGCACTGGTGGCATCTAGCCGCTGATCGAACAAGGGCTTTAGCTGCTCACCTTCTCGGGTGCGGGTATCCACTAGGTTTTTTAACGCGATATCAAAAGACGCTAACGCGGCCTGCTTCAGTGGAGCTGCATCAACTTGTGCAGTTTGCATAACACCCGGCCATTGCAGCAGATCAAGCGCGTTAAGGTGTGCAGGGTTATCCAGTATTCGGTTTATTTGATTAGCCGCTTGATTAATATCTTTGACTAACTCTAAGTTCAAATCGAGGCCTTGACCCGTTTTTTCGGCTGGCTGCCAACGCAATGCGCATTCAACCTTACCTCGATTAAGATGCTTGCGCAGACCTTCCCTTAGGTTTGGCTCTATCTCTCTTAAGTTTTCGGGTAGTTTAAAGTGCGGTTCAAGATAGCGATGATTAACCGACCTGATCTCCCAGGTTAATGTACCCCAATCACCCTGCGACGCCTCACGGGCAAATGCTGTCATACTTTGAATCATTAATTGCTCCTAAAACCACTTACATTCAGTTACTCGTCGTTATCGACCATTTAAAACTGATTCTACCCAGTTCACCAACAGAAACCCACCTCTATTGTTTTTGTGCCATAGCGAGCATTACTACATCTGGTTTAATTTTTTCATCATTTAACGGCGTTAAATGTTAAAATGTGCGTCAGATTTAATATTACCCCTATCGAAGCCTGCTAAATCAATGGCTATCGATATCCATCTTCTATTTTAGGAAACCACGAATGAGACCTAGCGGACGCGCGCCAGAACAAGCCAGAGACATCAAAATCACCCGTCATTACACCAAACACGCTGAAGGCTCAGTATTAATTGAATTTGGTGATACTAAAGTGATTTGTACCGCCAGTATCGATGAGTCGGTACCTCGCTTTCTTAGAGGGCAAGGAAAAGGCTGGGTAACAGCTGAATACGGTATGCTGCCACGTTCAACCGGCTCTCGCATGTCTAGAGAAGCCGCCCGCGGTAAACAAACAGGCAGAACCGTTGAGATACAGCGTCTTATTGGTCGCTCTTTAAGAGCCGCCGTTGACCTAGAAGCTTTAGGTGAAAGACAAATTTCAATCGATTGCGATGTTATTCAGGCTGACGGCGGCACTCGAACCGCATCTATCACTGGTGCTTGTGTTGCATTAGCCGATGCCCTTAACAACCTAGTAGAAAAAGGTAAGCTAAAACAATCACCCTTGAAGCAGATGATTGGCGCTATTTCTGTGGGTATTTATGAAGGAAGCCCTGTATTGGATCTTGATTACCCAGAAGACTCCGCGGCTGAGACTGACATGAATGTTGTGATGACGGATAAAGGCGGGTTTATTGAGATTCAAGGCACTGCAGAAGGCGAGTCATTTAATCAGGATGAGTTTGACGCCATGCTGAAGCTGGCTAGAAAAGGCATTGATGAGCTGTTTGAACTTCAACAAGCGGCTTTGAACTCGTAACGTTGACGGCAGAAGTAATTAAAGGGGAGGCGTCTTCCCTTTTTTACTGAACCACACATATCGATCTAGCACATGTACCATTGGCGGAAACAGAATCATCATTAAGACGCCAACAGCAACCTTTCCACCAAAACCCTCCGATATTTGAGCGACCCAGCTACCAGGGAGGGTATGCACAGAAGTGAACATTAACATTTGCATAAAGACTAGCAAGGATGCAGATAATATCTCGCTTGCAGTCAATGCGTTAGTAAAGTTTCCATTTATGTTTTTGGGCTTCATGAATTTTCGAAGTAGCTTTATTAAAACAAACGAAACTGTGACAAGCATAAAGGCAGATACAAGAAAAAAACCTACAGCCACTTTAATATCCATAACTGTAAACCCATAGCCATTATTTTTTACAGCGTAACAAGCAGTATAAATAAAAATATAGATACGAGCACCTGTCAATTCTGACAGTTATAAACACTTATTTATTCCTGTAAGCTCATTCCTTGCCCCACAATTACTCATATAAAAATAGCCCATAGTAGAGATATACATGAATTGGGAATATAAAACCGTTCGCTTTGATAAAAGAAAGTTTGTTACCGGTGCCTTTGATGTCGCCTTATTGAACGAAAAATTAAACACCTACGGGGAACAAGGCTGGGAGCTGGTTAGTTTTGAAACTAAACAAGCGACATTTGGACAGGATATTGGTGCCCTTGCCATTTTTAAGCGAGTGAAATAAATAAGTGGTAAGCACTAATAAAAGCCTTAATGTTTCCAGAAAATCAGTACATCGCGTCGCCATACCCACAGTGATAGCCTCTACTATTTTAGCTATTGGTGCATCGACTTATCACTGGAGTCTGTTTTTTATTTTGTCGATAGGCAGCGATGTTGTTTTTGCCAGAGTTTATTATTACCTAGCCAACAACCTGCTCATCACGAAAGATAATGTAGCCAACTTTAACCGACAGCTTATAGGGATTCAGATAGCTTTTTGGTTAGCCATTGCCTTAATTATTGTTTTTTCAGTTTGACCATTTATAGGAAAGTCGAGGAAGTATGATGCGTTTATTTTTATTAATTTCAACCTTGGTTATTTCATCTTGCACGACACAGCATGTGATAGACATCAATCAATACCCAGACTTTGATTCTCAAACGATCACGCAATCTAACCTTCCAGAATTCAAAGTAGGAAAAATACCCGACCTAACCTATTGCCAAGCAGATTTTAGTTGCGCATCTTCAAGCATATCAACTGTATTAAAACGAAAATTTGGAATAAAAATATCAGAATTAGAAGTCATGTCTGGACTCTTTAATAACGGTGAAAAAGATATAATCGCAGAGAGGTATGGTTTTTCTCTACTTGATATGAAGTTATATGTAGACAACCTAGGTTATCAGGGAAACGGCTTTATGCTAGATAGAAAAGACTTCATTCAGATATTTAAAGGCTCTGATCAGATTACCAAGTTTCCGATTATTATCCCCCTCAACTATACAGGCATTAGGCGTTTTGCCGTTTTAAGCGGGGGAAACACCGTTTACGCATTAATTGATGACCCTGCCTATGGTCGCTATAAAATAAAGCACAATGATTTTTTTGACATTCTTGATGAGGAGGTAATATTTACAATTGATAAAGAGTCAGAATAATAAAGTTCTGCACTAAGCAAAAAATATTAATATAACAGCAAGCTGTATCACAACTTGCTGTTCATTGCGCCATTCTATACAAAAACAGGAACAACCCAGCAAATAGCGAGACTCCCACAATCATTAGAAGCATCAAGTTTTTTGACTGGAGCAGTGATTTCACAAAAGCCACTTCAGATAAAGAATCCCATAAATCTAACATCAGTGCTTTTACTTTTTTTGGAACCATCAACCATCAACCATCAACCAAGACAAGACTATCTCTATCTACAACACCTGCCAGACGCTTTAAGGCAATCACATTACTAACATAACTATACGTTGCATCAATTAAAGTACGCTTTGCCAGAAACATCGCTTTTTGAGCCTGCAATACATCCACCGCATTTCTAATGCCCATTCGATACCCAGCTTTTACAGCCTTTAAGGCTTCTTCCTGAGAGTTCACGGTCAACTTTAACATACTCACGGTCTCCACATCGGCATAAATAGTTCGGAACAATGTTGTCGTGTTTTGCTCAACTTCCCGAATCTTATCCAGATATTTTGTTCTTGCTTCATCCACTCGTAATGACGCCTCGCGACTTCGGGAGCTAACGGCCCCACCCTGAAATAATTTCATATTAAGATTTAAAGAAATAGCCGAAGTTTCAGACAATGCCTTACCACGCCCGCCGGCAGCGGTATCATCAGCAAAATAAGACGCAGAAACACTGACCGTTGGCAGATACTCAGACCTTGCTGCATTTTTATTTTCTTTTGCTGCAGCAATATCAATGTCAGCCACTTTTAATTCTGCATTATTTTGTAACGCTAACGTTTTCCATGACTGCTCATTGGAAGGTTTTATTTCTTCAACGCTAAGTTGGTCATACACCCTTTGAACCTCTATATCAGCTCGTCCTGTTAAGCCAATTAGCACTTCAAGCTGAGCTTGCAAGCGGTTATTAGCCTGAATAATTCTCACTCTAATACGATCGAGAGCCGCTTTAACCTCATAAACATCCGTCATATTAACCAAGCCCGCTTCAAAATGACGCTGTAGTTGTTCAGATTGTTTTTTAACAGCCCGTTTCTCTGCTTTCAAACTGGTTAACTCATTCATCTCACGCAAAACATTAAAATAGCTTTTTGTTACTCGAACCATTAAATCCTGCTCAACGATCACCTGTTCCCACTCTTGTCGATTAAAAAGCGCCTGTCCTTGTTTATAGCGGTACCATTTTTGAGGGTCAAATATCGGCTGATCAAGCTCTGCAGAATAACTATAGGCATTATAGTCATTAGAGACACCTCCCGTTACTGGCACGGGAAGCCCCCCCGAACTCAATACATTGCCTAAAAAAACATCTTCGTTTGAAGTATAAACTTTACGCGTATTACCACTAACAGATAGTGTGGGTAGTAACGCAGCTCTCGACTGAGGCAACACATCTTTCGCTGCCAGAATAGCAAGCGTCTGAGACTTAAATTCGGGGTCATGCTGGCGTGCCATATCATAAATTTCAAGTAACGTATGGGCACTAATGTTTAGTGAGGCCGCACAGAGTAGCAGCACTAATAAAATCCTTATCATTATACAACTACCCTTCCTTGGTTTCCGGTCCTTGTGTTGCAGGCACATCCACAGAACGATTAGCCGAGGCAATCTGCTGAGTAACATCCATTAACTGTCCTTGCTCAAAAACTAATACCCTATCGGCTGATTGAATGGTTTCTGGTCGGTGAGCAATAATAATCCGTGTAATATCCAATTTTTTAACGGCTTCATTAACAAAATATTCAAGCTGTGTATCCAAGTGACTGGTCGCTTCATCCAGAAACAAAATTTTGGGTTTACGATAGAGTGCTCGCGCCAGTAATAAACGCTGCTTTTGTCCGCCAGATAAGGTCGTCCCCATATCGCCCACCAGGCTGTTATAACGCATGGGCATCGCTTCAATATCATGATGAATAGACGCTAACTGACCACAATATTCAATTCGTTCAAGATCAGGGGTAGAATCAAAAAAGCAGATATTATCTGCCACCGTGCCCGACAGAAGCTGATCATCCTGCATAACCGCGGCAACCTGAGAGCGAAAATTTCGCACACCTGAGCTATCAAGTTCTTTGCCATCAACCAACAAAGTACCGGCAGAGGCTTCAAACAAGCCCATCATCACCTTCATCAAGGTCGTTTTCCCACAGCCAGAAGGCCCGATAATCGCAACGGACTCACCCTGTGCCACACTCATGCTGACATTTTCAAAAATACAAGGCTCAGACTCAGAGTAACGATAGCTAATGCCCTTTAGCGCTAAGTTACCTTCGATAGGTTCGCTCCTAACACTCTCAAGCTCTAAGGCTTTTTCTTTTTCAGTTAACGCAATATCTGCAATACGGTTAAGGTGTAACCCCAGCATTTTGAATTCAATTAGTTTTTCAATTAGCGCTACCGTTTTATCAGTGAATTGCCCCTTGTAAGAAATAAAGGCATATAACATACCCACAGAAAACGCATTATCCAGCACTAACTGCGCACCCAGATAAATTACCAATACATTTTCCAAGCCAAATAACAGGTTATTGATGGTGCTATACGCAATGTTCACTTTACCCAAGCGAATACCGGTATTAACGACCTCGGCATAACGGTTTTGCCAAAGTGTTTGACGGTCTGCCTCGCGCCCGAAAATCTTGATACTCTGGATACCCCGAATACTTTCCATAAAGTTCGAGTCTTCTTTCGCTTTCGCAACAATGCCCTCTTCCGTTAGCTGGCGTAAAGGTCTATAGAGTGCATAACGAATGATCCCATAAATAGCCACCACCACCGTTACAACAACAGCCAAAACAGGGGCATAAATAATCATCATTACCAAGGTAGTAATTGCCATCGCCCCATCAACAATCGCCGTCACCACCCCTGTGGTTAACAGCTCCTGTACTTGGTTCAACGAACCAAAGCGAGACACCACATCACCGATATGACGTTTCTCAAAAAAGTCCATGGGCAAACGAACCAAGTGACGAAACAGGTTAACCCCCATTTGAAAACTCAGCATATTACTGATGTGCAAAATCACATAAGAACGCAGTGCATCAGTACTCAGTTTAATCAGCGCCAGTAATAAGAACCCCCATGCCAGCACCTTGAGTAAGTCTGCATCATGGCTAACAATCACCTCATCAACCACTAGCTGCATATAAAACGGGGAAATAAGCGCAAACGCTTGAAGTACAACCGAAAGCAACAAGAGTTGAATTAATCCACGCTTAAGGCCCGAAGCGTTTCGCCAGAAGTCACTCAAATGCAAGCGCTGCTGCTCTACTTTAGGCTCAAAAGATCGCGTGGGTGTTAACTCCAATGCCACACCCGTAAAGTGTTTTGACACTTCATCAAAACTCAAAACCCTTTCACCCTGAGCAGGGTCATGGATGGTTATTTTTTGATTACCAACAGACTTCAATACCACAAAGTGGTTCATATCCCAGTGCAATACCGCAGGGCGCTGTAATTTATCCATATCACCAATGTCCAGGCGAAGCGCACGAGCAGCCATACCCATTTTGTCAGAGATATCCATCAAACTCTTGAGGGTAACGCCTTTTAAAGAAATAGGGTATTTATGACGAAGGCTGGTTAAGTCTGCTTCATAACCATGATAAGCCGCCACCATAGACAAACATGCCAGACCACACTCAGCCATTTCTGTTTGCAAAGTTATCGGTAGCGTTTTTCGACCAGAAAATTTCAATAAACTTAAAGAAGCGCTCATTACAACACCCCTTGCAGGCTATACAGCGGGTCAAGAATCCATTCAACCAGCGTTCGGCTATCAACAATAATATCCGCATCCAGCAACATACCCGCCTGTAGTGGTAAGGCCTTTCCATAGGCAGAAACCGTCTGTTCATCCAACATCACAGAAATTTTATAAACAGGTTCTTGTAACCTTAAAGGTGAGGGTGCATCGGAAGGAGAAAGAATAGACTCAGTAACTTTCATCACCGTACCATCATAAATACCAAAGCGTTGATAAGGAAAGGCCTGATACTGCAACTTCACTGATTGCTCAGTAGAAATGAAGCCGATAGCACGGCTAGGTACAAACAACTCCGCCTGCAACAATGCCCCTTCAGGCAAAAGATCCAATATTGGCTTATTAGGAACCACTGCCTGCCCTGCGGTTATTTGCAAACTGGAAACCCGACCACTAACCGGCGCACGAACAATAAAGCTCCGCCGCCCGTCAATTTCAACACGCCGTCGAACCAAATCAATTTTTCGAGTTTCTAGTTCAGCAATACGCTCTGCACTGCTATCGGGCAGTTGTTCCAGTTCAAATTCAGTTGCCATTAAATCATTCTGACGACTGAGTAACTGACGGGATATATCGGCGGCCTGCTGGCGGTCTGTTAAATGCTGCTCATATTGTTCTTGGTAGCGGGTTTCAGCAACAAGGGCATCATCTGCCAGTAACTTCATCGCTTTATACTGTTTTTCTGATAACAGAAGTCGCTCTTTTTGAATACTTTGTTGTTCGATAAGTTGCTTAATTTCTCCGTGAGCTCCTTGAATACGCGCCTTTAATCGCTTTGTTTCAGAGCTTAACCGTAGCGCTTCCCGCTCAATACGTGCATCAATTACCACTTCTTCCTTATTCAATTGTTGCAGAATAACAGAATCAATATCATCGCCACTGCTTAATACCGTTTCATCAACCACGGTAAACAGTATTTGCCCTTCTTCTACCTTCTCACCTTGTTTAACATGAACCTGAGCATAAACCCCTTCTCTCGGAGCGTAGACTTTTACCAAACCAAGATCAGGGGCCAAATACCCTTTTACAGACTCTTTACGGGCATAACTTCCCATAAATAGAAGGCTTATCAATAAAATTGCAAACAAAATCGCAACGGCACTCAGCACATAATAAGAGAGCGGCTGGGAAATAATTAAATCACCCCATAAACGTTCCCGTTGGTTTTCAATCACTTCTTCCCTGAACAACGAATCAGACATAACTTCCCTATTGATTCTGTGGACAACATTCTTTGGGGGTGATTATGATTGAGAAAAGAGGGGAAGGTAACTGTCAGAAGTGACAGGTACAAAGCCTGTTACTTCTGACAGTTATTAAGCTTGAAAAATTCAAGTAGGATATTTTGGCCATCTGAGAAAGCGCGCTCAAGAATGGAATTTACTCAAAAAATTAATTAAGGATAATGACAATGAAAGAACTACGCTTGAATGAGATTGAAGATGTAAGTGGTGGAGCATGGTATGACAATGCAGCTACAGGCTTTACATGGGGTGGAATGCTCGGGACCGTTGGAGGAGCAGCCTTTACTGGGTCAACAATTGGCGCAACAAGAGGAGGTTTAATAGGAGGAGCGTTAGGTTTTTCAGCAGGCTTAGGGTACGGTATAGGCACTGTAGGCTATAATGCATTCTCTAACTGGTACTATAACTAGTTAGCTAAATTAAGGCGGGAATAGTTTTCACTCCCGCCTTCAATCCATACTAGTATTCACTCCATTCAAGGTATACCGATGACCCCTTCAACCGTTTCAAAAATAGTCGCTACAGGTGGTGTAATATCATTTTTCTTATCTATCTATAACTTTTCAGAAGATAAGCCTATTTTTGCCTGCTTCCTTTTGGGGGGGGTATTTATATCTTATATAACATTCAAAACACCCGAAATGGTACTGATAAAAAGTGCCAAAGAGTTAGATCCTTTTGTTCCTAAATTACAAAGAAACCCGTATTTCTATGCAGGCTTAGCTCTAATGGTCATTCCGGGAGTTATTTCTATCATGACTGTTTAAACACCTCGTTTTATCAACCCACTAAAAACACATTCATTACCTGTTATTTCTGACAGTTACTAACGTCCAAGTAGTCTTGCAGGATATTTACAGCCGCGCGGTTAAGCGGTGTTGTGACTCTCTCATAAATCACCTGCAAAGGACATAAATAATGAAACATCCATTTGATATGAACTCAAAACAACTACAACCCGTTACAGACTCGCTGCAAGAACTTGATAACTCTCAACTCTTGCTTATTTTGGAGGGACTTTTATAGGCGACACTTTTAACGATGGTCAAATCTGGCTCAATAATTAATAGCCAATAACCATTATTTTGATGCGATATATTTAAATCAAAATATTTCGATTTAAATATCGAGGTCAATAGAATGAAACAGCTTACGCCTAAAAATAATCAGCACCGCCTTTAAATTCAACCAAGTTATTTATCACCTGAGTTTTATCATCTGTTACCCTTCCCATATTTTTATGCTGAGAATATACAACTAGCCTACTGCTCGACTCAGCAAATAAAAACCCATGCAAGAATGCTAAGAAATCAGCCTTACTTAATTGATTAATAAATTCAATTACCCGCTCTTTCTGCAAATAAGGAGGAAAATTTAATGCTATTTGCATCCAATAGAAATCAGACCTAGCCTTAAGATTAACCTCCTTAGTTAGAAATGAACGTAAAGCATATTTAAACTGACTAAAATCGTCTTCACTTAAATTAGCAATACGTGCGTCCATACCTTTTAAAACTGATTCTAACTCTTTTTGTATTTCTAGCGCAGTCTGGTTAGGTGATTGCGCATAAATAGCAAGGCCGTCAATATTATAAGCTTGTAGAGGTGACGCGCCGACGATATAACCCATTGACTTTTCTGTACGTAATATATTAAACAACTCTGACTGCAACATGTAACCCAATAAACGAAGCGGCACAATTTCTTTAAGAGTATTGTGTGTAACCTGACTGTAAATCACTACAGCGGTATCAGGTTGATCTTCATTTAATAGTCTGAGCCAGTTAACCGATTGTGGTAACTTAATTACCTTATATGGGGGTATTACTGCGCCATTTTTGGCTATGCTTAACATGCTTTTTATCTGCCCAGCCATCCGAATGGCCATTTTCTTATCCAAATCACCGTGAGCCAAACCAGTCACCTGTAACTGAGACAAAAAACGATATTGATAGTCACGAAGGTCCTTAAGGCTAATTTGTGCCAATGCATCGTGTAATGAATGCATACTCCATGTTGAAGGGTCCAAGGTAGCTATTATTTCCCCCATAACCTTATTTATCGGCTGGCTAGCCTGGAATGCCTGATAAGACCTTTCCATTTGCCCTTTAGCAAGCACGAATTGCTGCTCAGTAAATTGATTACTCACTATTGTAGTTAACATTTTTTCTAAGAGTTCAGGCTGAGGTTTAGTCATACCAGACAGAGAAACACTAAGCCCCCGGTGAATTGGGTGAACATTATATAACACGCCAGCATCACGAAATTGGCTTGAAAGTGGCAATAATGCCTCATTAATCACTATTGAATAAAGGATATTCATAGCTGACATTTCAGCATTCATTTTTACCGTAGCAGGTTCCAGCATAAAATAGACATTGGTTTTTGGAACCAAATAGACATCATCTTGCTTGTACCACAAAGTAAATCCCTTTACCTGCTCTATCACGGCAGGGGCACGGTTTTTATTTGCTTCATGTAACGATGGCTTACTGAAGTCCGCATTATTACACCATGCAAGAGGCACCACTCCCATTATTAATACAAAGCTAAGCACTCCCTTCCAGCATTTATTAAAAACAAACATCCATTTAGTATTATCGCTCATTGTCAGCTCCGGTTAGGAAATTTAGCATTCTTACATGAGTGTACAAAAACCAGGCGCATATACCTAGCTGTCATTATTGACAGTTACAAGAATAAATATATTTCTATAACCTTTATTTTGTGCATAGATAAAAGCACATATTTAAAAAGTAACTATTATCGAAAATCTTATTGATAATTAAGGATATTTAACATGCAAGAATTAACAAATGTACAAGTAAATGAAATTTCTGGCGGCGCATTATACGCTTTAAATGATACTCAACTGAGCAATATTTGGGTTAGCTATGGACAGTTCAACTGGGCTCCTAGCTATTCATTTTCATATAACGACTATTCGTCTCCATACACATCTTACTCTAGCTCATCTTGGACTTGGTAAAGTATTATTGTGACGCTTAAAGCGTAGCTGCCCCTTTATTGGTGTAGTTGTCATTATCTACAAATAAACCATCACAAAACCTGTTACTTTTGACAGTTATTAAGCTTGAAAAATTCAAGTAGGATATTTTGGCCATCTGAGAATGCGCGCTCAAGAATGGAATTTACTCAAAAAATTAATTAAGGATAATGAAAATGAAAGAACTAAGCTTGAATGAGATTGAAGATGTAAGTGGCGGCTGGGTTGCCCCATTCTTAGTAGGGACATTCGTTTCACCATATATGTACGATGCAGTTGGTGGATTGAATGGTATAAATAATTATATCAACAAGAGTTGGATTTCAATGCAGTCATCTGTCAATTACTTGCTCAGATAAAGCCGAAAGTATATAACTTCCCAGCTATAAACGATTGGCGTAGTCAATATCTAGGTCAATCGTTTATCTATTATAAGATATCAAACTAAAGAAGATAGATTTGAATAAATTATCATTGCGTGATTTCTTTTATTTTTTGAGGGAGATATTTAAAGTTAATGCCGTACACAAAAAAATCGCTTTCGCTCTCATTCTGTGTACGGCTATTGTATTAGATGGTTCTGTAAATAACTTCCGATCTGAATGTGACTGCGGAAGCATTACACAGATTATATTTGGCGCTTTTCCTAGCTTCATTGCGGCTTACTTTGTCCCGTTAGCGTTCTTAGCTTTGCGGGGTTTTAAAGACGCGCTGAAAAACGCACTCGCGATGACCGCAGGCTTCCTCATCTATGAATTTGCTCAGCTTTTTATAATCGATACTTATTTTGATATATACGATGTTATTTCTACTCTATTAGGCTTTCTAATATTTTATTTTACTTTTTCGACCCTCAAGATTATTAATAGGTTGCGGAAGGAAAAACAAGCATTATCGTAAGTTTGTTTAAAGCATCGTTTGCCTTTATATAACCTTAAATATTAGTGAAACATATTTCGTCACCTGATATATAAAACACCCTTTAAACGTTTCAAAAATAGTCGCTACCGATAGCGTATTTTTATAACAAGGACCCCATTAACTGTTGCAAAGGAATTGATAAATTTATAAAAATAATATTCAAAACACCCGCAATGATACTGATAAAAAGCGCAAAAGAACTAGAGCCTTTTGTTCCTGAGTTGTAAGCGCTCAAACCTCAACTTCAGACAACTTAACGCCATATTTATTATTCAAAATAATTGATACAGATGCAGAAGCACAACTTGAATCAATTTTACACAGAGTGTGAGATTCAGTATTTCCTTTTTCTATTTCAGAGTAGGGTAAATTGAATTTATCATATTCAAAGTTAGTATACTGATCTTCATTTATGGCTTTCAGTGACATGCATGAAGTAAGTAGAAATGCTAAAACAACCAAGAGTACTCTCATAATTTTATTCCATTACCTATCCAATATACGCTGCATTAATAGCCAAATAACCCTACTTAATTAAAATTCTGTATGGCACATAGCCCATAACTGCATTTGCCGCATGATAATGCAGAATATGCAGTAGTCAAGAATCGCCAATTTTTACAGGAAATTAACTCGATGATTATCAAAAAATTTAAAAACCTATAACAATATACTTTTGAAACAAAGAGTTAACTATCATTAAGAACCATTACATCCTCACATTATTTTTTAGATAACTGTTCTGCTGAAGGGAATTAATCCTATCGGCAAAACAACAAACAAATCTTTAAGGAATAAAAATGAAAACGTTAAACAAGACTGATATAGAGCAAGTATCAGGCGGTGTTCTCTTACCCTTAAGCAATACCCAACTAAGCAATATCTGGGGACCTAGTTACGATTATGGTTTTAATAGTTATGTATCACCACTTAATTGGTAAAGCAGCTATGGGTTGCATGCTTTCTATATGCAACCCTCTTTTCACTCCATCCTAAACATGCAGTCTCGCTACTACTCAACAAACTCCACCTTATCCCTCAGCACAAACGATTTAATAACCCCTAAATCAATCGCTACCGCCACCGCCTGAGCTCTACTCACCACCCCTAGCTTCTTGAAAATATTCTTAACATGAAAGTTAACGGTTCGCTCTGTGATGCTTAGCACCTGACTAATATCCCAGGTACTTTTACCTTGTTTAATCCACTCTAATACGGCAATTTCTCGCTTAGATAATAGACACTGATTACCTGTGCTCCGACCAAGCTGTCGAACGGCATGAAAAAACACCGGTAACAAGCATTTTAAAACCTGCTTATCAGAAGGTTTTAATTTTTGTTCGGTGATTGAGAACTGAAAACTATAGACCACTCTTGACTCTGTTAAAGAGTCTGGCAGATCAACCTTAATAGCTTGTAAAATACCTATATGCTCATGTATTTCATAGCATGGAACCTCTCTATTTATAACCTTCTGCAGGTTGTTCAAGCAAGTTAAGCAATGAGTATCAGGTTTTTCAACATTCCAATATTCTTCTGTTGCGTGCTCAAGAAAAAACACGCCCGTTGCGGATGTTTGATAGCGGTACTTCAAGCAATAATAGTCTGATATGATATTATTTTTTTTGAGTATCCAGTAACTTGCATCACTAATTGGTATTCGTTTGTTAAGCGAATTAAGTAAACTGGCTACGCCCTCGCCCTCGCCCTCGCCCTCGCCCTCGCCCTCGCCCTCGCCCTCGCCCTCAAGGCTATCTGTAATAAATGTAGAAATAAACCCTATATCCTTATCATCAAACACTCTATTCCCCTGAGCAAGTCCCTTATTTATACAGCAATAAATTAACCTGTTAGTGTATATGAACACCTCTAACAGGCTAAAATATAAGTCCCTTACAAACAAGTACAAATTAGACTAAAGCCATAGAGCGCACCCTCTACTCTGTGACATACTTAGCATTCCCTTTAAATACAGCCAAGTCACTGATTATTTTAAATTTATTACCCGTGGTCATACTTTTTGTTGCTGGTTGAGAGTGTATTACTAAGCCATTACTGGTTTCCCCAGATAAGAGCTGATGACAGAAAGCAACGAAGTCTGCTTTACTTAGATTTTCTAACGTTTTAATTAACGACTCTTTCTGTAAAAAAGGCGGGGATTTTAAGGCTATTTTCGTCCAGTAAAAGTCAGAGCGTGCTTTTAGGTTGGGCTCTTGGGTTAAGAATGAGACTAATGCTTTTTTAACATTATCAAACACCTCATCACTCAAGGCCTCAATCTTAGCATTCATTCCGTTTAATTCTATTTCTAGCTCTTTTTGTACGTCTGTTGCTGATAGATTGGGGGACTGGGCATAAATCGCTAAACCATCGACATTATAAACGGGCATTGGGGCGGCCCCTACAATATAGCCCATAGAATGTTCTGTACGCAGGGTATTAAATAACTCTGATTGCAGCAAATAACCTAATAATCGAACAGAAGCAGCCTCTTTAACCGTACCCTGTTGAACCTGACTATAAAGTACCACGGCAACATTACCGCTATTATCACCTTCAAGTGTTCTTAACCAGCGCTCATCTTGTGGTAGGTTTATCACTTGTGGCTGAGGCATTGCAGCACCATTTTCAGTTATTTTCAGTACTTTTTTTACCTGATTGCCTAACTGTAAAGCTTGGCTTTGATTAAGGCTGCCATGAGATAAACCCGTGACCTCCAACTGAGATAAAAAAGCGGTTTGGTAGGCACGAACATCTTCAATACTAAGTGATTTAAGCTCTGCTTTAAGTTCACTCACCTCCCAAACTAAAGGGTCTAACGTGACAGTAATCGCGTTCATCACCTTATCAATGGGCTGGCTCGAATTATATTGCTGGTACATTGATGATAAATTTTGTTTAGCGATCGTAAAATTCTGCTCAGTGAACGAGTGACTCGTCACAGCCTTTAACATGATATCGAGTAATGCAGGTTGTGGTTCAGTCATGCCCGAAAGCGAAAGATTAATACCTCTTTTAGTAGGATGAATAGTGTGTTGCACGCCGGCATCTCGAAACTGGCTTGATGAGGATAGAAGTACTTCATTGATCATCATGATATAAAGCCCTTTCATTGCAGTCACCTTGGGGCTGACCTTTAGCGCAGATGACTCCAGCATGAAATAGGTGTCCGTTTTAGGCACCTTAAATGTGTCATCTTGCTTGTACCACATTGCAAAGCCTTGCTCTTGGTTGATTACGTTCGGCTCAGCACCGCCCGTTGGAGCATTAGACATATCCATTTCAACCGACTCAAGCGTGGGGGGAGCCGAGTGTTCAGCGATTGACGTGATATTTACGGTTGGTAAAGATAAGTCGCTAACGAATGATTGCGTTTGCCATGGAGCGATAGTTTCAACACTCATCGTCGAAAGGCTATATTGATGTCCAGACCATTCATCCCGTTGCTCAAGCGGCTTGCCTGTACCACTTAATGAAATCAATACGTTTTCAGGGGTCAGGTAATTGAAATATTCATTGATAACTGATGCATCGTAACGCACCATCAAACGGGGCCCTGAGAACACATCTATTGCAGGATAACTTTGCAAGTTATTGGCTAATTCTCCCACATAAGCAATGGCGGGAATTTTCTCCTGAAAACGAAATAGTTCAGCCACACGCTGATGCTGCTGGCTATAACGTTCTTCAGAAATACCCTCTTGTTTTATTAACCTTAAATACTGAAATACCGCACCCACTATGTCAGTATAGTGATTCATCCCTTCTTCGCTTAGTGCAAACTGAATATCAAAGGTTGCGTAGCTTCGAGTGCTTAAGCGACTACCTGCTATCATATTATTGACCCAGCCTTTCTCTTTCAATCGAGCTTTAAGGCCGCCTTTATCGTTGTCGTTCAATATATTAGCAATAAATTCTTCTGGTTTTTCCTGATAATGCGTCGCAAAAGCGGGCACAGAAAATGATAAGGTCATTTGTGGCTGAGGGTTATTCAACTCCATCGTTAAAAGCTGCGGCTGTTTTGATTTTAAGAACAAAGAGGGCTCAATAACGACGTCACCTACTTCAAGGGTGGCCCTTTTAGGTGTCGCGGCTTTAGTTCGGATGGCTGAAAAATTCTTCTCTACTTGTTTTTGCAGGTTTTCTATCGGTTCTTTCCCCAACACAACCAGCGTCATTGCATTAGCGGCATAATAGGTTTTATAAAAATCGACCACACTATTTTTAATTGGGTTAATATTATCTCCCGCTAAAGTTTGGCTACTACCCGCTTCAAACCGAGAAAATGAGTGCTCAGGATGAACAGCAGGTTTCATTAGCGACATACTAACCCAACCGTCATTACCTTTTAGCATTTGATACTCGGCATCGACGACTTTGAGTTCGCTATCAATATAATGTTCATCAAACGTAGGTGATATAAAGAATTGAGAAAAACGATCTAATGCCGGCTCTAAACTGGCTGCACTCACTTCAAAAAAGAAATTTGTTTGATCTGCCGTCGTGTAGGCATTATACATACCTCCATTTTGCGTCATAAACTGCTTGAAGCCATGAGGTGACGGGTATTTTTCAGAACCTAGGAATAACATGTGTTCAACAAAATGAGCCAAGCCCAAGCTGTCATCAGGGTCTTGCTCACTCCCTACCCCTACAGCCAGAGCTGCGGCCGAGCGTTCGGTTTCAGGGTCTGAAACAAGAAGAACTTTGAGATTATTTTTTAGCTCAACGCTTTTATAGCTTCGCCTATCTTGTGGTGGTGTATGGACAGGGCTGTTTGTTTTGGCTGCTTGAGGTGTTGGGACTGCTTGGAGGTTTTCTGTTTCGCTACAAGCACTGACTAGAATAACGAAAGGTAAAATCCATTTTGTATTACAAAGCATAAGTACTCCGATAAAAACCTTATAAAGCATCAGAGTACTAAAATATAAACAGGGGAATAACTGTCAATACTAACAGTTGACTAAGCAATCATAAGCGTTCATCACCCATCTAAGGATAATGAACTAGATGGGTCGTTTAAATCTCGATATCATAATCCATGATAACCGGCGCATGATCAGAAAAACGTGTACCCGACTCAATGTAACCATCTAGAATGGCGTTACGCAAACCGGGGGTCACGATCTGATAGTCAGTACGCCAACCGGCTTGCTTTCTCCAGCCTTTCGCCCACTCTGGCCACCACGTGTACTGTTTCTTCTCTTTATTCACTTCACGGAACGCATCAATATACTCAAGTGAATCAAATACTTCGTCAAACCATGCACGCTCATGAGGCAAGAAGCCAGATACTTCCATTTTATGGTATTTGCTACTGGCATCAGTCACTAAGTGAGCGGTTTGCATATTGGCACAGAAAATAAACTGCCGACGCTTGCGCAGTGTTTTTTGCAAATGCTCCATAAAGGCATTCATGAAACCGTCTTTTTCCGCTTGCTTCTCATCATTACCTAATGCACAAGGCGCCAACATGGCAGCGACACTAACGTTATCAAAGTCTGCCTGTATAAAACGACCCTGCCGATCTGCCGGCTCATACGCAAAACCATACATGATCGCTTTCGGAAAATGCTTTGAATAGATGCCTACACCACCGTCTTCTGGGTTTTCGCCATCAATAAAATAGGCTTCATACCCTTCTGGGTGAAAAAGTTCATCATCGAACTCGTAAGTACGTGCCAAAAGATCCTGAACACACACAACATCGGCATCCAGCTCTTTCATCCATTCGAAAAAACCATTTTCAGCGGCCTGTTTTAGGCCGTTAACACTAATCGATACTACTCGCATAGATGCCCCTTAATACGTTTGCGTGTATGATACCTAATTCACATTTTTGTAAAAAGAACTGATTGAACTATTTGAGGCTACAAAGCCCACATTACTACAAAATTTAACAATCAAACGTCTCAGAACGCCTAAGAGAGCCACTATGCAAGAGTATCAACGCGAATTTATTGAGTTTGCCATCAAACAAAATGTTTTGAAATTTGGGGAGTTTACCCTTAAATCTGGTCGAACGAGTCCTTATTTCTTTAATGCTGGTCTATTTAACTCAGGGCAAGCGTTGGCCCAACTCGGTAAGTTTTACGCCGCGGCGCTTAAAGAGAGCGGTATTGCTTACGATGTTTTATTTGGCCCTGCTTATAAAGGCATCCCTCTGGCATCAGCAACCGCAATAGCACTGGCTGATCAGCACAACATCGATTCGCCATACGCGTTTAACCGAAAAGAAGCAAAAGCCCATGGCGAAGGTGGCTCTATTGTGGGCGCTGAACTTAAAGGCAAAATAATGATCATTGATGACGTTATTACAGCCGGAACAGCCATTAGAGAGGTGATCGACATCATTCGTCAAGCGGGCGCTGAGCCGGCAGGTGTTTTAATTGCACTCAATCGCCAAGAAAAGGGTAACGGTGAACTTTCAGCGATTCAAGAAGTTGAACGCGACTACGGCATCCCTGTTGCGAGCATTGTCGATTTAAATCAAGTACTTGAATACCTAAAGCAAGATCCAACTATGGCCCAATATGCAGAAAGCGTTGCGGCCTACAGAGAAAAGTACGGGGTAGCTTAACGCTACACACTAGTGGTAAGTTTTTCACTTACCACTGGTTACACTAGGCCATCGACAATCAGTGACCCGCCAACCACAACCGTTACGCACTCAAAACATCGCTTAACCAGCTTACTCCCTTTAGCTATAGATAAGTGGGCACCAAAATAACCACCTAACAGTGCACCCACAATTAAGGCGGGGATCCATTCCCACTTTACATCCGTCTGCATCACAAGTGTTATGGCCCCAAAACCGTTCCAGAAAAGCCCCACCAAAATCAACGTATAAGTAACTGCTCGCTGATAATCAAAACCAAACCACACCACCAGCCAAAGCGTAACAAACAAGCCTGTACCCGACGTAATTGAACCGTTCAGAAAACCAATAAAGAACAGACCAAAACCTCCAACAAGCCAACCCGCAAGGTCTCTATGTTTAACGCTTGAGGTGAGACCTAGTTGAGGGGAACGCCATGAGTATATTCCCAAACCAGCCGTAAACAGCCCTAATACCAAGCGAGCAATCGCATCGGGAACCGCCAAAATAACTAACGCGCCTAACACAACACCCGGCAACCCCGTTAACAGTATAAAACCTGCAAAGGCAGGATTAATGCCCTTTTCTCGAATGTGCCTAAATGTGGCCCCCACTCCTAGCGCCACACTGGCAATTTTATGTGTCGCCAGTGCCGTGCCAAACGCTAGACCTAAAAATAACAATGCGGGGAGCTGTAACAAGCCGGCGCCACCACCCGCCAAAGCACTTAACCCGTTAGCAACCAGTGAAATAACAAGCAACATACACTGCTCTAGGACGGTTTCCATATTTTTCTTCAATCAATTAGGGGTAAAAAGAACGAGGCTCGGTCGAGGTTTTACGCGACTCTTCTATACATTGTGCTATTCTAACGCTTAACGCAGGTTATGGGCTATATTGAAGCACTTCACATCAACGACCTTTTCACTAAACAGCTTGCCTTAACAGGTGTTGCAGCTAGAGATAAACCGCTATACTTCTATTATGCAGCCACTAATCTTTGACATCCCATATTCAAAACAAGGATAGTGTTACATGAATATTTATACGTTTGAGATCATTTTCAGAAATGCGTTATTTTAAACCGTCAATTTCACTTCTTATTTTAGTCATAGGCCTGACTCACACAGTCAGTGCGTATGCCGGCAACCTTTATCGCTATAAAGATGAGAACGGGGTAACTGCACTCAGCCTTAACATCCCCGCTCACCTTGTTCGAAATGGGTACGAAGTACTCGGTAGCAATGGGCGTGTCATAAAAGTCGTGCCTCCTGCTCTAACGCCAGAAGAAATAGCAGAAAGAGATGCTAAAGAAGCAGAAAAAACTCGTCTTGCAGAAGAAGCTCAAAAGCAAAAAGAAGACGATGCGGCCTTGTTAAAGCTTTACAGTCATCCAAATGATGCGGTGCGAGTACTGAATCGAAAGCTGCAAGATATTAAAGATTTTATTTCACTTAAAAACGGCAACATATCCGTAGTAAAAGGGCAGTTAGAACAAGAGGAAGCTAAAGCGGCCAACATGGAGCGTACAGGTAAAAAAATACCCGACAGCATTCTCAATAAAATTGCTCAGCAGAAAGAGAAAATCATTGAGATACAAAATGATATCGAAGTGAAGCGGAATGAAATTCCTGTGCTTAATTTAGTGTTTGATAAAATCATTAAGCGCCTAGAGTTTCTCACTAAGAAAAAAGCAGATAATTACCCTTTAGCGTTACCTGAGCCTGCAACTACCGAAGCGCTAGATAATTAGCGCCAAGCCTAAGGCACCGTAACTAAAGTATATTCTCGTCCCCAAGAACAAAGTGAATAACAGTGGTTTTTCGCTAGGCACAAAAAAGAGAAGCAATGGCTTCTCTTTTTTTTGACCAACAGCCTACATTAATTATGCAGTAGTCGCTGTTTTCTTAGTCGCCGTTTTTTTAGCTGTTGGCTTCTTAGCTGGTGCTTTTTTCTCAGTCACAACGTCTTCAATAGTCTCTACCGCGTCTTCAACAGCGTCTTCTACTTTCTCAACTTTGCTTAAAATATCTGTCGCATATTCGTTCAAACGCTTGTTGAATGTACGAATTGACTCATACATAGTACCTACCGCTTCATTATGTAGGTCTTGAACTGTTTTGATGCTGTAGCTTTTAGCTTCTTTTTCAACTTTCTCAACATAACCAAAAGACTTTTCAGCCAATGCTTTATGCTGCTCTTCAACTGCTGCGATGCCTTTCTCTACAGTTTCTTGAATTTGCTGTTGAAATGTTTTTAACTTGCCCATAATCACTCTCCGTTAAATTAAAGCGCTCATCCTAAGGTCGATAAATCCCTTTTCGATTCATTCCCTACATTACTGCTAAAAATTAGAGTGTTCATACTAAAGAACAAACATAAATCAATTAAAAATTATTTATTTTTTGTACTATCTCACCCTCTTCAAACACTCATTTTGATTACCGCTTAGGTTGTGGCGCGTCACACTGTTTAGTGGTTTTTTATTACAGGTATACCAAACATGTCTTTCACACGAAAACCCGAATTATTAGCGCCTGCCGGCACGCTTAAAAACATGCAATATGCGTTTGCATACGGAGCAGATGCGGTTTATGCAGGCCAGCCTCGATACAGTTTACGTGTAAGGGAAAATGACTTTAATTTAGAAAAGCTAGAACAAGGCATACAGTTAGCCCACAAACTAGGTAAGAAGTTTTACGTGGTTAGTAATATCGCGCCACACAACAGCAAAATAGATAGCTATATAAAAGATATTGAACCCGTTATCGCCATGAAGCCTGACGCAATCATTATGTCTGACCCAGGCCTTATTATGATGGTTAGGGATAAATGGCCTGACCAAACCATTCACCTTTCTGTTCAAGCCAATGCCGTCAATTATGCTTCTGTTAACTTTTGGCAGCGACAAGGAATTGAGCGCGTTATCCTCTCGCGCGAACTGTCTCTGGATGAGATCGCTGAGATTAGAGAAAAGTGCCCTAACATGGAATTAGAGGTCTTTGTTCATGGGGCTTTATGCATGGCCTATTCTGGACGATGCCTCCTTTCTGGCTATATCAACAAACGCGATCCAAATCAGGGTGCCTGCACCAATGCTTGCCGCTGGAAATACCAAGCCCATGAAGCAAAAGAAGATGAAGCAGGCAATGTTATTCCATTAGTAGAACCCGTACCAGAAGCTGAAGAATGGTCGCCTGGACAATCAGCCCCGACCCTTGGCGAGGGAGACACAACCGACCAAGTATATCTGCTTCAAGAGCCAGGCCGACCCGACCAGTTAATGCCCGCGTATGAAGATGAGCACGGCACCTACATCATGAACTCAAAAGACCTTCGTGCGGTTCAGCATGTACAGCGCTTTACTGAAATGGGTATTCACTCATTAAAAATCGAAGGGCGTACTAAATCTTATTACTATGTTGCCCGCACCACACAAGTCTATCGCCAAGCCATCGATGATGCAGTCGCGGGCAAAGCGTTTAATATGGCGTTGATGGATGATTTAGAAAAGCTCGCTCAAAGGGGTTATACAGAAGGCTTTTATCGCCGCCATGTACACGATGAGTATCAAAACTATGAGCAGGGTAATTCGGTTTCTAGCAAACAGCTTTTTGCAGGCGAAGTACTTGATGTCGACCTTGAGAATAGATTGATGACCGTAGATGTTAAAAACCGATTTTCAGTTGGCGACTCGGTTGAGTTAATGGCCCCCAGTGGCAACATCACCTTTACGCTAGAGTCGATGATCAACCGCAAAAACCAATCGGTAGATGTTGCACCAGGTTCAGGGCACGAAATGAAAATACCGTTGCCAGAAGGTGCTCCAAAAGACCTTACTTATGCATTGCTGATGCGGAACTTATAAGCACCGATTCGCAGCTTAGAGCAGCTCCTACAAAACCAGAGAAATGGTTATACTCCTCCTTATAGGAGGACTACTTTGGCGCAAAAAATGTTTAAGCTAGCTGATAAAGCCTAACGATAAAATAATCCGTTTTAGTTCGTCCGGGTCTTTGGTTTTATCCCCTTGGGTAGACATCTGTTGGTAACCCGGCAAATACCGGCTCTCTAACCTTGAGAGCCAAAACCTTAATGCGGCCAGATGCATAAACTCAGGAAAAAGTAAGCGCTCACTATCATTAAAAACCCTTACTAAATTATAGCCTTCGAGCAAAGCATTAAGTTTCGATTGATCATGGCGACCGTTTATGTCAGCCGTCCAGTCATTAGCAATTACAGCTAAATCAAATAAAAGCGAGTCATTGCAAGCATGAAAGAAGTCGATAACGCCACTGATTTCATCCCCATCAAACAGTACATTATCTCTGAATAAATCAGCATGTACGATACCTGATGGACATTGCTCCATCTCAGGCTTCATTTTCTGGTAATGATTAATAGCCTGGGCTACACGTTCTGCTTCTGAGGCAGGTAGCACCTTAGACAGTTTCGCCTCTTTCGCTCTCATCCATTCAATATTTCTAGGTGGCAGGCGTGTCTGAGGACAATCTTCAAAGGCTTGATGCATTTCTGCCACAAATCGTCCGACACGCTCACAATGTGCAGCTGAGGGTCGGTCAACAGAGCGCCCGCTAAAACAGGGCACGAGTATCGCAGGTTTGCCTTTTATAATCCCATTAATAGCACCATCATTACGCGGGCAAGGGGCAGGCACAGGAAAGCCTTTATCGGCTAACCAGTTCATAATGTGCAAAAAAAAGGGCAATTGTGACTCTGTAAGGTTCTCAAAAAGTGTTAACACCCATTTTTGGTGGTGTTCAAGCTGCCCTTTCTGACCTGTTAGCGTGACAAAGTAATTACTATTTTCAATGCCGTCACCAATCTCAGAGTAAGTTACAAGCGCGCCCTGCGAGTATTGCGCGAGAAAGTCTTTTAACTCTTCTTGATTAACGGACGTGTAAACGGCCATTACAGCACCTGCTCGAGTTTACGTTACTGTCAGTAAAACAGACTAATCATTAAAAATGACTAGTCCGAGACGCTTACCAGCGGAAAATAACCCAACTCGGCACAAGTAGTTGAGATTTATCTTCTCTAATCCAGCCGCCACCATCATCTGCAACGAGATAATAAGTAGGGCCGACAGTGGGTACGACTTTGATTTCTTTCAAAACACCGTTAACGCGGTATTCATAAAAGGTTTTATTTTCACCACTTCGAATGGTGATTTTAGGCTCATTAGGATCTGACGCTTCAGGCTGTGCGGCAAAAGCACTCACAGACAACATTGCGCCAAGCATTAGTTGAAAAACAAAAAACAGGGTGATTAAGCGTTTCTTCATTGGTAACCTACACTACAGCGGATAATTCCTTAATTCATTATTAAACACTTGATCACACTCATGAGTAAAGCGCAAATCAACAAACCTGTTCTCTTAGTCGACGGCTCTTCTTATTTGTTTCGCGCATTTCACGCGTTACCGCCTTTAATTACCTCTAAAGGACAGCCTACTGGCGCCATTAAAGGCGTTATTAATATGATAAAGCGGCTCCAGACAGATTACCCAGAGTCAAAGATTATTATTATCTTTGACGCCAAGGGTAAAAACTTTCGCCACGATCTTTACGATCAATACAAAGCGAACAGACCTCCGATGCCTGAAGACTTAAGAAGTCAGATTGAGCCTATTCATGAAATTATTAAAGCGATGGGACTGCCGCTGATTATTGTGCCAGATGTTGAGGCCGATGATGTTATCGGAACCTTAGCCACAGAAGCCTCCCAAAAGGGCATCGACACGATCATTTCGACCGGCGATAAAGATATGGCCCAGCTGGTCTCCCCTCATGTAACGTTAATGAACACCATGACCAATGTTTATATGGATCAAGCCGGTGTTAAAGAAAAGTTTGGCGTAACGCCCGAGCAAATCATCGATTACCTCGCACTGGTCGGCGATACCGTAGATAACATCCCGGGCGTGCCGAAATGTGGACCAAAGACCGCAGTTAAATGGCTCGATCAGCACGGGACACTCGATGCGGTAATGGAAAATGCGGCAGACGTAAAAGGCAAGATCGGTGAAAATCTTCGAAATAGCCTCGAACTTCTTCCTTTGTCCTACAAGTTAGCCACTATCCAGACTGACGTTGAATTGGATCAAGGGCTTGATCAGATAGAACATGACGCTATTAACAATGAAAGATTGTTAGCACTATTTAAAGAATACGAATTTAAAAGCTGGATTAATCAGCTTGACAAAGGCGACAGCACAGCCGACACGCCCAATGACTCTACAGCGACTGAAGACCCATCAACATCGCCTGAGCCCGCAATCAGTGTTAATTATGAAACAGTGCTCACACAAGCATCGTTTGATAACTGGTTAGACCAACTATCAAAAGCCGACCTATTTGCATTTGATACCGAAACAACCAGTTTAAACTATATGGACGCGCAAATAGTCGGTGTTTCGTTCTGCGTAACGCCAGGTGAAGCGGCTTATGTACCTTTCGGCCACGACTATATGGGAGCACCAGAGCAACTCGACAGAAACGCAGTGCTCGACGCATTAAAGCCTTTGCTAGAAGATGAGAGCAAGAAGAAAGTCGGCCAGAACTTAAAATACGATATGAATGTGCTGGCAAATCACGGCATTCGCCTTAGAGGTATTGCAGAAGATACCATGCTTGAATCCTACGTGGTCAACTCGGTATTGACCCGTCACGACATGGACAGCTTGGCGAAGAAATACCTTAACCACGCCACTATTCATTTTGAAGATATCGCTGGTAAAGGCGCTAAGCAGTTGACCTTCAATGCTATTGAGATCGAAAAAGCCGCGCCTTACGCCGCAGAAGATGCAGATATCACCCTAAGATTGCATCAGAAGTTATCGCAAGCACTAAACGAGATGCCTTCTCTAGAACCGGTATATCGAGATATCGAACTTCCACTGGTACCTATCATTGCAGATATTGAGCGCGACGGCGCACTGGTCGATGCACACTTGCTCGGCGTACAAAGCAAAGAATTGGAAGGCCGCCTACTTCAATTAGAGCGAGAAGCCTTTGACCTCGCCGGCGAAGCGTTCAACTTAAGCTCACCCAAGCAACTTCAAACCATCTTTTTTGAAAAACTTGAGTTACCGGTTATTAAGAAAACGCCAAAAGGCCAGCCATCGACTGCAGAGCCTGTTCTTCAAGAGCTTGCCCTTGATTACCCGTTACCCAAGGTTATTCTTGAGTACCGAGGCCTCAGCAAGCTGAAGTCAACTTATACCGATAAGCTGCCATTGCAAATAAACCCGTCAACAGGGCGGATTCACACCTCTTACCATCAAGCGGTGACCGCCACTGGACGGCTTTCTTCATCCGATCCAAATCTCCAGAATATACCCATCAGAACGCAAGAAGGCCGACGCGTTCGACAGGCGTTTGTCGCGCCAAAAGGATATAAATTAGTCGCAGCTGACTACTCTCAGATTGAACTCAGAATAATGGCTCATCTGTCTCAGGATGTAGGTTTGCTAAATGCCTTTTCAGAAGGGCTAGACGTTCACAAAGCAACCGCCGCCGAGGTGTTCGGCGTCGCCACTGACGAGGTGACGACAGATCAGCGCCGAAGCGCAAAAGCAATCAACTTCGGGCTTATTTACGGCATGTCGGCCTTTGGTCTTGCTCGCCAGATAAAAGTAGACCGAAAAACAGCACAGAGTTATATCGACCGTTATTTTGAACGTTATCCCGGTGTATTGGATTATATGGACCGCATTCGAAAGCAAGCCCATGACGACGAATACGTTGAAACGTTATTTGGTCGACGTCTCTACTTACCTGAGATTAACGCCAACAATAAAATGCGCCAACAAGCCGCTGAACGCACCGCGATTAATGCGCCTATGCAAGGTAGTGCCGCAGACATCATCAAAAAAGCGATGATCAATGTCTCCAAATGGCTAACAGAAAGCACCTTAGATGCCCGCATGATTATGCAAGTACATGATGAATTGGTATTAGAAGTACGGGAAGACTTGGTGGACGAAGTCACTGCAGGGCTATTGGAGAAGATGGAGTCAGCAGCGCGTTTAGATGTTCCTTTATTAGTAGAAACAGGGGTAGGCAATAACTGGGATGAAGCCCATTAAGCCTTCACCAAAATCGTAGCCGTGATGGAGCGTACCGAAATCAAGGAACCATAGGTGAAAACTTGCCATAAACCCTGATTACGCTTCGCTGCATCAAGGCTACAAGGGAGTCAGTGACTCCCTTGCTTGTTAGAATTCATCATCTATCGACAACCCATCTAACGATGCGGATAAATTATCACCCGATGAATCTGCCCCCAGCTTGATCATTAATCTCAAGTCGTTTGCAGAATCAGCGTACGCCAAGGCATCTTCATAGGTAATCTCACCCGCCGAATATAGATCATACAACGCCTGATCAAAGGTCTGCATACCAATATCTCTCGACTTGGTCATGAGCTCTTTTAGCTTGTGCACTTCAGCCTTACGAATCATATCGGCACACAGCGGTGTATTAATTAACACCTCAATAACCGCTCTCCTCCCTTTACCGTCTGGCGTAGGAATTAACTGCTGCGCCACAATAGCCTTAAGGTTTAATGATAGATCCATCCAGATCTGGTTATGCTGCTCAGGCGGGAAGAAGTTGATAATTCTATCAAGCGCTTGGTTAGCATTGTTGGCGTGTAACGTTGCCAAACATAAGTGACCGGTTTCTGCGAAAGTTACCGCATAGTCCATGGTATCTTTAGACCGAATCTCACCAATCATGATCACATCAGGCGCTTGGCGTAGCGTGTTTTTAAGTGCGATATCAAAGGTTTCGGTATCAATCCCCACTTCACGCTGGGTGACGATACAGCCCTGATGCTGATGAATGTATTCAATCGGGTCTTCTATCGAAATAATATGACCCTGGCTGTTTCTGTTTCGATGCCCAATCATTGAC
This sequence comes from Alkalimarinus alittae, assembly GCF_026016465.1. Taxonomy (NCBI): domain Bacteria; kingdom Pseudomonadati; phylum Pseudomonadota; class Gammaproteobacteria; order Alteromonadales; family Alteromonadaceae; genus Alkalimarinus; species Alkalimarinus alittae. The sequence continues at coordinate 4,014,722 of NZ_CP100390.1, forward strand.
GCCAGTGACGTTGACTTACCCGTTCCTGTTGCCCCTACAAAGATAATAAGGCCACGCTTGGTCATCGATAAGGTTTTTATGATTTCAGGTAATGCCAGATCATCAACCTTTGGAATATTGGTTTCAATTCGGCGCAATACCATGCCACAGAGGTTTCGCTGATAAAATGCACTGACGCGGAATCGACCTATTCCGCGTGCACTGATAGCAAAGTTACACTCATGAGAATCAACAAATTCGGCTTGCTGTTTTTCACTCATGGTGTTCATGACGATTTCACGAGTCTGTTCAGGCGTTAACGCAGATTTAGTAACAGGGACAATTTTACCGTGAATCTTAATACTGGGCGGAACACCCGCTGTAATAAACAGGTCAGAACCGCCTTTTTCGACCATCACTTTTAACAGTTTATCGAAGTCCATCTCATGCCCCGCGTGTCATCAATCGGCTAATGTTTACGCTAAAAACACTAGCGGTTAAATTAAGAATTAGTGTCTGCATCAGATTAAAAGTTCTCAGGCATTTTAGCTTTTTCACGTGCTGCTTCGCGGGAAATAATACCTTTCTGAAGCAGGTTGGTTAAGCACTGATCGAGTGTCTGCATACCCAACTGTGCACCTGTTTGTATTGCAGAATACATCTGAGCGACTTTGTCTTCTCGAATCAAGTTTCTGATCGCCGGGGTACCAATCATGATTTCATGCGCGGCGACTCGGCCTCCGCCCACTTTCTTCATTAACGTTTGTGATATTACGGCCTGCAATGACTCGGATAACATCGACCGAACCATCGCCTTTTCATTGGCGGGGAATACATCAACCACACGGTCAATTGTTTTTGCTGCAGAGGTGGTGTGCAAGGTACCAAATACTAAGTGACCCGTTTCTGCTGCCGTCAATGCAAGACGAATGGTTTCAAGGTCTCGAAGCTCGCCCACCAGAATGATATCGGGATCTTCACGAAGCGCTGAACGAAGGGCTTCGTTAAACCCTAGCGTGTCACGGTGCACTTCTCGCTGGTTAACCAAACACTTCTTACTCTCGTGAACAAATTCTATCGGGTCTTCAATGGTCAGAATGTGGTCATAGCGATTATCATTAATAAAATCGACCATCGCTGCAAGGGTCGTTGATTTACCCGAACCGGTTGGCCCTGTGACTAACACAAGCCCACGAGGTACCGCAGCAACATCTTTAAATACCTGCCCCATACCCAAATCTTCCATGGTTAAGACCTTGGACGGGATGGTACGAAATACCGCGCCAGCACCACGATTTTGGTTGAATGCGTTAACACGGAATCGAGCAACACCAGGAACCTCAAACGAGAAATCTGTTTCTAGGAATTCTTCAAAGTCCTTTCGCTGTTTGTCGTTCATGATGTCATAAATCAGTGCATGCACTTCTTTATGTTCCATCGCTGGTAAGTTGATGCGGCGTACATCCCCATCAACACGAATCATTGGAGGAAGCCCAGCCGAGAGGTGTAAATCAGAGGCGCCTTGTTTGGCAGAAAACGCTAATAGTTCCGTAATATCCATGAATATCCCCGATGGATTTATAATACTTAATTATAAGTTTGAAGGTCGTAATCGATAGTATTGTATTGAGTATAGAAGAGTTATTTGCTCAAATGCCCTTAGGTTCTAATAAATTAAGCGAATTTACAATGTTAACTCTGCTGAATAAGCCTGTAAGCGGCTATCAGCTCAACGATTCTCACCCTATCTCATTGAATAACATAATGATCAGCATAGCAGACAACGTAAAAAACGTAAGCCAGCGCATACAAAAAGCAACAAAATTAGCCTCTAGGGATGAAAAAAGTGTTCAGTTGCTGGCTGTAAGCAAAACACGAGGCCCAGAAGAGCTCAAAATGGCGATTCAATCAGGCTTAACTCAGTTTGGCGAGAACTATCTTCAAGAAGCCCTGGTTAAGATAGAAGCATTACAAGAATTTCCGCTTGTTTGGCATTTCATAGGGCCGATTCAATCCAATAAAACCCGTGCTATTGCTGAACATTTTGACTGGGTACACAGTGTAGACCGACTAAAAGTAGCCCAGCGGCTTAGTACACAGCGCCCTAGCCATAAAGAGCCACTTAATGTCTGCATTCAAGTTAACATCAATGACGAAAACGCCAAGTCAGGCATTCCTCTCAGTGAAATAGATGCGCTAAGTGAGGCTATTTCGAAACTGCCTAACCTTGAGTTAAAGGGGTTAATGACGATACCGGCATCATCTCAAAGCGAGAGCGACCTACGAAATAGTTTCAAGCAGATGTCAGCGGCATTTGAGCGTTTAAAACAACGACACCCCAGTGTCGATACACTATCGATGGGCATGTCGGGTGATATAGAAATAGCCATAGAAGAAGGCTCTACACTGGTAAGGGTTGGCACGGCGCTTTTTGGCGCTAGAGCTATCCCTACTGAAAAAAATACAGAAAATAACTGACATAACCTTGTATTTCGCACAGACAAGACTCATTTAAAAAAACAATGACAGCACAACTGGAGATTTAAGTGGACAAGAAACCCCATATCGTTTTTATCGGCGCAGGAAACATGGCCAGCAGCATCATTGGCGGCCTCGTAGCAAGCGGCTACCCTGCTTCGCTTATCTCCGCCAGCGCCCCCAGCCAAGAACACTTAGATGCGTTATCGACAAAATATCAGATCAATACCACGCAAAACAACCACTCAGTAGCAGCTGAAGCGGACATCTTAGTATTAGCTGTTAAGCCTCAGATTTTACAAGCCGTTTGTACAGATCTAGCCTCACCTTTAAACGATAAAAACCCGCTGATTATTTCAATTGCCGCGGGAGTCGAAACACCCCATATAGAACAATGGCTAGGCAAGACATTGCCCATTATTCGATGCATGCCGAACACCCCAGCGCTCGTTTCTCAAGGCGCTTCAGGCCTATTCGCAAACGCCCAAGTGAGTGCAGAACAACGACAGCAAGCAGACGAGATATTTCAGTCCATCGGCGTTACCCAATGGATCACCCTAGAAGACCAAATGCACGGAATTACAGCACTGTCTGGTAGCGGGCCTGCGTATTTTTTCTTGATGATGGAAGCGTTAGAAGACGCCGCAGTAAAAACCGGCATCCCTCGAGAAACCGCTCGAAAGCTTGGCATTCAAACCGTATTAGGTGCCGCGGAAATGGCAAAGCAAAGCGAGCTTGAACCTGCACAGTTAAAACGCAATGTAATGTCGCCTGGCGGCACGACAGAGCGAGCGATTCAGAGCTTTGAAGATGGCGGCATACGCGCTATTTTTGCTACTGCCGTGAGTGCCGCAGCTAATCGCTCAAAAGAGCTTGCGGAACTTTTAGGAAAGCAATAATGTATTGTGTCGTTTAGTGCGAAGCATATGATTACTGTCTTAAGATGATTCGCTTCGCTAATAAAACAGCCTACACCGGAGTTAAATAATGGATTCTCTTTTTTCTGAGATTGGCCTAATGTTCATCAACCTGATTTTTGGCCTATATCTATTGCTAATACTGTTACGCTTTCTATTTCAATTAGTTCGCGCCGACTTCTACAACCCTATCTCTCAGTTTATTTTAAAAGCCACTAACCCGTTGCTAATGCCCATTAGACGAGTGGTGCCAGGCATTAGAAGCGTCGACACCTCTAGCCTCATACTCGCCTTAGCAGTACAAATGCTTGGCGCGTTATTAGCTATTCTAATCGCAGGGGACGCCATTGACCCGATCAAACTCGTCCTGTGGTCAGTCCTTCTCATCGCCAATCTGATCCTTCAGATCTATTTCTTCAGCCTGATCATTACGGTCATCGTGAGCTGGATTGCACCACAAAGCCAAAACCCTGCTATTGCCTTAATACATCAGCTACTAGCACCGGTTACTAACCCTATTCGCAAGATGCTTCCCGATATGGGCGGCATTGATATCTCACCGATTTTTTTATTTTTCGCCATCATGGTACTTAAGAAAATCCTATTATCGTTTATGGCAGCCTCTTACCTTCCAATGACATTAGCGATGTTCATCTAATACGCGCCAACCATTCGGTGTGTATCTTTTTAAGATACGCACTGAAAATTATCCTTATATTCAAAAAACATCTTAAATAACAACTTTTTACATAAAACAACATCTTTCAATTATAAACGCACAATAGTGCTAAGTAACTGAATACTATAATATTAACCATCGATCCGCCTCCCCATGTCGGTTCCTTCAAACGAATACAACGCTCATTTCTCATATTTGCCCCAAGACTATTTCAAAAACTCTTTCTATAATCATGAGATAGCAACACTCAGTTCAATTAATGAACAGGTTAATTCAATTTTCGGGGATTCAAGCATGAGTACAGGCAGCCTTTCACACCAGGTAGAAGCCTATTATGGTTGGAAAAATAATTTAATTCGTGAGCTAGCTAGATACCAAGACTGGCTTCAGAGCAACGAACTCTATTCGGGCGACATTGAAAATCGTCTTAATAGAGGCATTAAATTGCTTAAAGAGGATGAACTCACGCTAGCCTTTGTAGGCGAGTACTCCCGCGGAAAAACCGAACTGATTAATGCACTCTTTTTCTCAGAGTTTGGGCAGCGTATGTTGCCGTCTCAGGCGGGGCGTACCACCATGTGCCCTACCGAAGTATTTTATGACCGAGAAAGCGGCACTAACTATTTATCGTTATTGCCCATCGAAACCCGTAAAGAAGAATCAACCCTTGCACAGTTAGCCAAGCAGCCTGAAAAATGGACGACCATCAAGCTGGATATGTCATCTCCGGCCGCGATGAAGCTTAACCTTGATGAAGTGGCAAAAACACACAGCGTCAGCGTTGAAGAAGCTAAGCGTCTTGGGTTTCACGAAAGTATGCTTGATCACGACCCGCTCAATAGTGATAAGGTTATTATCCCTGCTTGGCGTCACGCAAAAATCAGCATGAAAAACCCGCTACTAGAACGCGGACTACGAATACTCGACACACCTGGTCTAAACGCACTGGGCTCTGAGCCAGAACTCACCATTAGCATGATCCCAAACGCGCATGCCGTAATTTTTCTTTTAAGTGCAGACACGGGCGTTACTGCAAGCGACCTGACCATTTGGAAAGACTACATTACCACCGACAATGCTGACCACAGCGCAGGTCGATTTGCAGTATTAAACAAAATTGATGTTCTTTGGGATGACCTCCAAGGTGAAGAATACGTACAGCAGTCGATCAAGAAAGTTCAACAATACACCGCCGACCACCTTGGCATGCCCGTTAACGATGTACTCCCGTTATCAGCTAAACAAGCATTAATTGGCAAAGTGAAAGGCAACCCTGAGCTTTACGAAAAAAGCGCGCTTCCTCAATTAGAAAAACTCATCAGCGAACGTATTCTTGCTGAAAAAGAGCAACTTATTACCAAAACGCTGCTTAATGACATCTTGGGTATGCTACAGAATAGCCAAGCGATATTATCGGCTCGCGTGCAGGCATTATCAGACCAGTTAGAAGAGTATAAAGATAAAGGCGTTAGCAAAGAGCTGATGCAAAACCTGACTGAAAAAACTCAAAAAGATTACGATTTTTATTACAAAAAGCTGATAACCCTACGCTCAAGCCGGCGACTAATGAAATCTCAGGGCGAAATCCTTCAAAACCTAGTATCTGAAGAGCGACTAGAAGAAAGAGTTCAAAAAACCCGCGACAACATGAAAGATAGTTGGACCACCATCGGTATGAACCGTGAAATGGGCAAGCTTTTCGATTTCATTGACCATGATCTTAACAACTTATCCAGCGAAGCTAGGTTGGCAGAGAAAATGGTACTGTCTATTTACAAGCGGTACACCACAGATACTCGCGCACAGCACTTGCATCCTAAGCCTTTTGCAACTGCCAAACATGTTCGGGCATTACGAGAGTTAAAGAAAAAAGCCACCAGTTTCCGTCGAGACCCTCGTAATATCATGACGGAACAGACGCTACTGATAAAACGCTTCTTCGATACCTTAGTAGGCGAGGCAAGGCTGATTCACAACCGAATATTGAACGAAACCATCACATGGCCAGATGAAGCATTGCTTCCGATCATGCAATATACGTTAGAACAGAAACAGCTTCTTGAGCATCAAATTCGACGAATAAAAGCGCTATCACGCAACAATAAAGATGCTCGCTCTCAGCGTGAACAACTCAAGACAATGATTAATGAAAATCAAAAACAATTAATGATTGCTGAGAGTATTCAGCGACACATTCGAAAACCTGCACCCTTACAGTTGCAACAAAAAGTAGTCAAACTAGCAGGTTACGCGGGATAGCTAAGCATTAATGACACGCTGTGTTGGCGTCACTAGCTCGATACGGACGTTGGTAGCCTCGGCATTTGTCGGGTTAAAAACCGACGTCCAGAAGAGATTCTACCCATCACTGGGCACTTTCCCCTTGCCTCTTACAACGGCTTAGCTTTACACTGCCCTTCCACTGTTATTAACACATTCAGTAAGAGCCAATGCCCGAAACACTCCCGATAGATTCAGTCGGTCTGGTGACTCCCCAGACGTTACATTTTGACCAGCCGCTAACACTTCAGTGTGGCAAGGTGCTGCCCGAGTATGATCTTGTTTATGAGACGTACGGTGAGCTTAATAGCACTGCCAGCAACGCAATCCTTATTTGCCATGCGTTGAGTGGGCACCACCATGCAGCAGGTTACCACTCAGCGTCGGAAAAAAAGCCTGGCTGGTGGGATAGTTGTATTGGCCCCGGTAAGCCAATTGATACTTCTCGCTTCTTTGTCGTTAGCCTTAACAACTTAGGCGGCTGTCATGGCAGCACTGGGCCGACCAGTATCAACCCGCTCACAAATACCCAGTATGGCCCTGATTTTCCGGTTGTTACCGTTAAAGATTGGATAATTAGCCAAGCTCGCCTAGCTGACAAATTAGGCATCACCACTTGGGCAGCCGTTATCGGCGGAAGCCTAGGCGGTATGCAAGCATTACAATGGTCTATTGATTACCCTGAGCGCATCAAAAATGCGGTCATTATTGCTTCAACACCCAAGCTCACGGCACAAAATATCGCCTTTAATGAAGTCGCTCGAAAAGCCATCACGTCTGACCCGGCTTTTCATGATGGACGTTATTTTGAGCATGACACGATTCCTCAGAAAGGACTCATGCTTGCGCGAATGGTCGGCCATATTACCTACCTTTCCGATGCAGCTATGGGCGAGAAGTTTGGTCGAGACATGCGCAATAAAGCCTTTAAGTTTGGCTATGATGTAGAGTTTGAAGTCGAAAGTTACCTGAATTACCAAGGTGAACGTTTTTCTGAAAACTTTGATGCGAATACGTATCTGCTCATGACCCGCGCATTGGACTATTTTGACCCGGCTAAAGAATACGATGGACTACTAGAGAACGCCCTTAAAAAAGCCCTCTGTAAGTTTATGGTAATCTCATTCAGTACAGACTGGCGTTTTTCGCCTGAGCGTTCAGAAATTTTGGTTGATGAACTCATTAAAGCCGATAAACACGTTAGCTACACTGAAATTGACGCCCCTCATGGGCATGATGCATTCCTGATACCGACACCTCGATATATGGATGTATTTAGCGCTTTCATGAACCGTGTAGCCAAGGAAATTTAATAATGCGTGCTGATTTAAAAATAATCGAACAATGGGTCAAACCCGAATCACATGTACTTGATGTAGGCTGCGGTGACGGTACACTGCTGCAGCACCTTCAAGAAAACAAACAAGTAAAAGGCTACGGACTCGAGATTAGCGGGACCAACATCACTAGCTGTATAGACAAAGGCGTTAACGTACTAGAACAAAACGTAGACGTTAAAGGGCTATCCAACTTTGAGGATAACCGTTTCGATACCGTTATTATGACACAAGCTCTTCAAGCCCTTCGCCAACCGGATATCATGCTCGATGAAATGCTTCGCTTAGGTAAAGAGTGTATTGTGACGTTCCCTAACTTTGCCTACTGGAGAACACGGTTTTATCTATTACGCAAAGGCAGAATGCCAATGTCCAAAGCATTGCCCTATACTTGGTATAACACGCCCAATATTCATTTATGTACCTTTAAAGACTTTGAGGCGCTATGTGTTCAAAAGAACATTCATATTCTTGACCGAACAGTGGTAGATAAAGAGCATCAAGACCGTTGGTTTATTCATATGTGGCCTAATATGCTAGGGGAAATCGCAATATACCGCGTCACCCGTTAACACCCGCAATCTACAACCTAGGAGGCGCAATGTTTACTTCACTCTCGACTCACCCATCTAAACTACAAGACCTGAATCTAATGATTATGTTTACGCTACGTCGTTCTTTTAACGTTTTTGCAATACTAATTTCGTTATTGTTACTCGCAAGCCAATCGGTATATGCCGAACAAAAAGAAAGCTTCGGTAATTACGAAGTTCACTATAGCGCCTTTGCCAGTACGTTTTTGACCCCAGAAGTTGCCAAACAATATGACATCGTTCGTAGTCGAGCCGTTGGGGTGATTAATATCAGTGTACTGAAAAAAACAGATTCAGGCTCATTTGAGCCCGTTGCAGCACATGTTGAAGGTGTCATGGCCAATGACATTCAACAGCAAAAACACTTAGGGTTTCGAAGAATAAAAGAAGGGAAAGCCATCTACTTTATTTCTGAAGTTCAGTATATGGAAGGTGAGGTGCTGTCATTTAATATCTCAGCAACACCCGAAGGCCAACAACAGCCATTAAAAATGCGGTTTAGCCAGACCTTCTATAACGAAAAGAAATAATTGATTCAGTAACGGGGAAGCAACAGCAATGAAAGTGGTTCTGGCAAGCGGTAACAAAGGCAAACTAAACGAGTTTAATCAACTTTTAGCCCCCTTAGATATCGAAGTAATTCCGCAATCTGAGTTTAACGTTACGTCAGTTGAAGAAACAGGGCTCACCTTTATTGAGAATGCGATACTTAAAGCCCGATACGCAAGCAAAATGTCTGGGTTACCCGCCATTGCGGATGACTCAGGCCTAGAAGTCGATGCCTTACTCGGCTTACCCGGCATTTATTCCGCTCGTTACGCCGGTGAAGATTGCAACGATGCAGCGAATAACGAGAAACTACTACGAGAACTAACAGGCATTAAACCAGAAAACCGCACAGCTAGATTCCAATGCGTTTTAGTCTATCTCGAACACCCTGCAGACCCTACACCTATTGTGTGCCAAGGTAGTTGGGAAGGCATCATTCTTGAAGCCCCTGCTGGCGATCAAGGTTTTGGTTATGATCCTTTATTTTGGGTCCCTTCAAAGCAGTGTGCATCAGCCGAACTTGATCGCGAAGAGAAAAACCGTCTTAGCCATAGAGGGAAGGCTTTGGGTAAGCTAATCAATAAGCTGACAGACGCACACCGCTTATCTAAATAGAAGATACATTGCCATGCTTCAGCTAACTGAACTGCCACCACTTAGCCTGTATATCCATACGCCTTGGTGTATTCGAAAGTGCCCCTACTGTGATTTTAATTCTCACACGAGTAAACAGATACCCGAAGCGGCCTACCTCAAAGCCCTTCTTAACGACTTTGATAGTGAGCTCCCTTACATTCAAGGGCGGCCACTACGCTCTATATTTATAGGTGGCGGAACACCTAGCCTGCTATCACCTACATTTTATCGTTCATTGCTTGAGTACATTAACGCTAAAATAGACTGGGCTGAGGATATTGAAATCACTATGGAAGCCAATCCAGGCACAGTCGAGCAAAAAAGTTTTGCCGGATACCGCGAAGCAGGTATTAACCGACTTTCACTAGGCGTTCAAAGCTTTGATGATAAAAAGCTAGAGGCACTGGGCAGAATACACGGGGGCACCGAAGCGCAGACAGCGATCAATATTGCCCGTCAAAGTGGTTTCGACAATTTTAATTTAGACCTTATGCACGGCCTACCCGGTCAGTCAGAGCAACAAGCATTGCTAGACCTTGAGACTGCGTTATCGTTTAAGCCGCCTCATTTATCTTGGTATCAATTAACGATCGAACCTAATACTGAGTTCTACAGTAGGCCTCCCACACTGCCAGAAGACGATGACCTATGGCAAATTCAAGAAGCAGGCCAGGCACTGCTTAAGCGCCACCACTTAATCCAGTATGAAGTGTCGGCTTATGCAACCAAAGGCCATCAAGCCAAGCACAACTTAAACTACTGGCGCTTTGGTGACTACTTAGGGATTGGTGCAGGCGCTCACGGAAAAGTAACCACCCTAGATCCATCAGGGTCTACCATTATGCGCTATCAAAAGACCCGTCAACCCGAGGCTTATCTCAATAGAATCGACAACTATAAAGCATCAAATCAGATACTCGCAGCTGAGGACTTGCCGCTAGAATTTCTGATGAATGTCATGCGCCTTAACGAAGGTGTTTCTGAATCACTCTATACTGAATCTACCGGGCTATCGCTTCAATCATTAGAGCCCGCACTCTCTCAAGCCCGATTGGATAAATTAATTGAGCCAAGTCGATTAAAAGCGACAGAGAAAGGCCACCTTTTCCTAAATCAGCTGCTAGACCGATTCTTATAGCCCTCAGTTCAATTTGGGCTATCACTCGCTAACTATTCTCGTTATAAAAAAAACAAGCTATAGTAAAAGTCGGTTCTCATAATTTTGCATATCGCAGTAAAGGAATAGCCTCCCCCATGTATTTCAGGGAATATACTCAAACCCGATTCTTAATCATTGATAGCAATATCAAATTACGCATGATTATGGAGGAGTATTTAAAGTCATATGGTGCTTGGTTTATTGACTTTGCTGCAGATGGCGTCGACGCAGTAGAAAAGTGCAAAAATGGAGTTTTCGATGTCGTGCTTTGTGACTATAACCTCGGCCCTAAAAATGGTCAGCAAGTACTAGAAGAACTCAGGCATAAAAAATACCTTAAGCACGCCTCTCTTTTTGTCATGATGTCTGCGGACACCACTAAAGACATGGTGTTAGGCGCTATAGAGTATCAGCCTGACGCATATATTAGTAAACCCATCACCCGAGACTCACTAAAGCAACGCCTTGATAGCTTATTAATCGACTCAGAAGCCCTCTATGAGATCAAATATTCAATGGACTGTGATGAAGTTGATGAGGCCATATACCTTTGCGAACAGAAAATTCGAAAGCGCAGCAAATATGCTAGCTGGTGCCACAAAACAAAAGCCTCCCTATTCTTACAAACTGAGCGCTTCAAGGAAGCAAAAGACGTATATAACGAGGTGCTTCAAACCCGCCCTTTGTTATGGGCAAAAATAGGGTTGGCTAAAGTCGCTATAGAAGAAAAGCAATACACTACCGCAGAACCTATTTTAGAAGGCATTATTGAGCATAACCCACTCTGTCTTATCGCTTACGACCTGCTTGCAGACATACAAATAAAGACAAAACGCAAAAAAGCAGCGCAAGAGACTCTGTTTGAAGCTGTTGCTCGCTCCCCAAGGGCGATCCAGCGACACATTAAGTTGGGCGAGCTATGCATAGAAAACCAAGATTATGAAATAGCGACAGAAGCATTCAGAAATGCGACAGAACACGGTGAGCAATCGATCTATCAAAATGCAAATAACTACCTAAACTTCGCTCGCTGCCTTAACGAAACCTCTGTAGCCCTTACCCCTCCTTTACGAGACAGCCGCTCAGAAGAAGCATTAGGCGCAATTGGTACCGCTCAAGAACGCTTTGGCGAAGAAGAGGCCGTCAACTTTCAATCTAATATGATCAAAGCACGTATCCATAAAACCTGTGAGCGAACCGAACAAGCCGAACAAGCCCTGACAGAAGCACAAGATGTCTACTTAATGATTGCAGCAGAACTCCCGCCCGAAATGGCAATGGAGTACGCCCAAACATTATTTAACCTAGATAAAGAAAATGATGCCGAAATGGTACTGAATCATTTATCCGCCTTACATAGCAATAATGCAGAGGTCATGCACAAAATTGATGCATTAAGAGATGAACCTGTCTCGTGGCAAAACCGAACCAAAGCAGCCGAACTTAATAAAGCGGGAATACAACATGTTGAAGCGGGTAATCATCGGGAAGCGATTGCGGTCTTTCGTGATGCGTTAACCTACTCGCCTAAACACCCTGCGCTAAACTTGAACATGACTCAAGTATTGTTAAAGTTGATTCCGACAGAGCAAAATAACAACGGCAGCATCAAGCTGTGTCAACAATGCTTGGCTAACGCCAGTCACATCAAAAGCGATCACAAGCAGTTTAAGCGTTACGAGTTTCTTAAAGCTAAGCTTGCAAAACTCGTAGCTAAAACTAGTTAACTCGCTTAAACACTAAATCCCAAACACCATGCCCCAAACGCTCACCACGACGCTCAAACTTAGTCGTGGGACGATAATCTGGGCGTGGTGTATACTGTCCCTTACCAGAAATATTCTCATACCCTTCTGCCGCTGACATGACTTCCATCATATGCTCGGCATAGTTTTCCCAGTCCGTCGCCATGTGAAAAGTGCCACCCACTTTTAACTTTTGACGAATCTTCTGAGCAAAGTCCGGTTGGACTAATCGACGTTTATGATGGCGAGACTTGTGCCACGGATCAGGGAAGTATAGCTGCACTCGGTCTAGGGACGCATCAGGAATGCAATGAGCCAGTACATCGTTCGCATCTTCACAAAAGAGTCGAATGTTATCTAATGACATTTCATCCATCGAGCACAAAATTGCCCCAACACCCGGCCGATGAACCTCAACACCAATGAACCCAGCGTTTGGATTTTTAGCTGCCATCTCGGCTAACGAATCACCCATGCCAAAGCCAATTTCTAGTATCGTTTCAGAATGCTCGCCAAATAAATCATCATAATGCAGCATTCCATTCTCTACGGCACAACCTCTTTTAGACCATAACTGATCCCACCCTTTTTGTTGCCTTAGGGTCATACGGGCACCACGAATAACAAAGCTTCGTATTGGGCGGTGATGGCGCTTTGTTTCTGTATCAGTCATAAGGTTCTCTTCGGCTACTTATATAGGTAATGATCATTCAGCATGGTTAGTCATTAACGCCCGCGCATAATAAAAGTGGGACGAAAATTAATCAAGTTGTTAGGGTATAAATGCCAACAAAACCGAATAAGATCAAAAACCGTAGCCGTGATGCCGTGCAGGGGAGTCAAGGAAACCCACTACACCGAAGCCTCAAATAACCCAATCCTGACTACAGTCGTGCCTCCTTTCATCAAGGCTACAAGTACTGGTGTATGGTTAACGGTTATTTTCGACTTTACTTTTGCTTCATGCTTAAATCATTAAAACCTCCAAAGACAAATAGGTGTCGACATGGAACAACACCATATTGAGCTCATTAGACAAGCCATACAACTAGCGCAACACAATATAAAACACGCTCTTGGCGGCCCGTTTGGTGCCATTATTGCCAAAGATGGTGTTGAAATAGCGTCTGGCTGCAATAGCGTTACTACTGGCAATGACCCTACCGCTCATGCCGAGATAATGGCTATTCGCAGCGCTTGCCAAACGCTCAACACCTGGGACCTTAAAGGCTACGAGTTATATACCAGCTGCGAACCATGCCCGATGTGCCTAGGTGCCGCTTATTGGGCAGGTGTTAGCAAAATATGGTTTTCTGCAAATAGAGAGGACGCCAGCCTAGTGGGTTTTGATGATAGCGATATGTACCGGGAGCTCTCAAAGCCTATTGAGCAACGAACAATGAAAATGTCTGCACTTATTCCGGATGAAGGCCGAGCACTACTAGAACAGTGGCTTAAAAAACCTGACAGAGTTGAATACTAAGTCATTTCACAAGAGTTAACAGTTTATGTGCATTATTTAACCAACTAAAGCAGTGAATAGGTTTATAATCCCTAATAGAATCACTGATAAACATCATGGTTCGTCTTCCTTTAAGACCCCTTTAAAGCCACTTGAATTTTCAAGCGGCTTTTTTTATTTTCAGCCGTTTTTATGTTGCCTTTCGATCAAGTTTTCTATATCCCAACGCCTCAGTGATATGCTGCATCGAAACCACCTCGGCCTGCTGAAGGTCTGCGATGGTTCTCGCCACCCTTAGCACCCGATGAAATGCTCTGGCGGATAACCCTAAGCGATTCATGGCATTCTCAAGCAGCGATCGAGATTGGTCATTCAATTTGCATACCTCTTCTAGCTCGGTTCCAGATAGCTCACGGTTTGCCTTGCCTGAACGGTGGAATTGAATATCTCGGGCAATTAACACCCGCTTTCTAACCGTTTCACTACTTTCGGTATTCAAAGACTTCGCAATTAATACATCGGCCGCTTGCGCAGGTACTTCTACGTGCATGTCAAAACGATCTAACAAAGGCCCAGAGAGTTTTTGCCGGTACTTGATCACCTGCTGTGGCGTATCGGTGCACTCAATACTCGGATGCCCATGATAGCCGCAAGGACATGGATTCATTGCAGCAACCAACTGAAACCTAGCCGGAAACGTTATCTGAGAAGCAGCCCTCGAAATAGCAATATGGCCACTTTCTAGCGGCTCTCGCAGCACTTCAAGTACCTTACGGCTATATTCTGGCAACTCATCGAGAAAGAGAACGCCATTATGAGCCAGCGAAATTTCGCCCGGTTTAGGTGAACTTCCTCCGCCCACCAAGGCAACAGCTGAAGCAGTATGATGAGGTGTTCTAAACGGACGCCGTCCCCAACTCGCAAAATCAACCGGCTGGCCACCAATGGAGTGAATGGCCGCAACTTCTAAGGCTTCACTTTCGGTTAAACCAGGCAAAATACCGGGTAAGCGAGACGCCAGCATGCTTTTACCGGTACCCGGTGGGCCATAAAATAACAGGTTAAGGCTAGCAGCCGCAGCAATTTCTAAGGCGCGCCTTGCCAGAAATTGCCCTTTTACCTCGAGTAAATCAGGTATCACCCCATCATTCTGACGAGTTTGGTCGAATGCCAGTTCGGGCAGCAAACTATCGCCCTTAATATCTGAGCAGACTTGTAATAAGTGATCTGCGGCCAACATTCGAGTAGAACGGCACAGCGACGCTTCTTCGCTATTTTGTGAAGGCACATAAAGTGTTCGCCCTTCTTTACCACAAGCCATTGCAGCAGGCAGACACCCCTTTACCGAACGAACATCACCCGTTAACGCCAATTCACCGATAAACTCTCTACTCACCAACGGTTCTGCTGGCAGCTGATGAGATGCCGCCAAAATACCAAGCGCGATCGCTAAATCATAGCGACCTCCTTCTTTCGGCAAGTCTGCAGGGGCTAAATTGATAGTGATTCTTCTATTGGGGAATTCAAAGCCAGAGTTAATGAGCGCACTTCTAACTCGATCTTTACTTTCTTTAACGGCGGTTTCAGGTAACCCAACAATAGAGAGGCTCGGTAGGCCATTTGAGATATGAGTCTCGACCGTCACCAAGGGTGAACTGACACCCACGCGGGCGCGACTATAGATAATTGAAAGTGACATAGCATTCCTTGCTAATATTCCATCCTATCGAGGTTATCAACCCTGTTGTTAGACCGACGTAGGAGGATGTTCCAGTTTAGTGCGTTAGTGAACGCACCTTATTTTTTCACTACTTATCAGCAAACGTCTTTTCTAGCTCGCTAACTTGTTTTTCTAATGTTTCTAACATAGCACGTGTTCTATGAAGTACCGCTTGCTGTGTTTCGAACTCTTCGCGAGTCACGAGGTCAAGTTTACTCAAGACACTGCTTACGACCATTTTTACATGGTTATGCAGGTCATCTTGTGCAGACTTAGCGACATCAGGAATAAACTGCCCTACCTGTTCATGAATAGAGCTTAAAATTTGTTGTGGGGTTAACATAAACGGCCCTTCCTTATCATCCAGTTTGGTAAACGTGCTGTATTTCAGCATTTATCGACCATTCTAACATGCTTAATATGATCCACTAAATTAATCTGTCGCGCTTTACACTTCTATAACGCACCATTATGAAGCATTGGGCTTACTTGCGAATTATTAGCGCACTAGATCAGTTCGCATTCACTAACAATGCGTTATAATTGAGCCAACAATATCAAAAAAACCCAAGCAAAGGCTGCTATCTTACTGTTTTTAAAGTTATTTATATCATTGGCATAGCTAATGCTATTACTACGTACAATCCGCACGGTTACTTATTTATATGCGGCCCATTCAGGGCACTATAAAAAGTACAGTGTGCGTAGTCATAGTTTTGCTTAACCGATTCAATAACTAAAAATTTCGGCGGCTCTAAAGGAGAACCAAATGAAACTCGTAACTGCCATTATAAAACCATTTAAACTCGATGACGTGCGTGAAGCATTGTCTGAAATTGGCGTGCAAGGAATTACCGTAACAGAAGTCAAAGGCTTCGGTCGTCAAAAAGGCCACACAGAGCTTTACCGAGGTGCTGAGTACGTTGTGGACTTTCTACCTAAAGTAAAAGTTGAAATCGCTATTGCGACTGATTTACTTGATCAGGTTATCGAAGCCATTACGAAAGCCGCTAACACTGGAAAAATCGGCGATGGCAAGATCTTTGTTACAACGCTTGAGCAAGTTATTCGTATACGTACCGGCGAAACGGGTGCAGACGCAGTTTAATCGCGACGACGTTATACACACTTCAGTTTAATCATTAAATAAGCCTAGTGCGGAGGGCTTAATTATGGAAAACCAAATTTTCCAATTGCAATATGCAATGGACACGTTCTACTTTCTCGTTTGTGGTGCTTTGGTCATGTGGATGGCCGCAGGGTTTGCGATGCTCGAAGCCGGCCTTGTACGCTCTAAAAACACCACTGAAATCTTAACTAAAAACGTCGCGCTTTTCGCGATTTCTTGCACCATGTACATGATTTGCGGTTACGCCATTATGTATCAAGGTGGCGCCGAGTTATTCTTCTTGAGCGGAATCGAAGCTGATGGTGTAGCAGGCGCTGAAGAAGCGGCGAGCTATGCTCCTGCAGCAGATTTCTTCTTCCAGGTTGTATTTGTTGCCACGGCGATGTCTATTGTTTCAGGTGCGGTTGCTGAGCGCATGAAATTATGGGCTTTCCTCGCATTTGCGGTTGTTATGACGGCATTCATCTACCCTATGGAAGGTAGCTGGACCTGGGGTGGAGAGTCAGTTTTCGGTCTATTCAGCCTATCTGAGCTAACTGAAAACGTAATCGTTGATGGCGAGATGACCTACTATGCGTTCACTGATTTCGCAGGGTCTGGTATCGTTCACTTAGCCGGTGCTGCAGCCGCATTAGCAGGCGTTCTTTTACTTGGCGCACGTAAAGGAAAATACGGGGCCAATGGCCAGATTAATGCGATACCTGGTGCAAACTTGCCAATGGCGACCTTGGGTACATTTATTCTTTGGTTAGGCTGGTTTGGCTTTAACGGTGGGTCTGTATTGGCACTCGCCAGTGTAGAAAGCGCTAATGCAGTAGCCGTCGTATTTATGAATACTAACGCAGCCGCAGCCGGTGGTGCTATGGCCGCTCTAATCACTGCACGCTTATTGTTTGGAAAAGCTGATTTAACCATGCTGTTAAACGGTGCATTAGCGGGCTTAGTTTCTATTACTGCAGGCCCTGATACACCTACAGCCCTTTCAGCTACGGTTATCGGTGCTATCGGTGGTATTCTGGTTGTATTTAGCATCATCACCTTAGATAAACTAAAAATTGATGACCCTGTCGGTGCGATCTCTGTTCACGGTGTAGCCGGTCTATTTGGTGTAATGGTTGTTCCCTTTACCAATGAAGGAACCTCTTTTGCAGCTCAGGCCATCGGCGCAGCAACCATCTTCGTATGGGTATTTGGTGCTTCATTGATCGTTTGGGCCATTCTTAAGGCCGTCATCGGAATTCGCGTCAGCGAAGAAGAAGAGTACGAGGGCGTTGACCTTGCTGAATGTGGTATGGAAGCTTACCCTGAATTTAGCAGCAAATAGTTAAGAGATAGTTAAGTCGTAAACAGTAAAAAAGGCGCTTTAAAAGCGCCTTTTTTTCGTTTGAATATTTAAACAATATTCAGTCTCATAGACTTATATATTTAGTCTATGTCGAGGTCTGCCTTCATAAACTCAGGCACAGCTAACGCTCCACGGTGAATATCTTTATTGTAATAGCGCGTCGCAAAAGGCTTCTGCTGAGCATCTTCTTCTCTAAAAACGGTCAGTGGCTTTTGCTTGCTCGCCATCGTCGCACTCCACCAACCAGTAGGATAAACAGGCTGAGGGAAAGGAAGTGTATGAACATGATCAAAGCCGGCATCTTTCATATCATTATGCGCTGTTTTAATGATCGTTTTACTGTGTAAAAGGGGTGATTCACTCTGTTGAACCAAAATGCCGCCTTCTTTCAACGCCAACATGCAGTTACGATAAAAGTCTACCGCAAATAGCCCTTCAGCAGGACCAACGGGGTCTGTCGAGTCAACAATAATGACATCAACCGTACCAGGCACTACATCAGCCATCCACTGAATACCATCACCAAAAAAGAAATTGGCTCTTGGATCTTGGTTAGACGAGCAAAGGTCGGGGAAATAACGCTCAGCCATACGCGTAACCAACTCATCAATCTCTACCTGCCAGGCTTCTTTAACCGTCGGATGCTTAAGCACTTCTTTTAATGTGCCGCAATCGCCGCCCCCAATAACCACTACTTTTTCTGGGTTCGCATGTGTAAACAATGCGGGGTGAGTCATCATTTCATGATAGAGAAAGTTGTCTCGCTCAGTGAGCATGACACAACCATCAATGACCATGAGATTACCAAACGTCTCGGTTGAGTAAATTTCTATATGCTGATATTCACTCTTCTCATCATGAAGTTTTTCGCTTACTTTTAAAGAAAACGCGGTTCCTTCATTCTGAAATTCTTCTGTAAACCACTCTGATGGTAAATTGTTCATCATTTGGTTCTCCTGGCTCACCAAAAGTTGTTTAATTATTAGGGCTGTTAAGGCGTGCTATTCTAATCTCAATCGTCTTGGCTAGCTACTATTGTTGAAGCAAAATTAAAGGTTCATTGGCGCATAACTAAACGATGATTAGATTTTAGTTTCCATCTATAATTCGCCAACTATAATCATTGCATAGATTACGATTCTACGATTAAGGACACTAATGAAAGAAACCATCCGCGGCAAGTACAGCCTTCCTTACTGGAGTGAAGGTTATGTCGATGTAGATCAACAAGGTGAAGTGGTCATTAAACCCCATCGCCACAATGATAGCCTGCAAATCAACTTGAAGAAATTGGTTGAACGGTTAAAACAGCATCAGCTACAAACCCCCATCCTGATTCGCTTTAATGAAATCCTACACGATAGGGTTAACAGTGTTTGTGATGCGTTTAATCAGGTGGCCGAGCAACAAAAGTATCAAGGAAACTACACCATTGTTTACCCGATCAAGGTAAACCAACAACGTCGCGTAGTTGAAGAAATTATTCGTTCTGAACCTGCAGCTAGCCGAAACCAAGTAGGTCTTGAAGCGGGTAGTAAGCCTGAGTTAATGGCCGTACTGGCGCTCTCTAAAAAGCCCGGCTCTACCATTGTTTGTAATGGCTACAAAGACCGTGAGTACATCCGCCTAGCGTTAATCGGCCAAAAACTGGGGCATAAGGTATTTATAGTCGTTGAGAAAAGGTCTGAACTAACACTGATTCTCGAAGAAGCCAAGAACCTTAACGTTAAGCCGCTAATCGGACTAAGAGCTAGATTATCGACCATCGGCAAAGGAAAGTGGCAAAATACTGGAGGCGAAAAGTCTAAATTTGGCCTGTCCGCTCGCCAAATTCTCGATGTCCTAGCGACGCTGAAAGAAAACAACTCACTTGATTCGCTACAACTACTGCACTTTCACCTTGGCTCTCAAATAGCCAACATTCGTGATATTCAAACAGGCCTTGGTGAATGCGCTCGCTTTTACAGTCAATTAAGAGAAATGGGGGCCCCCATTACGACGGTTGATGTCGGAGGCGGTCTAGGTGTCGACTATGAAGGTACTCGATCACGCAGCAGCTGCTCTATTAACTACAGCATTGCCGAATATGCTTACAATGTTATTCATACATTTAAAGAAGAGTGTGAAAACACGGGGCTTCCTCACCCGAATATCATTAGCGAGTCAGGTAGAGCGCTAACCGCTCATCACGCAGTTTTAGTGGCAGACGTGATTGATGTTGAATCACCTGAGTATGACCGCTTAGAAGAACCAGAAGATGAGGCCCCTACGCCACTAAAAGACTTATGGAACGATTATAAAACCCTTACCTTGGCGAACAGTAAGCGATCTATACTGGAAATTTATCACGATGCTTGCCATGCGATTACAGACGTTCATAGCATGTTTGCTCATGGCATTTTAACGTTACAGCAACGCGCTCAAGCGGAACAAATCTATATCGCAACGTGCACACTAGTGCGTCAGCTTTTACGGCATGAAAACAAAGCCCACCAAGAGATATTAGATGAACTCAATGAAAAGCTCGCAGATAAGCTGTTTGTAAATTTCTCATTGTTCCAATCGCTGCCCGACGTATGGGGGATCAATCAGATATTCCCTATTTTACCCCTTGAAGGCCTTAACCAAGCCGACGAAACCCGTGTAGTTATTCAGGATATCACCTGCGACTCAGACGGTAGAATTGACCAATATGTTGATGAAGAAGGCATTGAAACAACATTGCCATTGCCGCCGTACCCTAAAGAGGGCCCATTTATGCTGGGCTTCTTTTTAACCGGAGCCTACCAAGAAATTCTGGGGGATATGCATAATTTATTTGGCGATACAGATTCTGTGGATATTGCTATCGGAGATGATAACGAAGTCATTATTCAGCACCCGATTAAAGGGGATACGGTGGATAAAGTACTACGGTATGTCAACTTTGATCCGAGTACACTGCTGCATGCCTACCAACAGCAACTGACCAATAGCGACATTTCAGCTAATGAGAAATCAAACTTATTGCAAGAGCTGGAACAGGGGTTAAGTGGCTACACTTACTTAGAAGACTAAACGCTTTTCTGCTAGGCAATAACAACAGAGCGCACTAGCGCTCTGTTAACCAAGCCTCTTCACTTTCATCTTGTCTAAAAAATTCTGGAAATAACTGCGCGCCCATACGCTCGTTATATGCCCTTATGTTTTTGCATTTATTCAAATAGTCCTTCATAGGGCTGCGTAATGGCACTTCTAAAATATTACATAAATACGCATATAGTGTTGCATCGACAGTAGAGGGTTGATCGCCCATTAAATAAGGCTTATCTGCCAGAAAGTCTGTCAGCGCTTTAAGGTCTTGATTAGCGCGTTCATAAACTTCATCACGACTATGACGCCCCATTCCATGGCCATCGAGTTCGCTCTTAATATTTTTCTGCGCTACAGCAGGTACAATACCTTTAAGCACTACAGGTAATGTGGAAAAAAGAGCCTCTTTGGTTTTAACCCAGTTATCATCGACCCACCGATTATAGAGTAACGCCCAGTACAAGTGTTCATCTAACATTCTTTCGAATGCCAACGCTACGGCCCGTTCAGACAGAGTGAGGTGATCATCGATTTGAATACTATGTTTCTTCTTCAAATAATCGATGATCATTGACGTATCAGCAACAACGATCTCATCATCTTTAATAAAGGGGAGCTTTCCTTTAGGACCTTTACGGGGGTCTGCAACCTCTCGAATATCATATTTAATGTCGACCATTCTGAGCCAAGCTTCTAGCTTTAAGCAAAATGGGCTCATATTGGGGATACCCAATAACCGAGGGTACTGATAAACCGTAATCATTTAAATAAACATCCGCAGTATTAACGTTATAAGAACCTTAAACATAGCACGATTTTAGTAATTTTAAATATTAGCGATGGCGTGAGAAAAGGCGCACAAAAAAAGGCATACTAACTCGTCTCTTTCCTAAAGAGACTAGGTGATTTTTCTGTCCACTTTCTAAAAGCTCGGCCAAAATTAGAAGGGTCGCTGTAGCCCAGTTCATAAGCAATCTCATCGACTGACTTATCCGTATTTTGCAGTAGTTCTATAGCTCTTTTTTTGCGAATTTGTGAAAGCAGATCCTGAAAACTGGTGCCAAAAGCCTGTAACTGACGACGAAGTGTACGAGACGTCATGTGAAGCCCTTCGGATACTTCTTCCATCGAAGGGATGCGGTCAGGGTCAGCTTGTAAACTTCGCCTAACTTTTGCCACAATAAAGCCTTTATCATCAACGGCCTTTAATTGTTTTTCGCATGTCTCTTCTGCTAGTCGTCTAGCCACTGAGTTTGCCAATACCATTGGGAGCGTTAAAAACTGCTTCTCAAACCGAAGTTGATTGGCCGGCGAGTTGAAGGAGATCATCTTTTTTAATTTATCCGCCGAAAACTCCGACGCTGAACGGTTGTCCCCCACAAAGAAACTAAAATACTGATGAACATAACGAGGGGGAGAATAGCTGACCCGACAACTACCCGTCTTGGCTAACGTTGGACCAAATAAGAATTTGCTAACATCAAGAATTGAAACAAACAGCGCTTCTATTAAGAATGCTTTAAACTCTCCTTGCCCCAAGTTTTCATCTAATTGAATGACAGCATCATTATCATCAATAAAAAATGACAGCTCAATAAAGGCAAAGCGAGTGCGGTAATACTTTATAATTGAAGAAATAGCTTCACTCAGATTATCGCTACTGATTGAAGCCTGCCCCAAGGCACCATGGGTGGTAAATTTTAATCGGGATCCATAATGAAGCCCAAGCGAAGGGTCTTGGGTTAAGGCGAGCGCATTCGTGACCAAGGCCTTAAACTGTTCAAAGTTTAACGTCGCTTCTGGATTACGTAAGACCTTTTCTCGTATGCCTGTATTTTCAAGTAGCGCTTCAGGATTAGCCCCTTTATCTATCGCTAACTCATACAGAATCTCGCCATAGTGGGCAAGTAGTATAGCGTCTTCGGCCTGATACACTGACTTCATCAAAGTAACCTTTAAACTGCACATAAAACAGATTTATCTTACATTAAGTGAGCTCAATAAAAAAATAAGCGCCTACTTCATAAACTATTTAAATATGCCAAATCAAAATAAAGTAATTACTCTAATTTAAGCCGTTTTTTTAGAGTAAACCAACTAACTTCTAGAATAGCGGTCATTTAACGGTATGTAAGCCCCACTCTCATAAGCGGGGTTGATGAAACACCAAGTTAGAGGTAGCGGGAAAATCATCAAAATGCGTGACTCGAATTCTGCTAACGTTGGCATAGGGCACTTCTATGCGCCACAGTGCGTTTAGCGGCATTTCTAAGATCTGATTAATAATAGACCTGATAACGCCCCCATGACAGACCAACAGTATGTGTTGCCCTTGGCTTTCAGCTAACAGTTCTCGCCAACAACCAGATACACGCTGTATAAATGCATCAAGTGTTTCGCCCTCTGGAGGAGAAAACTGAGTGGGGTCACGCCAGTAGGCTTCTAGCTCTCCAGGATATGCATCAATAATTTGTTCAGGACTCATCCCTTCCCAAAGACCAAATCCGATTTCCTGAAAGCCTGCGACTTCTGTATAAGCCATTCCTCGTTTTTCAGCGAGCTGCGAAGCAAATTCGGCGCACCGTTTAAGTGGTGAGCTCACAACTTTATGCCACGGGCGATGATCACCTACAGATGCATGCATTTGACCCCAACCCTCTTCGGTCAGCGGATCATCTTGGCTCCCCCTTAATAATCGCCCTCCCACCGGCTCACCATGACGTAGCAAGTCGATAATCGTTTCTTTATAAGTACTCATTACTGCTCAACCATTTATCTGGGAGTTTTGTACGATTCAAAATAAGGCATTCTTTTGTAGATCAGGCTTCTCTAGTGAGCCTACAATAAGTAAATAGCCTATTGTTCTGCTTTCGTGACAATACTCTATCATTTACTGAGTTTAAATTTCTGTTTGGACTTCAGCTTCTTCAAAGGTCGCCATATTTGCATGCAAGGCTAGCGCTGAGTCAATAATAGGCAAGCACATAGCGGCTCCACTCCCTTCCCCCAACCTCATACCCAATGATAGTAGCGGGTTAGCCTCTAGCGCAGCCAACACCCGTTGGTGACCTTTTTCTGCGGACTGATGAGAAAACAGTAACCACGGCTTAAGTTCTGGTTGCAAACGACAGGCCAAGAGTGCAGACGAAGTTGCAATAAAACCATCCACTAGCGAGGGAATGCCTTTCTGAGCCGCTGCAATATAAGCACCGGCCAATGCTGCAATTTCAAACCCTCCCACTTTCCTCAAAACATCAAGCGGCTCAGTGGTCACGCTATGCGTCTGAAGCGCTGCCGCTATCACCTCAGCTTTATGCATAATCGAGCGCTCGTCAAGCCCAGTCCCCGCCCCTGCTAACTCAACGGCTTTGATGTTAAGTAAAGCACAACACACAGCAGATGCAGAGGTAGTATTAGCAATCCCCATTTCACCGCCAATAAACAGCCGTGTATCGTCAGCAATTACATGATTAATAACATGCTGGCCAATCGCTAACGCGTCTAAGCATTGCGAGTCAGTCATAGCAGGTTGGTTAGCAAAATTAGCAGTGCCCTTAGCTATAGCGCAATCGACAACACCTTCGACACCTTCAACGCTATTTGCAGTACCTGCATTAATTATGTGCAAGGCAGCACTATGATGCCCTGCAAGAACACAAATAGCGGCCCCACCGCGGGCAAAATTCTTCACCATTTCAACCGTCACAATCTGAGGAAAAGCAGAAACCCCTTCAGCCGCAACGCCATGGTCAGCAGCAAAAATAGCTATCGCTGTTTTATTGGCGATCAACTCGGGGATCACAGTGCCCTGCCAACCAGCAAACTTAATAGCCAGCTGCTCTAGCTGTCCCAACGAACCTGGTGGTTTAGTCAGAACCCCTTGCCTGGCCTCTGCTTGTTGCTGTGCGGTTAAATCAATCTCAGCTAGCGGCGCTTCAAACCAATGTGACATAGTTAATTCTCATCAAAATTCTTGTGCATTATGACCCTCAACTCTAATGGTATTTCAATCAGATACTAAGGTTTTAGTTGTTGCGCAATACCCGCTGTTACAAACGTCACGCGGTCACTTTGAGCGGCCAACGCCTGATGCAACCAACCCGTTTCATCAACAAAGCGTCTGGCCAACGCGTTATCAGGAATAACCCCCTGCCCCACTTCGTTGCTCACCAAAATCACATGACCAGGGAGTGCCTTAAAGCATTGTAAAAAGTGCTCTTTTTGTTGCTTAAAAAAAGGTTCGTCATCCATGCACAGTAAATTGCTCATCCATAGCGTCAAACAATCAACCAATATGACGCGCTCTTCTTTTGCGTGCTGCTGAAGCACGCTTGCTAAATAGTGTGGTTCTTCTACGGTGGTCCAGTGAGTAGAACGGTCACTTTGATGACGCGTAATGCGCGCTTTCATCTCATCATCGTAAGCTTGTGCCGTCGCAATGTAGAGAACATCTTGCTGTGAACTAGCCGCCCTTTGCTCAGCCAAATGGCTTTTGCCTGATCTTGCACCACCAAGAATAAGTTCTCTCATTTTATATCCAGTTTAATGCTGTCTTAATATCAAATATATTCATGCCGCATCATAATTTTTTTGAAGAATCACTGTAAAGTTGTTTTGGATATTTAATGGCGATATGCTCTTGCTATAACAAGCTGTACACCAATATTCATTCTCGTATTTAATAAGGATAAGAAATGGCTGCGCTATTACCAAACATCGACCCTGATGGGCTTCTAGAATATTCCGTTGTATTTACCGACCGTTCTCTTAATCATATGTCAAAAACCTTCCAAGGTGTCATGAATGACATATCCAGTACCTTAAAAGGCGTGTACCAAGCCGAGTCGGTAGTGGTTGTGCCCGGTGGCGGAACCTACGGCATGGAAGCAGTCGCTCGGCAATTTTCCAATGATAAAAAATGCCTCATTATTCGCAATGGTTGGTTTAGCTACCGTTGGACTCAAATCTTAGAAATGGGCCATATTACTCAAGAGTCTATTGTGCTAAAAGCACGCAAAACCTCTGACACAAACGAAGCCCCATTTGCCCCTGCGCCCATTGATGAAGTGGTTGCAACCATCAAAGCTGAAAAGCCTGACGTCGTGTTTGCTCCACATGTCGAAACCTCATCGGGCATTATTCTTCCTGATGACTATATCAAAGCCATTGCTGATGCGGTTCATTCAGTAGGGGGCTTATTTGTTCTAGATTGTATTGCCTCTGGAACGCTATGGGTTGATATGAAAAAGACCGGTGTAGACATTTTAATTAGCGCGCCTCAAAAAGGCTGGAGTTCATCGCCTTGTAGCGCACTAGTCATGTTAAGCGCCCAAGCAAGAGCGGCTATCGATGCAACAACCAGTAGCAGCTTTGCCTGTGACTTGAAAAAATGGCTACAGATTATGGAAGCTTATGAAAAGGGTGGTCACGCCTACCATGCCACCATGCCAACCGATGCATTAACCACGTTCCGTGACACCATGAAAGAAACAGAAACCTATGGTTTTGAAAAAGTACGTGCGGAGCAGCAAGAGCTGGGTGATCGTGTTCGTGCATTATTAGCAAGCAAAGGGATTAAAAGTGTTGCCGCTGAAGGGTTCCAAGCACCCGGCGTCGTCGTGAGTTATACCTCTGATGCCGCGATACAAAATGGCAAAAAGTTTCTTGATTTAGGTCTACAAATAGCCGCAGGTGTGCCGCTACAGTGTGATGAGCCTGCCAATTTTCAAACCTTTAGATTAGGGTTGTTTGGTTTAGATAAGTTACACAACATTGATCGTACCGTGGAACACTTAAGTAACGCACTTGATCAGATATTATCGTAGAGATGACTCATAACGGGGTTATCTGACACACAAAAGGGCCACAAGGCCCTTTTTTAAAACATTCTACGCTTTAAGCCAGCTCTTCAACCGATATAGCATCATTCTCGCGATCGGGTAAGGCACTAATAACCGACATCACCAAAGCCGCTATATAGGCTTGGGACTGAACTAACAAAACAATCACCCAAACCAGTGTGTCAGTCGCAGTAATATCTTGCTGAATACAGACGCCTACGGCTGCTCCCAGCAGCATCAGCAGTATCAGGATCTCCTCCCATGCAGACAAAATCGCAGTCCGAATAGACGCCTGATCTTTCAGCTTAGGTGTCCTAATAAACGGCATCTTCTTGTAAATTAATCCATAAATAACCGCTTTTGAAATCGTATAGGAGAGCGCGAGTCCTGCTAAAGCCGCAGACACTGTATCTTTTGCATTCGTGTTGACCCGAATCCGGTATAGATGAACCAACTTACCTATTTTGAAGAAAAACAGGGCTAGCGGCGGGAAGGCAAACAAGATTAACGGCGGGTCAGACTGCTCAGGAAGCGCAATCATCATTAACGACCACAATAATGCACCGGCGGTAAAAAACAAGTTCATGCCATCCGCAATCCACGGCAACCAACCGGCAATAAAGTGGTACCGCTGACCTTGTGTTAATTGCGTATTTTTACCCATCCAAAGCTTTGCCGCATGCTCTCGCATAATTTGAATCGCGCCATAAGCCCAACGGAAACGCTGTTTCTTAAAATCTATAAAAGTATCAGGAATCAGGCCTTTACCATAGCTTTGTTCAATATATGCCGCCTCATAACCTTGATCGAAAACACGAAGCCCTAACTCCGCATCTTCGGTAATCGACCACTCGCCCCAGCCACCCAAATCATCAAGCAATGAGCGACGAATCATCGTCATGGTGCCATGTTCTATAATTGCATTTCGGTCATTTCGCGTGACCATACCGATATGAAAAAAACCTCTATATTCGGCATAACACATAGACTTAAACAAGTTCTCATCACCATCACGATAATCCTGAGGCGCCTGCACAACGCCAATATTAGGGTCTGTGAAGTGTGGTACTAAATCACTTAGCCATTCTGGTTTAACAATATAATCACTATCGATAACCGCAATGATATCGGCATCTGCCGCAGTATGGCGAAGCGCAAAGTTAAGCGCGCCCCCTTTAAACCCAGCTAATGGAGACTCATGGAAAAAGCGGAATGGTTTTCCCAATGTTTCACAAAAGGCTTTAACCGGCTCCCACACGTTAGGGTCTTTGGTGTTGTTATCGATAACCAAGACTTCATAGTTAGCGCCTTTTAACGCGGCCAATGCTTTGAGCGTCTGAATAACCATTTCTGGTGGCTCATTATAACAAGGGACATGAATAGACACTTTGAAGTTTTTTGCTCGATCGCAGTCACTGCCTGAAAAAGGCCGACGACGCTTTTTAACCCAGAGCGCTTCAGCCCACTCATGAGCCTCAACCAACACCACTAGCGTCACACAAAGCGCGCTTACGCATAACATAATGCCCAAGAGAATAGCTTGCCAAGAGATGTATTGAGTACTGAAATCGTACACCATCCACACTAACGTGGTCATGCAGATAAACACAATACACGATAAGAAGCTGATCGCCCTTTTACGAAACAGTTCCCCATCTCTTAATAAAACCGCAATCGTGAAAATAGCCAAAACAACCGTAATGCCCACTAAAAACCCCCACTGAGGCACGTTCAGAATGGGCCCTTTAAACGGGAATTTAGCGTCTCTATCCGCATTAAATACCCCCCAATAAGCACCGACTGCGCCCTCATTAACTTCTTTCCAAGGCTGATCAAACGCCTCCATAATGAAGTAATCTAAGGACGTCTCTTTAGCCATTTTAATGAAATTTCGTAAGAAGATACCTTGGTTAGCTACAGACGCTACCGCCTCGCCCCTCATACGCCCCCGGCTAGGCCAGCCAGTTTCAGCCAACAATAGCGGTTTATCAGGATAGGCTTCCCTTAACTCTTGGCTATGCGTTGCAACATAATCAACCGCTGAAGACACGTGAATACCCTCCCAATAGGGCAAAATATGGGCGGCTATAAAGTCCACATGCTCTGCAAGCTCAGGTGTTTTACGCCAATAAGTCCATGTTTCAGCGGTTGAAACGGGGACCTTAACGTTTGCTTTTACATAGTCCAAATACTCAATAAGCGCTGGAAGTTCGACCTCTTTTCGCAAAATTGCTTCATTGCCTACAATTAATCGAGTGACATTACTATGCGAATTAGCGATCTCGATTAAGCGGTCTAGCTCTTTAAAGTCTGCATCACGATTACCCGTTATCCATGCGCCTAACGTTACCTCCAAGCCGTAAGATTTCGCTAACACAGGTACATAATTCAACGTATCAGCAACAGAGTACGTTCTAAGCGCCGATGTATGACGAGAAATCATCGCGACATCCGCTTGAATAGACATCACAGACGGAAACGTCCCTTCTACTGGGCTTTCACCTTGTTGAAAAGGAGAGAAAGAGAAGCCTGTCACAGGCTCAGTCCACTCGGGTTCAATATGGGGGCGATTAGCGAGCGCCCAGATCGAGCAAGTAATCACCGAAATGGTTAACAATATAATAAACTTAGCTTGATACTTTTTTCGCATAAAACGTCAACTATAAACCCTGAGTAACTATTATTGACCTAAATCAAATATTCGAACCGCGCGATTATACTCAGATTAAGCACTCGTAGTAACGTTAAAGGTGTTTTTATAAGACTGGCAAGCGATACCTTGGCGACAATTATCCCATTAATAATTTCTTGATCGTTGGACAATGTCCTTTTATGACCGATTTATTGTCATAAATTGACCTTCTGCCATAACCGGTAAATAGGCACAATAGTTCCTGTTGATTAGTGTCTCTGAACTAATCCGTTTTTACTCTTGAAAGAGAGTAATTACTTACCTTGCTTTAAGGCTGCCTCTTGGCAGCCTTTTTTTATGCCTGTGATTTATATCCCTTTTTTAGTTGACCCAACGCTCTTTTTTAAAAGACCCCTCTGCCAATTACTCTTCGTGTAATTCAAGGAAAATCATCCTCGGTGATTAACCG
This sequence comes from Alkalimarinus alittae, assembly GCF_026016465.1. Classification (NCBI taxonomy): domain Bacteria; kingdom Pseudomonadati; phylum Pseudomonadota; class Gammaproteobacteria; order Alteromonadales; family Alteromonadaceae; genus Alkalimarinus; species Alkalimarinus alittae. The sequence continues at coordinate 4,044,743 of NZ_CP100390.1, forward strand.
TTGAACGATACCTCAACAACACTTTTACTATTTCGACGCCTAATCAACGGTTTATACAAGCAACTCAATGAGCACACCACGGGTATCAAGAGCGAAAAAACAACATCGACACATTTAGTCATCATGAGCCAACTGAGGCTCATATGAACAGGAGAGCAGACAATGCCAGAATACAAAACCCCATTACGCGATATGAAGTTCGTTTTTAATGAGCTGCTGCAAACACAAAAGCATTACCAGTCCATCCCCGCAGGCGAAGAAGCGACACCCGATATGGTGGACGCGATACTTGAAGAGAGTGCTAAATTTAGTGAAGAGGTTCTTTCTCCTCTCAATCAAGTTGGAGATAAAGAAGGCTGCAAACTGGTTGATGGCCAAGTTATCACCCCAACAGGGTTTAAAGCCGCCTATGATCAATATGTAGCGGGTGGTTGGCAAGGCATGTCTCACCCTGTTGAATACGGCGGTCAAGGCCTGCCTCTATCATTGGGTGTACTTAAGACTGAAATGATTAGCACCGCTAACTGGTCATGGGGTATGTATCCGGGTCTGAGCATGGGCGCTATGAATACTGTTTATTTGCACGGTAATGAAGAGCAAAAGCAGATTTACCTGACCAAACTAACCGAAGGTGCTTGGACGGGCAGCATGTGCCTAACAGAGCCTCAATGCGGAACCGACCTTGGCCAAGTCAAAACTAAAGCTGATGCGAATGAAGACGGTTCATTCACGATTACCGGAACCAAAATTTTTATCTCTTCTGGCGATCATGACCTTACCGATAACATCGTACATATTGTGTTAGCCCGCCTACCCGATGCCCCCAAAGGTACTCGCGGCATATCATTGTTCATTGTGCCCAAGCACCTTCCGGATGCACAAGGTAATACCGGCGAATTTAACAATGTTAATGTAGGGTCTCTTGAAGAGAAGATGGGTATCAAAGGCTCTTCTACATGTGTGATGAATTTTGACGGTGCTAAAGGTTTCTTGATCGGCCCACCCAATAAAGGTCTAGAGTGCATGTTCACCTTCATGAATACAGCACGTATCGGTACCGGCCTACAGGGCTGCGCTGCTGCAGAGCTTTCTTTTCAAGGTGCCCTTGCCTATGCGAAAGACCGCTTATCAATGCGTTCTCTCAGCGGTAAAAAATCACCTGATAAAATTGCTGACCCTATTATTGTGCACCCCGATGTACGCCGTATGCTACTCACACAAAAAGCTTTTGCCGAAGGTGGCCGTGCGATGATCTATTACGCTGCACATAAAGCCGATTTTTTAATCGACAATAGCAATGAAGACGCTCAAAGCCGATCAGACGACGACTTGGGCTTTTTAACACCCATTATTAAGGCATTTTTAACTGAGACGGGTTACGAAGCAGCAAACCTAGGCATGCAGATATTTGGTGGCCATGGTTATATCAAAGAATGGGGCATGGAGCAGATCGTACGGGACACGCGTATATCAATGCTATACGAAGGTACCACCGGTATTCAGGCCCTTGACCTTCTTGGTAGAAAGATATTGCTAGACAAAGGCACTGCATTCCGCCGCTTTAGCAAAGAAGTCAGCCAGTATTGCAAAGGAAAATCGCCTTATGTAACCGGTAAGCGTCGCGGCAAAATGAAAGATATGATTAGCGAACTCACCTGGCTCAACCGCCAGTGGAACTTTGTTGCGTTAAGATTAGTATTTAATGCCATGAGAAATAAAGATGAAGTCGGTTCTGCATCTGTGGATTTCTTAATGTATTCTGGCTATATCGTGATGGCATACTTCTGGGCAATGATGGCCGAGAAAGCCTACGAACAACTCGCTAATGGCGCCGAAGAAGACAAAGACTTCTATCGCGCTAAAATTCAAACCGCTGAGTTCTATTTTGCTCGAATCTTACCCCGAACTAAAACGCATTACGCCGCTATGATGTCTGGATCAAAGAACTTGATGCAGATTGAAGAAGAGCATTTTGCGTTTGCATAATCGCGTTAGTAAAAGGTCGATGGCGCCAGTTTAATGCTGGGGTCATTGATCACTATTTACTGCAAAATATCAAACACTAGCTCATCTAGCATTTTAAGGGTTAAGCCCCAGATGCGATGGTCTTCATAATGATAGCATGGCAATTTTACTGACATACCTTTTTGTTTCCATACCATGGTTTCACGGTTTCGCTTGTCCGCTAAAAATGAAACCGGCAGCCACATCACCTTGTCAACTTCATGGTTGATAGTAAAACGAGGATCTCCGTCTAACCGGAAAGCATAAGGCGACACCACCATCGGTTTTCGAGTACCGTGCGCCAAGGTCATAACATCTGACATTCGCCCAATATAATTATCAACCGATAACCCTAAACCAATCTCTTCAGACGTTTCGCGAATCGCGGTTTCGCGTATATTGGCATCTTCTTGCTGCTCTCGACCACCTGGAAATGCAATATGACCCGACCAACGATCGCCTTCTCTTTGTGCTCGTTTAATCAGCAAAACCTGCAACTCACCCGCCTGATCTCGTAACACCGTGGCGACTGAAGAACGGGTCATAAACCGCCGGAGCATCCGTGTTTTGGCTCTACGTTGACGAAGCGTTTTTTCAAGTTCGTTTAAGCTTTTCATACCCTGATATTAGCATATTGGCCATCTTTAAACACCGCTGTTGGTATCAGTAAAAACACTGATATAATAACGATACTATTTACTTGCTTGTTGTCGTCCTAGCGCAGGCGGAGATAACAATTAAGTTCAGGATAACCGTTGAGCACTGAAACAACGTAGACACATTGATACACCCAGAGAAGCATTACCATGTCAGATGATTTTTCCCACCGTTTTGGTGGCACACAGCGACTTTACGGACACGATGCAGTAGAGACGCTGAGGCACGCCCATGTAGGCGTCATTGGCATTGGCGGTGTTGGTTCGTGGGCAGCAGAAGCACTCGCTCGATCTGCCATAGGAAAAATCACATTATTTGATATGGATGACATCTGCGTGTCTAATGTTAATCGTCAAATACATGCACTCGATGGGCAAATCGGGCGATTAAAAGTCGACGCCATGGCTGACCGCATTAAAGCAATTAATCCGTCTATTCAGTGCGAGGCGGTAATGAGCTTCGTGACTGAGAAAAATCTAGACAAACATCTAGACAACCAGTTCGATTATATTATTGAAGCGACCGATAGCGTCAAAGCTAAAGCCGCCATTATTGCGTACTGTAAGCGTAATAAAATACGCGTCATTAGCTCCGGTGGCGCCGGTGGGCAGATAGACCCCACTCAAATTCAAATAGCCGATCTAAGCCGTACGATTCAAGACCCACTCTTAGCAAAAGTTAGACACTTACTTCGTAGACACTATAACTTCTCGCGCAATGTAAAACGCAAGTTGGGGGTCGAGTGTGTATTTTCGACCGAACAACTGGTCTACCCCACTGCAGATGGTTCAGTATGCCAGCAAAAACCTACAACCGACGGGCCTGTCAGGCTTGACTGCGCGACGGGGTTTGGTGCCGCAACCTGCGTTACCGCGACTTTCGGGTTATTTGCCGCGTCTCGGGTGATCAATAAGCTAGCAAAACGTTAATCCAAACCAATACGACCAGATATCTGGACAAGGCTGCATTCACCGATTATTGTTACTTAACTTATCTCATCGAATACATTCACTCAACACAAGCGAAGTAACTCCGTTTCATGACTGAAAATACGCTGTTTCTGTTAGCTAGCATTGGTGTCGTCTCTCTTTTTTGTCAGTGGCTTGCATGGAGAATGAAGCTGCCCGCCATTCTTCTATTATTATTAGGCGGCATCCTAATGGGGCCAGTTTTTGACTGGCTGGACCCCGATGCGTTATTTAATGACCTGCTATTTCCCATTATTTCGTTGTCGGTAGCCGTTATTCTTTTTGAGGGAAGTCTAACCCTTGAATTTAAAGAACTTAAAGAACATGGCCGGATGGTCAGGAACCTACTCAGTGTCGGGATGCTAGTAACCTGGCTCACCGCCACACTGGTCAGTCGGTTTACATTAGGTCTCTCTTGGGATGTAGCAACGTTGTTTGGCGCTATTGTCGTGGTTACAGGGCCTACGGTAATAATGCCGCTATTACGTGTCGTTCGTCCCACCTCCAACCTATCTAATATCCTAAAATGGGAAGGAATTGTTATTGACCCCATTGGCGCGTTACTCGCCGTATTAGTATTTGAATTTGTCGTTTCAGGAAAGTCTGGCGCCTTAAGCCATACACTTTGGACCTTTGGCTCCACCGTCATGTTAGGGGCCATTCTTGGCGGTCTTTCAGGCTGGCTTTTAGGGTTAGCATTAAGACAGCACTGGCTACCACAGTTTCTACAGAACGCAGGGTCACTCACGTTTATGCTAGGGGTTTACGGGCTTTCTAACACCCTACAACATGAATCTGGGCTGCTGACAGTAACCGTTATGGGGATTTGGCTAGCCAATATGCGGGGAGTGCCCGTCGATGACATTATTGAGTTTAAAGAGTCTTTAAGTGTTCTACTTATTTCAGCCTTATTTATATTACTGGCCGCACGTATTGAGTTCAGTGCCATTGCTGCATTAGGCTGGGGGCCCGTGTGGGTTATTTTAGCCCTTATTTTTGTCGCCCGCCCACTAGGTGTATGGCTTTCAGCCCTCGGCACAACGCTTACTTGGCAAGAAAAAGCATTTCTTAGTTGGATTTCACCTCGAGGAATTGTCGCTGCTGCCGTATCTGCGCTCTTTGCTTTTCAGCTTGAAAATCAAGGCCATAGCGATGCCGCAATTCTTGTCCCCTTAGTTTTCTTGGTGATTATTACCACCGTAATTCTTCAAAGTCTCACAGCCGCGCCCTTGGCGAGGTGGTTAAAGGTATCAGAGCCAGATAGTCGAGGTTTTTTGTTTATTGGTGCCAACCAAGTATCTCGAGAGATTGCAAAAGCACTCATTAAACGCGAAATCCCGGTCATGTTAAGTGACACAAGTTACGAAAACATCCGCCTCGCCAGAATGGAGAACTTACCGGTTTATTTTGGCAACCCCGTTTCAGAGCATGCCGAAAACCATATGGATCTAACGGGCATCAGTAATGTTTTAGCAATATCGCCTTACCGCCAGTTAAATACATTAGCGACCTTTCATTATCTTGACCTCTTTTCTAAGGGGCATGTTTTTGGTCTATCAGATGGCCAAGCCGACTCCAGAGCCAGCCACCAATTCTCTGAGAAATTTAAAGAGACTCGCACCCTATTTGGTGAAAAAGTCACCTATGCAATGCTTGCTAGCCAATTGAGCCAGGGCGCAAGTATTCGCACAACTCAACTGAGTGCTGCCTTTACCCTAGAAGACTATCGAGCAAAACATGCTAACCGATTACTTATTCTGTTTGTTGTTACGCCACAAGGTAAATTAGTACCCGTGGTAGCAGATCAAGAGATCAAGGCTGGAGAGGGTTATGAGCTGATTAGCATTATCAGGCCTGAGCCTGAAAGCAATGAAGCACCTCCAAAAAGCTAACGCGTTCGTTATATATAAACACTTGATATAACGTAACGATCACAAAACGCCCAATATTAGAGTACATTTTTTGTACAACTTGGGTTATAGTTAGGATTCAGTAGATGATGTTTGGGGGGAGTTATAATGGCTGATTTATCAGGAGCCTCTTTGTCGATTGCCCGTCCCATTGTAAATAATAATGGGGTTAATCTTCAGCGCGAGCAAGAAAACCAACAAACCAATCAGCAAATACGCACGGCGTCTGTGCCTCAACAAGACCGCCCACTGAATCAACAGTCAACCGACATACCGCCCGAATCCAGTATCTCTTCTCGGCTAGATACCGCTGTTTCAGCCAATGAGAACAATACCCAAGAAAATACCACAGTAACACGTGAACAAGTTGTCCTCGCGGTTGAGCAACAGCTTCAGCAGAGTAATGTTAATGCAAGTGCGACTCGTTCGGCAGATGAAGGGGCTACTAATATTGAGCAAAATAGAGCTGAAAGCACCGCTAATCAAACATCAAACCAAACCACTGAGCAGTTGACGTCGAATAATACTCAGCCAATCCAGACGCAACCCGTCAACAGTAATACGGCAGATGAACCAGTAATACAAAATGAACCGGTACCCGTCGCCAGTGCTGCTCAGAATGACGATGTAGAGCGGTCAGTTCGTGCTCAAGATATCAATAACGCCAATTCCAGCAAGAATGACCCCATCACTAACAATACGACTCAGGTGGACAACGAAACACAGAGCGCTCGAAACCCCGAAACAGGTTTGGGGCTTGAGTCCGGTTCAATTATTGATACGATAGTTTGAGCTAAATAGTTAGAAAATCGCGCCAAAGTGGCGCGCCTGCTCAGAGATTCATCAGCCTTCCTATGTTACATAGTAAGCACTAACTTACCTCGAACATGCCCGCCTTCTAGTTCTGCATGTGCCTTTTTGGCATCTTCCAAAGGAAACGGCTGATCAACATGTACCTGTACATCTGCTGTGTCAATCAACTCTGCAATATCAGCTAACGCTTGTTGATCAGGGTGTACCGTCAACCCTGCGGTTTTAATCCCCAGCTTGTCCCCTTCTTTTATAATTTTTTCAGCCGTAACGGTCGGTACCGTCACCATTTGACCTGTTGAGGCTAGCACGCCTAACGACCAGTGGCCGACATCTCCCCCCATGGTATCCAACACAAAATCAAGTCCATAGCAGGCATCTACAAAATCTGTTCGGGTGTAATCAATCGCTTCATCAACACCGAGGGTATACAAGAAATCATGATTCCGACCCGATGCAGTTGCGATAACATAGGCACCACGCGCCTTAGCAAACTGAACCGCAAAGTGACCAACCCCCCCTGCCGCAGCATGAATGAGGACTTTATCCCCCTCTTTAACAGAGCCCACTTCAAATAAAGCCTGCCAAGCGGTTAAAGCTGCCAGCGGAACACCTGCTGCAGCAATAAGATCGAGATTGTCTGGCACCTGACACAGCAACTCTGGTGTTGTAATAACGTATTCCGCATAAGCGCCGCCCTGTAAGGGAAACCCAATCATGCCCATCACCTGATCACCCACTTTCCAGTCGCGACAATCATCACCCACTGCATCCACTACACCGGCGATATCGTAACCCGGTACCCATCCGACTTGATCGTCTAATTGCGCCTTAATCTTTCCGGCTACAAAACCTAATCCTTTACGGGTTTTGTAATCAATCGGGTTAAGACCCGCCGCTGCGACTTTCACTCTAACTTCGTTTCCCTTGGGTTGAGGTGTGTTTCTTTCAGCTAGCGTTAATACGTCTACGTCACCAAAACAGGTGTATTCAATTGATCTCATGATGATATTCCTTAGTTAAACGTCTCATTTGCTCGCTTTCGACTTTTATCCCGTGCCCGCTGCGTGCTGCCAGATAATGCTGACTAAACACGTGAAAATAATCTCGTAACAACAGCGCATTAGCCTTTTCACCTGCCAAATCAAGTAACTCCGCCGCAACCTCTGCTGTGCACAAGTGATGCGCTTGCCCCCCTCGCCTCAGATGATATTGAGATAAACACGCAGGGCTCAACGATAGTATAGGCAAATGGTTCAGATAAGGGCTTTTTCTAACCATTTTTACCGCTTGTTGCCAGGTCGCGTCTAATAAAATAAACACATGCTTCTTATTAATAGCTTGCCCAGTAGGCTCCACCAACATACTAAAAGGCTTAATTCTGTCAGCATGAACGCTGTCTTCTGCGGGATACACTAACCAATATTGATAATGAGGGTTTGTCAGTTGTTGACTGAGCTCTGGGTCTATCTCAGTGCGAGACCAAGTATAAACATGTGTAGTCGCTAAACAGTCTGCTATCAATCGCCCCGTATTAGTCGGCTTTCGATACTCGGTCGCATGCGTTAACAAACAAAACTCAACCGCTGATGTTATATTCGGCCTGTACTGACAAATACAAGCAATCTTCAGTAGCCTGCAATCTTTGCAGTCGCTTTCGTTAACATCCGGCGTCTCATCCATTAGGTATTTATACCGTTATAGTTTCTCACCATAATCAGAATATCACGCCCCTGCCTAGAATAGTTTTCAAACGGAACCCGAATAAATGCTGGAGTATCTTCTGGCGATATTAGCCTAAAGTCTGTTTGTGAATAAAATTGCTCGAGCCATGAAAAGGGATAACACCAACACTCATACGCGTCTATCTGTTCAACAACATATTCCATAAACCGGCGACCAACGCCTGTCCGTCTATGTTCGGGCAACACAGCAAGACTTCTGAGTAATAACCGGTTCTGAGACACGCTACCCCCCCCCTGAGAACGCACCAATACAGGGCACAACCTAACTGCAGCAATAATTTTAGCGCCAAGCCTAGCCACATAGACACTATCTGTACTCTGTGTTTTGCCTTTTTCGCCCGCCTGCTTGTAAAAACGGTTAGCTAACGGATAGGCAATAGGCATGAGTTTCTCATAGGTCATTATCACTGGGTTCATAGCATTAAAGCCGTTGCTTTCACTGTCTTTGTTCAAATTTAGAATCCTGTTTCAGTATACAAAACACGCTATAAAAAAGTGCAAATGGCATATTAAATGCTACTGTTAAATATGCTCATAAACTAAATAGTGAAGTGTTACCAATGGTGTAATACTCGCTCTATCATAGTTTAGTTGTGTAGTTTAGTGATGTGCTAACCTCAAATTTAGCCGTGTTTTTACGCGCTAATACATAAAAAGAATAGGGTAAAGGAAATGAAAATTAAAAATATAGCGATGACATTAGCCGCTGCCGGTTTAGTTTTTTCAGCACAGGCCAGTATAGCAGGCTCCACATTAGATTCAGTTAAGAAAAAAGGCGTCGTTAGCTGCGGTGTGAGTACCGGATTAGCAGGTTTTTCTCAAAAGGACGAGAAGGGACAATGGAGTGGGCTCGACGTGGATGTTTGCCGAAGTGTAGCGGCGGCTGTATTAGGTGATGCAAGCAAAGTTCAATATAAACCTTTAACGGCTAAAGAACGTTTCACTGCGCTTCAATCTGGCGAAATTGATATTCTTTCACGAAATACTACCTGGACTCATACACGAGACACCTCACTAGGCTTGAACTTCGCGGGCGTTATTTATTATGACGGCGCAGGTTTTATGGTAAACAAAAAACTGGGCGTTTCATCCGCCACTGAATTAAACGGTGCCAATGCATGTATTCAAGCAGGTACCTCAACTGAACTGGCTATTTCAGATTACTTCCGCGAAAACAAAATGGAATACAAAGCGGTAACGTTTGATACCTCAGATCAAACGCGTGCAGGCTTTGAGTCAGGTCGATGCGACTTCTTAGTATCTGACCAATCTCAACTATATGCTCTTCGTATCGGCCTCAAAAATCCAGCAGGTGCAATCGTATTACCTGAAGTGATTTCTAAAGAACCACTAGGGCCGGTTGTTCGTCAAAATGATGATGAATGGTTTAACGTGGTTAAGTGGGTCGTTAACGCTTCTATCGAAGGGGAATACCAAGGCGTCACCTCAGCTAATGCCGCTGAAATGAAAGCAAAGGGTAACCCAGGGCAAAAACGCTTATTAGGGTCAGAAGGTGATCTAGGTGAGAAACTGGGCTTACCTGCTGACTGGGCTTACCAAGTGATTACGCAAGTGGGTAATTACGCTGAGTCTTTTGAGCGCAATGTAGGCCAAGGTTCGCCTTTGAAAATTGCTCGTGGTTTAAACGCACAGTGGAACAAAGGTGGGATTTTATATTCACCCGCAATGCGTTAATTCATACTGAATGATAAAAAGGGCGGCAAATAAAGAGCGCTCTTTTTATCGTCATTATCTTTCTGTCACTCAAAAAGACGTTTTTATGTTTTCAAAAAAAACAGCAGAACAAATAAAATTTGAGACGCGCCCTAACAGGGTTGGTGCAAAAGCTTTTTATAATAACCCCAAATATCGTGGCTGGATTTACCAATCGGTCTTATTTGTTTTTCTAATTGGTTTTTTCTACAGCATCGTTTCTAACACCTTAGACAACATGTCAGCTCAAGGGATCAAAAGTGGATTTAGCTTTTTAAATACGTCTGCGGGCTTTGATGTCTTGATGTCATTAATACCCTTTGACACCACAGACAGTTATCTACAGATTTTTATCATCGGTATTCTAAACACTATTTTAGTCTCGGTAATAGGCATTATATTTTCGACAATTTTAGGGTTTATTTTCGGTATTGCTTACTTCTCTCGCAACTGGCTCATCAATAAAATCGCAGTTATTTACGTTGAGATATTTCGCAACATCCCCGTTATTCTTCAAGTTATTTTTTGGTATACCGTTTTTAATGCCTTACCCATAGCACGGGAGAGCCTCAATCTTGGAGACGCAGTGTTCTTGAATGTAACCGGGTTATATTTCCCAAAATTGGTTGGAGAAAGCGGCTCAGGTGTTGTCTATGGCGCTATTGTCGTTGCCATTTTGGCCATATTTGCTATTAAACGCTGGGCGAAAAAGCGACAAGAGCTCACCGGCGAGCAATTCCCTATATTGTGGACCAGCTTAGGTATCTTTTTCGGTTTACCATTGCTAGCTTTACTGATTACTGGACTCCCCTTTCATTTAGATTACCCCGCACTTAAAGGCTTTAACTTTAAAGGCGGCATATCCGTCATTCCTGAGCTCATTTCGCTAGCCATAGCGCTATCGGTCTATACTGGAGCCTTTATCGCTGAGGCTGTTAGAGCGGGTATTCAATCAGTTCCCCAAGGGCAAACAGAGGCGGCAAGAAGTATTGGTTTAAAAGAAAGTAAGATTATGTCGCTAATTATCGTGCCCCAATCAATGCGAGTCATTACGCCAATGCTTAATAGTGAGTATCAGAGCCTTGTCAAAAACACCACTATTGCAACGGCCATTGGTTACCCTGAACTCTTTACGGTCTTCGCTGGTTCGGCACTCAATCAAGTCGGGCAAGCAGTCGAGATTATGTTTATGACACTGGCGATTTATTTCGTCATCAATATGGTGATCTCCTTAGTGATGAACCACTTCAATAAACGTACCGAGTTAAGCGCTCGCTAAGGAGGATGGAATGTCAGTAAAACAATTTAAACCATTACCAGCCCAACCAGCGCCAATCATGACGGCGGGGCCTATAGCATGGGTACGCGACAATCTTTTTTCATCTACGTTTAATATCATTGCAACGATTCTTATTATTGGCTCATTAGTCGCCGTTTTACCTGGCATGATTGACTGGTTATTTATTTCAGCCAACTGGAGCGGCACCAGCCAAAGTGACTGTGTTAAAGATGGTGCCTGTTGGGTATTCATTAGTGCTTGGTCACAGCAGATATTTTATGGCAGCTACCCAACCGATGAACTATGGCGAGTAAATCTTTGCCTATTCCTTTTGGCGGGCGTGATTGCCTTGTCATTTATTCTCCCTGATCGTTTACGTAATAAAGTAGCCGTTCCAGCCTTTCTCTTGCTACCGTTTATTGGTTTGCTGTTTTTAGATGGCAGTATGATCGGCTTACCGCAAGTCACCACAAACCTATGGGGCGGCTTTTCTTTAAACGTTTTGTTGGCCGCCGCCAGTATTATTATTGCGTTCCCTTTTGGCTTTTTATGGGCTTTAGGTCGACGCTCTGATATGCCGTTTGCCCGCTCTGTGAGCGTGACCTGCATAGAATTTTTTCGTGGAACGCCCATATTAGCGTTATTTTTTATGGGCTCAGTCATGTTGCCGTTGTTTTTCCCCGCTGACGTCAACGTCGACAAACTATTAAGGGTGTGGATTATACTGGTCCTGTTTATGTCTGCTTATATGGCAGAAGTCTTTAGAAGTGGCTTTCAAGCGATTCCCAGCGGTCAATACGAAGCCGCTGACTCTATTGGGTTGGGCTATTGGCAAAAAACACTATTAATTATATTTCCGCAGGTCATTAAGGTATCGATGCCGAATATCTTAGCCACCTTTGTCATGGTCTTTAAAAACACCGTATTTTTATTGGTGATAGCTGTGCCTGAAATGCTGCAAGTCATTATGTCTGCGCTAAGCAATTCAAACTGGTTAGGTGGCCACGCGATCGAAGGCTACTTATTTGTCGCCTTTATATTTTGGGCGTGCTGCTTCAGTATGTCATTGCTCGCGACCTCCATCGAAAAGAAACTAGATACTAGTCATAACAAGTAAGGGTTTATCATGTCTGCAGGTAACCAAACAAATCAAAGCACCGATGACAAAGACATTATTGTTATCAAAGACCTCAATAAGTGGTATGGCGATTTCCATGTTCTTAAAGATATCAATCTAACGGTAAAAAAAGGCGAACGCATTGTGGTCTGTGGCCCATCGGGCTCAGGCAAATCCACCATGATTCGTTGCATCAATCGATTAGAACAGTTCCAACGTGGTTCATTAACGGTGAATGACGTTGAAATGATCGATGACGTCAAAAATATAGAAGCAATTCGACGCGAAGTGGGCATGGTGTTTCAGCACTTTAATTTATTCCCTCATTTAAGCATCTTAGATAACCTGACCCTCGGCCCTATTTGGGTTCAGAAAAAATCTAAGCAAGAGGCTGAAACCATCGCGATGAAGTATCTAGAGCGAGTCAAAATCCCAGACCAAGCACACAAATTCCCAGGGCACCTATCGGGTGGCCAGCAACAGCGTGTTGCTATCGCGCGCTCACTCTGCATGGCGCCAGAAATCATATTGTTTGACGAGCCAACCTCTGCGTTAGACCCTGAAATGATTAAGGAAGTATTGGATGTCATGGTCGAACTAGCTGAAGAAGGTATGACCATGATTTGCGTAACCCACGAGATGGGCTTCGCAAAAAAAGTCGCGGATAGAGTTATATTTATGGATAGCGGCGAAATTGTGGAGCAAAATACGCCTCACGAATTTTTTGATAACCCTGAAACAGATCGCCTGCAATTATTTTTAAGTCAAATATTGCAGCATTAATTGTTTACTTATATCCAATAATAAAAAGGAATAATCATGCTCAGCTATGCAACCATCGGCGTAACCGATTTAAATAAATCAGAGGCTTTTTATACTGAACTGTTGGCTCCCATTGGCGCTAAAACGCTGATGAAAATGGATCGCATTATATTTATAGGCAAAAGCATGAAAGAACCCATGTTGGCCATTTGTATCCCCTTTAATAAAGAAGAACAGCATTGTGGTAACGGTAATATGATCGCTATCGCGCCAGGCTCAATAGAAAAGTGCGACGAGTTATACAACAAAGCCATTGAGCTAGGCGCAACCTGCGATGGCGCACCTGGGCAACGTATTCCTGATCTATTTTATGGTGCTTACTTCCGAGATTTTGATGGTAATAAAATCGCATTCAATCACTTTGGTTAACCCGCCCTTTTCAAGCATAGATAGTGTCTATCCAGAAACACCGTAACGGCATCTTCTTGTCATCCCTGCCTCCGCGGCGATGACAATCGTTTCTGGATGGTTCCTAACTAGCCCCTATATTTCAAAGCCTCCTACGCTAGCTTGCTCTAGCAAACCGCCCAAAAAAACATAAAGCCTTAACCCACCCTGATTGTTACAATGCAAAAACAGTCAAAAGGTTTCTCAGCTTGTTTAAGTTATCTGTTACAACTACCCTTTATTATTACCTATTAGTCATTATTCAACATTGGGATAAGGAGTCGGAGTGGTTCATACCATTAAACCGTTAACGCAGCTTTTTTTAAGCTGTTTTATTTTCATGGCTGGCAACGGTTTAGTGGGTCTATTAATCCCCATGCGCTTATCGGTAGAAGCGATTAGTACCGATACAATCGGTTTAATTCTATCTGTTTACGCTATTGGTTACCTCCTTGGCGCAAATTATTCAAAGCAAGTTATCCATAAAGTTGGGCACATTCGAACCTTTGCGCTTTGTGGCAGTTTGATGTCTTTTGCCATTCTCATTTGCGCATTAACGATGGACTTATGGGTCTGGGGAGCGATGCGCTGTTTAATGGGGTTTGCGGTCGCCATTGCGATTGCCACGTTCGATGGCTGGTTAAGTCAAACGACGAGTAAGAGTAACCGCGGGCAAGTTTTAGCGTTCAACCAAGTGGTTGTTTTTAGCGCTATCGCCATCAGTCAGTTTTTTATCCTGCTTTCCCCTCCGAGTACCACCACCTTATTTATTTTCGCGGGAATCTTATTCTCTATTTCTATCAGTCCACTGGTGGTCGGCAGAATACATGGCCCGGCAATGGAAGAGTTTGAAAGCTTGCCGCTCCGCCAAACATTCAAGATTTCACCGTTAGGCGCCGTGTGCTGCTTAGCCTGTGGTTTGATTTATGCCGCCCTGATCAACTTGCTCCCCCTTTACGCGGCAGCTTATGGGGTGGTGGACTTAGAGCTATCTATTTTGATGGCTTCGGCCATTGCTGGGGCGGTTATTATGCAATTACCGATAGGCTATTTATCCGATCGTTACGACCGCCGTCATCTGATATTTACCATGGTGGCAATTATCGTTGGGCTAAGTGTGACGTTTCCCCTAATCTTCCAGCTCGGCTTATTAATTCCAGCCTATATCATCATTGGTGTCATGAGTGGGCTTGTGCTTTGTCTTTACCCTCTAGGCATTTCTGAAACATTTGATAAAGTCCCACAAAGCCAAATGGTGGGGGCAATGAGTTCATTGCTTGGTTTCTATGCCATCGGCAGTATTTTCGGCCCATACTCGGGCTCGTTAATGATGGAATATTCAGGGCCTCAAGGTCTGTTTATTACGTTGTCCTCTCTTGAAGTTCTGCTGTTAGGGTTTGTGTTCTACCGAATAAAGGCACGAGAAAGCCTACCGTTGGAGCAGCAAGAAAGCTTTGTTATGACCTCACCAAACTCTGTAGTGCCCCATTTGGACCCTCGAACCGTGTACGAAGACTCAAGCACAGAAACCTCTCCTATGGTAGATTCTGTGATTCAGCTAGCGCTAGACAACCCGCAAGCCGCCGTTAAGTTAGCCCAAATGTTTGTTAAAAATGATCACGACCAAGCACAGGCGATAGCCGCTGCACTTTCTGAGCAAGAGAGTATTGGCATTACCCAAATTTATAAGGCCATCATCGAACAAGCACCTGAATTAAGTGCCGATATCGCCGATACACTGGTTTCAGCACACCCTGAGCAAATGGAGCAACTGGTTGAATTTATTATGCAAGGGGATAACGACAACCGTAATGCAATATTGTTAGCTATTGCGAATTCATTACCTAACTTTGGTAGTGCCGCCATTCAAACGGCAGTCGATAATATTGGTGACGATCAAAGTGAAGAGTTATTGGAATTAACAGAAGAGTATTTCCAACAAGTTCATGAAGAAGCATCTCAAATGCGCCCTGCTGACCTAGCGGCCGAAGACCCTCAGCAAGCGGCGGCTGAAGTGTTTAGTCACATCATTGAATCTGCCACAGAGCAGCATAATGAGCTAGCACACAAGGCGTCAGAAGCCATGCCTGAAGCGTCTGAGATGGTGGCAGAAACCTATATAAGCAACTTGATAGATCAACAGGATGAAGCCCCTGAGGAGGAACAGCAACAGGAGCTCGGGGAAGCGATCAGCAACTATATGGAGCATGTCGTAGAGAATCAGCCAGAGCAAGCAACAGACATTGCAGCCACCATTGTTGAACAAGCCCCTGAACATGCCTCTGATGTTGTTGAAATATTACAATCAACAGGCGAAGGCGAGATCAGTTCGGAGATCCCAAAGAAATAAACCTTTAGCTATTATGTATAGTCACAAAAATCGCACCAAAGTAGTGTGCCTGTTGTCTTTTAATACATTGTTAATAGACAACAGGGTTAGCTGGATTACCTGAGTTGGCTGTCCTTACTGCCACGACGATTAATACCCCCGCTAGAGGGTTCTTTACCTTCAGCGCTCGATTGACAGGAAACACACAGCTGAACACCAGAGACCGCTTTTCGCCTAGCCTCAGGGATAGCCTTGCCGCATTCTTCGCAAAACTTAGCACTCTCACCGGATTGAATATTACGCCTTGCCTGCGTTACTGCGTCTTCGACATTCGCATCGATTTGATCTTGTACTGCACCATCACGAGCCCAACCACCAGCCATATTTAACGCCTATTTCATGAATGTTCACGCACAGACTATCTTCATTATAGGTTAACTTTGAAGACGCCACCAAAAGCCACGTTACTTAGTTCAATGGGGTATTTCATTACTCGACACAATACCCAACGCGTCATTAA
This sequence comes from Alkalimarinus alittae, assembly GCF_026016465.1. Taxonomy (NCBI): domain Bacteria; kingdom Pseudomonadati; phylum Pseudomonadota; class Gammaproteobacteria; order Alteromonadales; family Alteromonadaceae; genus Alkalimarinus; species Alkalimarinus alittae. The sequence goes on from NZ_CP100390.1 coordinate 4,061,004, forward strand.
CCCACCCCATTAGCTTTTCAGGTTCGATATCTGGGTAGATGCGCACAATAATGTCAGCAAAATCAGCGAGCAGGTCTGGATTATCTTTCTCTTCGATCATCAATGCCATTTCAAGCACTTGCTCTCGTACACGATGACAAATGGGGTCTTCTACCTGCAAATGGTTTAATAACGCATCTACCTTTAAGTTAATATTATCCATTCGCCCTGCCAATTCTCGATACTTATGGTCTAGACCATGTTTAAGCCGTTGTATTTTTCGTTCTACTTGGTGGTCATGGCGCTTCGACGACTCAGTCTCCAGTTTAAGATCCATAAAACGTCGATAAAGTTCATTTAGTATATGAGCGGTATCTTTGTCTAGCCGGGTAATGTCATCGATCATCTGATCAACCCCGGTGCGCAATTCGCTATCCATCACCGCCACCTGCTGTTCTAACTTACTGACGGCATACTTAAAGCGTTGCAAAAACTGATCACTTTCTCGTTCCATAAACAATTGCAACATATCGCCCGGTTGCAGTGCTCGATTACGGCCATCGGCACGCAGGCTATATTCACCCGATGGGCTACAATAAGGTTTTTGCGAACCTGAAGGGATATCAATTCGAAGAATGGGTCGTTTATTTAGGTTTTCACTATATAACTGGATCATAATCGGAGGGACGCAGCTCAGTGCTTTATTTTGAATCTGTAGGCGCGCTTTATCGCTAACATCACAGCCAACAATTCGCCCTCTCTGCAAGCCTTCATCAGAGGTGTACTCTTCAACCCCCACCAGCACCGTGCCTCCAGACCGAGAGTTAGCAAACGCAATCAACGTTTTAAGTTTTACCCCTTCCAAATCACGTTTAAAATCAACATCGAAACCCTCTGAGTGATTCAGCAACAGCTTTGTTTTTTTACTCAAGCGCTTAAATTCTGTTTTCATGACCGGCCCGCAGCCCAATTCAACACTTTAAATCTATCATTTCTTACAATACCCTATGATCCGGTATAATCAAATATTAACCCGACATTCAAACCGAGGTGAGGTTTTTAACGATATTATAGGCTTAGGTATTACAAGCTTAATCATCGTAAAATGCTTCATGCTGCAAAGAACGATAGAGAGAATACACGTGACCAACACTAAATTTGTCGTACCAGAGCCATCTTATACCCTCATACAACGAGAGGATGAGGGTGCGCAAGTGTATGCTGCGGTAAATACAACTCTAGCAACGCTCGAAAACGATCAACGCCAACTCTTTAGCTGGCAGCTTTCATTAATTTTGGAGTTACGAACAGAAGATGACAAGGGGCTGACCTTGCCTGAAGAGTCAAAAGAGATTGAGCCTTTCTGTCAGCAGCTTGAAATAGATTTGCGCGAAGGCGGAAACGCCATACCATTAGCTAGAATAACCTGGCGTAAAACACGAGAACTATTATTCCGTGTTTATAACCCAGTACAAGCAGATGAGTTAATAAAATCGATTATCGAAGCTGAAACTAATCCACGCCCATTTAGCTATTCGATAGACCCCGATGAACATTGGAAACTGACCGATATTTACCTTAAGCAATTTGCTAACACTAAGTCTTAGCCAATATTAAGTCTTAAAGAAATATCTAATAAGAAGATACAGATAACAACAGCGCGGTATGGTTTGCGACTATCATGCCGCGCTGTCGTAACTATTTCGGGTGATTATGCCTTCTTCCGAGAAAAAGCAAACCCTAATAGAGCAAGCGATAACAATGCAAAAGTACCCGGTTCAGAAACCTGAGTCGCTTCACCACGTCCCCACAGTTTCATATTAGACAAGCCTCCGCCGCCACCTTGCAGCTTATCATAAGACCAAGTACCACTTGTTTCGTTTGCCGTAATAACCCATGCAAAATGGTCTGGATCACCCCCTCCATTACCAACATGTATTGAAATCACCGCTTCTGCAAACGTATTCCAAAAGTCATTATCAATAGCCCATGTGCCTTCAACATGCTTTCCACCCCAACTGCCTGATGTCAGCATTGTTGTTAAGTAGCTATCACTGCCATTCCCTTCTAATGAACCTTCACCACTCCAAGATCCACCATAATGGCCGTTAATAGTACTACCGTTACCTTTTGTGTTCCCCGCCCCCGTCTTACACTCTTCAGCTGAGTCTAAGGTCGCAGTACGATCTGCGCCACCGCAGGTAATCGGCATTGCCGATACGTTAGCGGCAGCCAACAACAATAAGGGTACCCAGAATAAATTTTTCATCATGTGCGCCTTTATTTGAATAGTTTTTTATATAATCCCCACTATAGATTATGCAAATAAACAGCCACAAATAAGAATATGTTTAATTAATAGTTGTTGCACCACCTGCTTACTTAACACTTCATCGCTTAATGTAAAGTTTTCTGACACAAAACCACACATAGCCTACTTTCGCTTCATTTGTTTTTCGGCGCTAAAGATGTCATCTAACGCCTGAAGCAAATCAACCGCTGATAACATGCCTACTAACTGCTCATCTTTATCAAGCACGGGGGCCGCACCAATTTTATGCTCCAACAATAATTTAACAGCCTTGCTCAAGGTGTCATAGGTATGAATACAAAAAACGTTTTTGATCATGATGTCACCAACGTTGAGATCATCATTTAGATCATAGATATGGCTAATATCAGGCGCTTCATCTACCCAATCAGGCCTTCTCAGGGCTCTATCACTAACAATACCCAATAGTTTTCCATTATCAACAACGGGCAGGTGTCGAATTTCCTTCTCCCGCATTAAAAAGAACGCTTCACGTACACCGACACCTGAAGTGACAGAAATCACTTTAGGCGACATATACTTTGAAACCTTTGTAGTCATAACGCTCTCCGTTTTCGCATAACCCTTATTACGTGTTAAGCGACGCCATATTGGGTGACTTAACCACTGTGACCCATACTAATCTGTGTATTAATAATAGCAAGTAGGCAAGCAAGCCAACTTAATAGACGCCACCTACCTTAATTGCTTTAAACCTTAGTTGCTTTAAACCTTAGTTGCTTTAAAGGCTCAGCTAATCGTCAGGTTCATCAAGGCCTAGTAATGCAGACTTATACTTTTCAACACCGGAGAAATCAAAACCGCTGTCATCACCCAATACCTCTGGATCATAGCGAATACCACAACCGGCTTTAACGGTTTTGGAGGTATCTACTTCACCAGTATTAGAGCTTTCTATGGTTTCGTCGTTGGTTTTGTCTGTCATATGAACCTCCCCTGATTCCGCTTCGCTACATCAAGGCTACGATTATACGAGCGCTTCGCTTAGCACTATATCTATAGCCGCTTTTTACGCTTTAAGGTCCAAAAACCGCTCACAAATTCTAACAAACAATTCTGGTTTTTCGGCATGGAGCCAATGACCCGTATCTGGGATTATTTTCATCTCGATATTAGGGAAGAGTTGCAAAACATGCTCACGATGCTGGCGTTGTATATAGTTGGACTTCCCTCCGGCTATAAACAACACCTCTCCATCAAAAGGTGCCTTTGAAGACTGCCCTGCCATAATGTGTTGGTAGTTCTTACAAAGGGATTTAAGGTTCATTTTCCAACTGAACCCTGAGTTACCGTTTTTCACCAGATTTTTTAATAGAAACTGACGAACGGCCGTAGTCTTAACCGTCTTTGCCAATAACTGGTCTGCCTCACCTCTTGACTGTAACTCGGTTAACGGAAGCGATAACAGCCCTTCGAATATCTCATTATGGTGTGGCTCATATTTCACCGGTGCAATATCCGCAACGATCAATTTATTCACTCGCTCAGGGAAGTTTAATGCCAAATGCATGACAGCCTTCCCCCCCATTGAATGCCCCAAAAAGTGACAGCGAGTGATGCCACAGCTATCAAGGTAGCCGATGATATCGCCAGAGATTGCCTCATAAGTATGCACATCACTATGAGGGGAGCGGCCATGGTTTCTCACATCAATAGCATGAACTTCATACTGGTCTGATAAACCGCGAGCAATCATACCTAGGTTTTCTAATGAGCCGAATAGCCCATGAACCAATACAATGGGCTCACCTTGCCCGCTCACTTTATGATTTAGCCTTAACACCAAAATGCTAACTCACCTAAAGAGGTTGATTTGAGCAGATACTCTGAATTATTTTGTTTGGCCAGTAGCTGCACCTCAGCCAATAGCTCAACGTTGTTAACTTCGTTAGGACGAATAAATGAGTGCGCAGAGACGTATCCCCACATTTGTTGCAAGGCATTCTTTAAATCAGGTTGGTGTGGCTCAGCTCTTATTGCATGTACCACTTCGAGAAGTAAATCATCAAAACCAATCTGACGAGTCGCCACTTGCTGCCCCATACTGATAAATGCACTGTGATTTCTAGCCATAATCGAGTAGCGGTAAATAGCCCAGACCTCTCGCTCATTTACGGGTACAGCAATACGGCCGTGCAACCCCCTTTCGTTGCGTTTCAACAACATTTGTAATTGATCTTTTAGCGGCTCTTGCAAACGAGCAGGCCATATTACTGTACCCTCATAGACATTCTGATACTCAGGCGTCGCAATATCCCTCAGGCGCATTTCAGCAATGAGTTGATTAAGTCTTACAACGAGTGCCTCTTCATGACTCACCCAGTGCGCAGGCAACCGTCTTTCTCTGCTAGTTTGATCATTAATCAACCCAGACAGCAGTCTCATTTGTTCTGTCAGTAGCTCATCATCAAGAAAGCCCGCATCAAGGTCCCAAATTTGATTCATCATCCATCCCTTTTTATCATTCTAATGTCTACAGCAATCCACAAGCTAAACAGATGCATCATTCTAAATATTATATTTTTTCTAGACACTCAATTTCTATAAAATCTTGGCTATTTGCTTATCATGTACTGATTTGAGCAAGGCTACGGCAAATATAGCGCCTATTAAAGCTAATAGCATATCTGACTGGGTATCCCAAACAAAGCCTTGCGTGCCCAAAAACGACTCCGCAGCCTCATCAGAGAGCAATGCAACCCACCACTCTATCAGCTCGTAAAAAGCACTGATTGCAAGGCAAATAGATACAACGATAAATCCTAACCAAGCAGGCTTATTAATCACCTCCTGTCGTATCAAAATCTCTCTGGCAATGATTGCAGGTACAAAGCCCTGAGCAAAATGCCCCACTTTGTCGTAATTATTTCGAGTTCCACCAAAGCACTCAGAGAGCCAATCAAATAGCGGCACTTCGGCATAAGTGTAATGCCCTCCCACCATCAAAATAACACAGTGAACCAATATCAATCCGCTACAGAGTCGGGTTAACGGAAACTTTTTATAGCTCGCCCCTATTATCACAATGGCGATTAATGCAGGCAGTACTTCTAAAAACCAGGTGTAATAATCTTTAGGTGAGATCGCCGACCAAACAAAAACCAGTAAAAATACCACGCCCCATGAGGCCCTGTAAGGCATATCACCTCCCTCTAATTAAACTATAAACCGAACAGTTAGTTTAAGAGTGATCTAACGTTAGTGCTAATCTTTTATAAAAAGTAATGCTAACCTTTTATTTAAACATAGGAGAAGGAATCACCTTCATGACAAATGACAGCATCAATCCAGCAAAACTAAAAAGTGAACGTCGTCGCTTTAGAAGGCACCCAGCATTAAAGCTAAAAGCCGAAGTTAAAATAAAAAAAGGGCTTTTTGGTCAATGGGTCGACGTAGAACCCCGCGATTACAGTAAGCGTGGTATGGCGATTGAAACTGAGTACGCATTTGAACCTGAACAACCTATCACCTTGAATATAACGCTTGAAATGGAAATTGGGGATATTCAAATAACAAAAATAGAAGGGATCATCAAAAATAAACTTAAGGATACCCCGACGCCACGCTACGGCGTTGAGTTTGATTACACAGCCAATCGCCACATGAAAACAACCGAAACTCAGTCACAACTAGGTCGAATTGAGGGGATTTTAGAGCGAAGCGAGAACTTACGACTGAGAATCGAAGATCGATAAACAATAATTTAGGCAAGATTTTCCCTATTTACCTATGTTTCAGCTGATTTATCACTATTAAACCAAAGTATCATGAATAATTATTTGTTTATTTTTTATCTAAGGACTAAACTTTGATATTGAAAATTGGCAGTTTAAACAAGCATTGGTTTTTTAATCATTACTTGCTGACATTTTCATCAGGATATTTTTGGGTATTTCCAAAAATTGAAAGCATAAATTAGTTCGTAAAGTTCAAGGTTATTTAGAATGTCAGAAAAGCAATCAGGAACCGTTAAGTGGTTCAACGAGTCGAAAGGTTTTGGTTTCATTCAGCGTGACAATGGTCCAGACCTATTTGTTCACTTCAGCAACATAGCTTCCGACGGGTTCCGTACTCTTCAGGAAGGTCAGGCTGTTACTTTCACTGAAGGTACAGGCCAAAAAGGCCCACAAGCTGAAAACGTATCTCCAGCTTAAGGCTCGTCTGACGTTCTGTTGATCGCTTTTTTGTTAAGAACTTTCAGTCCTTACCGACATCGTACCAGCAGACATTAGTGTCAGAATTCGTAAAAGGGGCCTTGTGCCCCTTTTACACTTTTTTAGCTCTATCTTTTTAGCTCAAACTTTTCATTTCAGCGCTTTCACTACTCGCTCATTGATACTTTAACAAGCCCCTGCTTGACACCTTTAATACTTGGATTTTCTAAATTCTTTATTGGTATTGCAACGCCGACAGTTCGCCGGATCGAATGCATGCCCACAACTTCGCTTAACGCTTTCACAACAAAACGGTGCGAATAATCTGCCGTTTGAGGCAATGGCACTATAGCAACACCTACCCCCGCCTCAACCAATGATAACGCCCACTCTTCATTATCCACTGATGCTGCAACATTAACGCTTATCTCATTTGTCCTTAAAAACTCAGTCCACTCCGCGCTGCGGTCACAGTAAACGCGTTCGATAATGCTCTGCCCATCCAAGTCATCTAGAGAAATTGGATGCTTATACGCCAACGAATTTTCAGCAGGAATAATCAAGCAGTACTGATCTTGCCAAAGCGGTATGAACACATCATCAACAGAGGCATCCCGCTCAACCGTCAAACGAATGTCTGCTTGCTCAGTTTGATGTATCAGTCGCACATCTAACAAACTATCAATACGTTTTAGTTGGCTTAATAATTCATTCAAATAAGCAAATGCAATCGACCGTGCAACTGAAACCGTTAATAGCCCGTTCTGGGCTCGGTTTTTAAACAGTGATTGAACAGAGCGAGCATGATTTAAAAGGCCTTTAGCTTCTCGGTAAAAAACATGCCCTTCCTCGGTTACTTTCACGCCTCTCGGTTGCCGAGTAAATAGCGGCACCTGCAACTCACCTTCTAATTTATTGATGGCATGAGATATAGAAGGTTGAGCCACAAAGCACGCCTCAGCCGCTGCGGTTATACTGCCTTTTTCTACCACGGCAACAAAATACCCTAAAGCCTTTAGATCCATAAAATATACCGTTTCAAAAAAGAAAATTGGGGAATTTTGGCAACTCTGCTGCCACTAACTCATCATGAGCAGGCACAATAGTGAGCGCGGGGTTTCGATTGCTTAAATCATGGATAGACTGTATTTGTGTTAAGTTTTTGTCGTCATCCCAATTAAACTGAACTAACCAGCTTAAAAAAGCAGGTCGCTCAGCATTATCAATCACACCTTTGATTGTCCAAGTGGTATCCCCGATAAAAAAGAAACGCTTTCCTGAGCTTATCGTCAGAAATATACCCACCTGGCCCGCCGAATGGCCAGATATATCAACTAACACCACGGAGCCATCGCCATATATATCGAGACTTTTCTTAAAGCCTTCATATTCATTTTCAGCTAACGCTATAAATTGCCAATTTATTGTCTCAGCGTCCATTTGAGAATGCAGAAACGCAGGTGCAGCACCTGCCATTGCCTGATCATATTCTGCTTTTTGAACCCATAAAGGCACATTAGGAAAGTCTTCTATTCCACTAGCATGATCCCAGTGAAGGTGCGTGGGAACGATACACTTTAACCTTGAAAGATCATAACCGGCTTGCTTTAGCTGTCTAATAGCAGGGTTATGATCGGTATAGCTAAAGAGTTGTTGATCAAAAAAGCCATTCTCTTCGAACTGCTCTTCAATATTTTCTCCCAGCCCAGTATCGATGAGAATATCACCTTTAGGGTGACTGATGAGCACCACATTTTGGGCTAAATGCCGCCGTTTAAACAAACTACCAGAACTCACTACCATCGCTTCCTGAGCGCCCGCTGAGCTAGCTGTTTTGATCACTGAAAACCCTATCTCGTCGGCAGCATAGCTGGTAGCCGCTGAAAGAATACCTAAACACGCCACTAGAAACACCAGCATGTAACGTCGAGTATTGTGCTTCTCTACTACACTTTTCATATGCATTTTAAATCCTTTTTCTCTTTCATACAGTTGATCACTGGATTTTATCCGACCGACAAGCCATAAATATAATATTATTTTTATAGTATATATAAATAAATATTCTATACCTTAAATACTATTAGCACTCAAAGGCACACTTAATTAACTTTCTTTAATGCGTTGGAAACACTGCAGATAGTTGCGCTGAGCTACTATAGCCTTAACAGTTTCGAAAAGAGGTAGATGTCATTTCGCCACTGTGCTCTTTTTCATCATTGTGCAAATTGTTGTTGCTCCCTTCAAGCACACACTCTTGACTCCTCGGTCCCCGCAGGAGTCTTTTTTTTGTCTGTTTGGTTGATTATTTACAAAACGTAACGAAAAGAAGACGCCACCCTAAAGGCTCGGTATAATCCCATCAAAATTATTACGCGAGTTATCGGGAGATAAACACATGTTAAACGTAAATCAATACTTTGACGGAAAGGTTGCTTCAATCGGCTTAAAAACCAAAGACTTACCTGCAACGGTAGGCGTTATGGTGCCAGGCGAATACACCTTTGGAACCGAAAAACGTGAGTATATGACCGTCATCAGCGGCGCTCTAACCGTTAAACTACCTGGTGAAAGTGACTGGAAGACGTTTTCTGAAGGCGAGACGTTCATTGTAGAAGCCAATCAAAGCTTTGATCTTAAAGTTGAAATCGATACAGCCTACCTTTGTAAATACGAATAATTAGCCGCTAAGTGCATACGCCCGGCGAGTTGAAATACTTATACAGGCCGGGCAACATCTAAAGGACACCGTATGAAGCACACCCTCAACATCATTACCTCAACGCTAGCCTCAAGCATTCGCTCATGGAGAGGTACTTCTGCGAGTAAAACGAGCCAAGCCCCCGCCAAAACATTAATGTTATTTGATCGTGAAGGGTGTCCTCGATGCAGATTTGTTCGAGAAGCGCTGACAGAACTTAACCTTGATGTTGTCATAATGCCCTGTCCTAAAGGTGGAAAAAAAATAGGTCAATTAAAACAAGAAACCGGTTACTCTGAGGTGCCTATTTTAATTGACGAAAACACCCACCAAAAAATTCAAGGTGCAGAAGCTGCTGTTAACTACTTGTTTGAAGAATATCGTGGCAAGCGTCCTCCTAAACAGTTAATCGCTAATACACTGAATCAGTTTGCCTCGTCTATGGCAACAGGCATTCGTTTTAGTGCTGGCATGCTCGCCAAGCCTTCTAAGGGTGCAGAAAAAAAACTGACCCTATACAGTTTTGAGTCCAGCCCCTTTTCAAGACCTGTAAGAGAGTTGCTTTGTGAGCTTGAACTGCCTTATTTGCTAGTAACGCTAGGTAAGCAGCAAAAATCAGACATGGGCCCAGCTAACTTCAGGTTTACCCGTAAACCTTATAAGCCTCTAGCCAATAGCAAAAGAGATGCATTTTTTAAAGTTCATGGTAACGTACAGGTTCCCTACCTTGTTGACCCTAACACGCAAGTCGCATTGTTTGAGTCTGCTGATATTCTTCAATATCTAAACAAAACATATGCGGCTTAAATAGTCCCTTTAAATTTAACTCAGTACCCCTAAGCGGTGTTTCTAATAGACGAAAGTCAATGCAACACATTAGCAATACCCATACGATTTGTTACAGCAAATTAAAATATTCTCTCTATAATTAGAGAAGGTAAAACCAAATTTAGTTACAGATAAGATACCATTGGTCTTGTCAGTTAAGGTGAGCAATTATGTCCAAGAAAGCACTAGAGATACGTGACAAAACCATATTTGACGGTATTTTCGTTAAATACATTCTTAAATTTTTATACTCGGTATGGTTCAAAATATCAGGGTGGAAAACCACTGGGTCTGCCCCAGATGGTGCTGGTATTACTATTGCGGCGCCACATACATCAAATTGGGATATCGTTTACGCCTTAGGTGCTGCGATATTACTTGATGTTAAAATTTATTTTTCTATAAAAGATAGCTGGTGCCGCATTCCTGTTATTGGTCGCATCATGCTATGGATGGGGGCTATCCCTATTGACCGAAGCTCAAAAGGCCAAGGCCAAGTTCAATTAATTAGAACATTTGTTGAGCGCCATAAAAACAGCCGCATATTTTTCTTGTTCACACCTGAAGGTACAAGAGGCGAAGTAGACCGCTGGAAGACTGGTTTTTATCACATTGCTGAAGAATGTGATTTACCTATATTTTTAGCCAAAGTCGATTACCGCACTAAGGTCTCAGGTGTCTTCCATTCGTTCAAGCTAACCGATAGCAAAGAAGCGGATATAGAAGCGATTCAGGAGTCATATAAAAGTGTTTACGGTAAGTTTCCAGCACTTCAGTATCCTGCTTACTCAGGGCCATTACCTGAGATAACACAACGAGAAATGGTAGTCATGTTCGCTATGCACTCTTTAAAAGGCATGGCAACTCAGGCAGAAATAGCTGCCAGAGCCAAGTTTGATGAAGTGAATGCCGAAATGCTTGATTTCTTAGTCGAAAAAGGCATTTTAGAAAAAATAGAAGAAGGTAAAAAAGCAATTAAATATAAGATGACCTCTGCAGGAAAAGGCTTCTTGTTACACCTTGCGCCGACCTTGGCACAGCCTCAGAAGTAAATATCTAATACATAGCAGAAACCAAAAAGGAGCAGCCGCAAGGTCGCTCCTTTTTTTGTGCACATATAAACTGCTTCGCGGCTGAGAGCAGCACCTACAAAAAATCAGTACACAGTGGATTTCTATTTGTAGGAGCCACTTTGGCGCGATTAAACACGGTACGTAATCATAGCGCTTAAGCGTGCGTCTAGCCTTGGCCGGGGCTTAGGCATAAAAAAAGGAGCAACCGTTAGGTTGCTCCTTTTTGTGCAATATTAAACTGCTTCGCGATTAAGAGCCGCGATAGAACTAATCTTCTTTAGGTTTTCTTACGCGAGGCTTTTTATCCGCAGGTCTTGAGGTAGGCTTTCCGCTTCCACTCTCATTAGATCTTCTAGGCTTACGAGAACCGCCGCCACCAGGCTTACCCCGATCGCCTCTGCCTCTTGGTGCACCGCGACCGCCGCGTGATGTACCCTCTTCACCGTCAAACGGAGCGATATTTAAAGACTGTTGACAAACCCACACTTTTTTCAGTGAATCCATCGTCTCTTTTGGCATACCTGAAGGTAAATCTACGGTACTAAATGAGTCAAATATTTGAATATGGCCAATATAGGTCGCTTCGATATTCGCTTCATTAGCAATAGCGCCTACGATATTGCCAGGCTTCACACCGTGGTCATACCCTACATCGATACGGAATCTTTCCATATCAACATCTGGGTTATCTTTTAAAGACTTTGCTTTACGCTCGCCTGACTTTCGTGGGCGCTCAGATCGCTCTCCACGCTCGGTTCGGCTTCCTCTCTCAGAGCGTTCGTTGCGCTCTGTGCGCTCACGACGCTCAGGCTGAGGCTTCAGTAATAGAGGTTCATCACCTTGAACTAGCTTGGCTAAAGCCGCCGCTACTTCAATAACAGGAATATCATGCTCTGTTTGATACTGCTCTAACAACTTCTGGAAAAACTCTAAGTTTCCACCTGCCAACGTATCCGTAATTTTTTGCTTAAATTTAGACACGCGCTGATCGTTCACATCTTCTGTGGTTGGCAGCGTCATTTTCTCTATTTTTTGCTTTGTTGCTTTTTCAATAGAGAACAACATGCGCTTTTCACGCGGAGAAACAAACAATATCGCATCACCGGTACGTCCAGCACGGCCAGTACGACCAATACGGTGAACATAAGCCTCTGTATCGTAAGGAATATCATAGTTCACAACGTGGCTAATACGCTCTACATCAAGGCCACGAGCAGCAACATCAGTGGCTATCAATATATCGATTTTATTGTTCTTAAGTCGTGCAACGGTACGCTCACGAACAGCCTGTGAAATATCACCGTTAAGGGCTGCTGCAGAATAACCACGCGCTTCTAGCTTTTCAGCCAGTTCAACAGTTGCCGTTTTTGTACGTACAAAAATAATCATGCCGTCAAACGGCTCGACTTCAAGTATGCGGGTTAAGGCATCCATTTTATGAAGGCCACTAACCTGCCAATAACGCTGGCGAATTGTATCGGCGGTAGACGTTTTTACTTCAATTTTAACGTGCTTTGGATCTCTCAAGTAACGTTCGGTTACTTTCTTGATTTGTGATGGCATGGTGGCTGAAAATAACGCAATCTGCCTTTCTGCTGGCGTCTGCTCTAATATCCACTCTACGTCATCAATAAAACCCATGCGCAACATTTCATCAGCTTCATCAAGTACAAGTGCTGATAGTTTATCTAGCTTCAATGTGCCGCGACGCATGTGGTCCATAACGCGGCCAGGCGTACCAACAACGACGTGAACGCCGCGCTTTAGCTGTCGTAACTGCCCATCGTAAGATGAACCGCCATAGATAGGCAGTACATGAAAACCTTTCATATAACGTGCGTAAGTTTGGAAGGCTTCGGCAACCTGAATCGCAAGTTCACGAGTAGGTGCCAACACCAATAATTGTGGTGATTTTTGAGAAAGGTCGATACGTGACAATAACGGCAACGCGAAGGCTGCTGTTTTACCGGTACCGGTTTGAGCTTGACCTAAAAGATCATGCCCGTTAAGAAGGTGTGGAATACTCTCTGCTTGAATTGGGGACGGTACTTCGTAACCCGCTTCTTTTACTGCTCTCAGTAATGGCTCAGCAAGCTCTAGTTGATCAAAGCTTAGTTCAGATGATGACATCAGATGTGCTACCTATAGATTGATGGCACACACATGAGTCATGTATTCGCCAACAGATTTTAAAAGGGTGCAGATTATACACTGAATAATCAAAACTTGCTTGTTATTTAGGCTAAAAGAGGTTAATAAATGATCAAATAGATGTCATATTGTGACTTAAAGTGTTTACAGGTCACACTTTAGTAACTTAAATCTTGCTTTCAAGGCTGATATTTTGACTGATTTTATTTAGTGCCACGCAATTTTAAGGCCGCATAATCAGTCTACCCTCGGTTGATATAGCATAAAAAGACAACTAAACTGGTTTTTAGAGCGCCATCTGGCTCCGTGTCTCATTAGTAAATCGTACGACAGTAATGCTTCGACCTTGCTTCTGACCCCCGTAAGTCCACTGTAACGCTTGCTCAACCTGCATCGCTTAATGATGCTCTATTTAGATTGTATTTATATACATCAGTACGAAGGATTAAAGAATTATGTCTGAGAAATTAACTGGAACCGTTAAATGGTTCAACGAAAGCAAGGGCTTTGGCTTCATTACTCGTGAGAACGGACCTGACTTGTTTGTTCACTTCAGCAGCATCGTGAGCGACGGCTTCCGTACTCTTCAGGAAGGCCAGCAAGTTAGCTTTACTGAAGGCGCAGGCCAAAAAGGCCCACAAGCTGAAAACGTAGAAGCTATCTAGGGTCTATTATTTTGAAAATAGCTGATAATATGGTCGTAAGCATCCATTACACCCTGACGAACAACGAAGGCGATGTAATAGATAGCTCAATAGACGACGCGCCCCTAAGTTACCTGCATGGCGCAGGTAATATTGTCCCTGGTTTAGAAACTGCACTACTCGGTAAATCGGTTGGAGAAAGTCTACAAGTGACTATTCAACCTGAAGATGCCTATGGTGAGAGACATGATGAGATGGTTCAACTTGTCCCCCGCGAAATGTTCCAAGGTGTTGAAGATATTCAGCCTGGAATGCAGTTTCAAGCAGAAGCCCCAGACGGCGGTGTTCAGATGATTATTGTTGCAGATGTTGCTGACGACGAAATCACAGTAGACGCCAATCACCCTCTGGCCGGCGAAGTACTTAACTTTGACGTAAGTATTGAAGCTGTTCGCGAGCCGACTCCTGAAGAGTTGGATCACGGTCACGTGCACTAAATCAGGCGCACTAACAAGTAGAGCTATCTGCTCTGCTTGTTCCTTTCCTTTTATCTCTCGTGTTTATACAAGGCTAATAAAATGGCAATATGGGTCGATGCAGATGCCTGCCCTAACGTAGTAAAAGAAATCCTATTCCGAGCAGCTCAACGCACTAAAATCCCATTAACACTGGTGGCAAATCAGCCTATTAGTACACCGCCTTCACCTTATATTAAATCTATTCAAGTGCCCTCTGGCTTTGATGTAGCTGATAACTATATTGCTCAAGAAGTGGTTAAGGGTGATTTAGTGATTACCGCCGATATTCCGCTTGCCGCAGATATTGTTGCTAAAGACGCGATAGCACTTAATCCGCGCGGAGAGAAATACACTAAAGAAAATATTAAACAGCGGCTTACCATGCGAAACTTTATGGAAGAAATGCGAGGAGCAGGTCAAGCAATGGGTGGCCCGCCCCCCCTAAATCAACAAGACCGACAAGCATTTGCAAATGCGCTAGACCGCTATATAGCAACACACTCGCGCCACTCTTCAGGCTAGCGCACGTCCTTTGATATGAGGGCAACAAAGTCGCTAATACGCTGAGTGGCAACTTGCATATTCTGCTGATGGGTCAGTCCCGACTTTACCCGTGGTTTAAAGTCATGATCACCATCTTCTAGCCATATAATATTAATCATATTAGAGAGCTTATAGTCGCTTACCCGCTCTTGATTACCCATCGGATCTCGTGTTCCTTGAAGAATCAACGTAGCTGTGGCGATCTCTGCTAGATGCTCAGTCCTTGGTTTTTCAGGCTTGCCCAATGCATGAAACGGATACCCTAAGCAAATCAGCCCACTCGGCTGAAGTTCATCAGCTAACAAGCTAGCCATTCGGCCGCCCATCGACTTTCCCCCTATAAAAATAGGTTCCTGATTACCGTGCCCTTCACTGTTTAGGGGCTCATCCAACTGATGCTTAACCTGACAAAAAGCCTCTCGCCAGCTTTCTAGCAATACTTTTTGGGTGTTAGGCGGGCGTTTTTTTCCTGTTTCTCTTCGCTCACACATATAAGGAAACTCAAACCGCCATACCCTAATGCCTTTTTTAGCAATGCTTTCTGCAACCGTATTCATAAACGCACTGTCCATCAACGCGCCTGCGCCATGAGCTAAAATCAAATTAGCGTTAACAGACTGTTCGGGCTCATTAATTAAAAAGTTGATCACGTTTATCGCTTCCCTTTAAGCGTGCTTGCTTTATATTTACGCTGTTTAAAATAAAGAGGGGGCTCATCTATATTCAGTAGTCGGCGACGAACAAGGTCTAACCCTACCGCTGCGACCATTTGCTGAAAATAATGTCTTGAGCCAGGGAAATACAATAGTTCAGCCTCTATTTTGTGGCGATCTCCCCAGGCAACCCAAACGGTACCTACCGGTTTCTCGTCCGTTCCGCCACCAGGCCCAGCAACGCCTGAGACTGCAATACCGTAATCTGAATCACTTTGTACCAACGCGCCTTGCACCATTTGACAGGCAACCTCGCGACTGACCGCGCCATGACACTCAAGGGTCTCTGGGTCAACGCCTAAGAGGTGGCTTTTTATTCGATTTGAATAACTCACGATACCCATTTCGAAGGCCGCTGATGCCCCCGCAATAGACGTAATTTGTGAGGCAATAAGCCCACCGGTGCACGACTCCGCCGTCGCTAATGTTTTTCCTTGCTGCTGTAGCAACCCCACCACCCGCTGCTGAAGTGTCTCGGACTGTTCAGAAATAATATGGGCACCGAGCAACGCTTTTAACCTAGCAATACAACTCGCTCGTTGTTGCTCGCCTTCAAGCGTGTGAGTGGTTAGCTTTACGTCTACAATCGGCATCGAGGCGCGAAATCCAAGCTCAACGGATTTCGGCCAGTCAGGCATGCTATCTATAACCATCTGTTGAATTTTAGATTCCCCTAAACCAAATACCGGTAAGTGAGACACCGTGGTTTTTTCTAGCCCTGGAAATCGGTAGTTGATTTCTTTGATGATCGTTTGATCAAGCATTTTTTCAAGCTCAGAAGGAACCCCCGGCGTACAAACTACCCAACAGTCATTATGATCAATTGAAAACCCTACCGCACTTCCGATCGGATTTGGCACAATAGTCACGCCTTTAGGAAGCCATGCCTGTTTACGATTCGGACCATCTAGCTTAAAATTTCGTTTGGCGCACCACGATTCAAGATGGGCAATGGCTTCAGCGTTTTCTTCTAAAGGCTGCACTACAACCTGAGCCAAAACCTCTGAGGTGAGGTCATCTATCGTCGGACCTAAACCACCATTAACAATCAATACGTCAGACATTGAAGATAGCGCAGCAATCTCTTGTTTCAAAAGCTCAACGTTATCGCCAACGGTCACCCTTCGACTGACAGAATACCCTTCTGCCTGTAACTTTTTGGCTATCAACGCAGAATTTGAATCGATAATATCACCGCTCATCAACTCGTCACCGGTTAATAGCAGTTGAATGCGTAAGGTCTTCATGACAGATTATTCCTCTAACGCCTTCGCCACGACACTAAATACTTTTGGATTAAACGGGTAACCAAAGTGACTGGTGGCGACTTCTATATTTCGCGTATGGTCGGTCTCTTTTTCTAACGAGCACTGCCAAGATACAACGCCATCATAACGACTGTGTATAGCGATGGTTTTAACGGGCGGTGGCTCAGCACGTCGATCAAAGGCTTCGGCATCTTTATGAGTAAAGGCTTTACCTGAGAGTATCAACGATAACTGAAATAAGTGATTTCCATAAGGGTTCCCAGTAAATGGGGTTCCCAAAGTAATCACAGAGTGGATATCGTCTTCTAGCTTGCGGCCTAACTCTCGCGCAAATACGCCGCCTAAGCTCCAGCCAATAATCGAAACCTTTTGCCCGGTTTGCTGGTGGAGCGCTTTAATCTGGTTATACAGTTGTTCTTTTATCGCCGGCGATGTCCCTTGGTTTATGCCCATCCCCCAGCCATAAGCTTTATACCCTTCCTTATTAAGATACCGTCGCAGCAAAATCGTCGTCAGATCACCCGCACCAAACCCAGGTATAACCAATACAGCACGACCTTTACCCACAGTCTTCTGCTTTAAAAAAGGGGTATTAAGCAAACCCGCACCTAATTCAATAAACGCTCGATTTTCAAGCGCCAGCATTAGTAAACTCGGTTTTTTGATGCTTGTATCCATTTTATTATTAGCCTTTGTTGGTTCCGTTGCACTTGTGGCTCAAATCTAAGCTACAACTCGCTGTTAATTATCGAGATTAACATATCCAGTTTTCGATTAGATAGTTGGCGATAATCAAAATAAGGCGCAATGATTATTTTTTTGGCGGTATTAAGGTAAAACCCGTCACCCACATCAACAGACGTATCAAGCACGCCTAACGTTTGAGCATAAGACTTGCCCGATACGATTAAGATCGTATCGCTAGCAGCTGGCAGGGTATTTAAAGGAGAGAAAATAAGGGTGTGACCGCACCCCTGCTGCAACAACACATGATCACGATATGCCTGCCAAGTAGGCTGCCCTCGTTGAGCAATTAGAAACATGAGCTTGGCATAAATATTAAATATCTTTCGCCAATGATTGCCCGTCGACTCAACAATGTGAGTAATATCACCGCTTTGCAAAGGCTTTAAGGTGTGCAACCCTTGATATTCTGGCATCGGAGGGCGGTTGCCTATGCATACCGCCAGACGGTAATGACGGTCACCCAACCCTACTATGTGATTATCCAATACGTATCACCTGAAACGAATAAAAAGTTTTTCAGGTAAGCTAACAAATATTAACCGTTAAAACTATAAACCGGTAACAAGTCAGGCCGCTCTGAAGCAGGTAAAATCCTGCCAATCATATTATCTAATATAAGCGGTTCTTTATTTGGCTCTTCGTAATACGCCAAAACCATATGAGCCTGATTAAGTCTAACCGCTTTTACGTAAGTAATACGAAGGTTTTCAGCCGGTACACCCATCGCTAACAAAGTAAAATACTTTGCAATTGAATAATCTTCACAATCGCCAGCATTCGTACTTAACAACTCCACAGGGCTAGCCCAATAATCTTCCTTGCCCCACTGTGACATATCCGTCTTAAACTCTGCTTCATTAAAAAAGTCATTTACCAGCGACAGTTTTCGCTCAATCAGTAACTTATCACTCAACAAGGTCATCGCCTGCCAGCGTTCAATCCGCTCTCTTGCAGCCGCGCCATGAGTCTCTTCAATGTCTATTAAAAAACCTTCTTCAAGCTCAATTGGCGCGTTTAGCCCTCTACTAAAAAAATCGCTTCGTTCATTATGTTTATTCCACCGCGCATATACATCAGATAGCTGCTCAGACTGATGAGCTTCAAGCCGTTTAAAATCATAAGAAGGTGGTGTCATATTACGATTTGGTAAAATATTTTCACTTAGTGTGCGAACAACCCACTGCAACCCGTTACCCGATTTAGGTAACGTCAATGCGTCTGCAGTCCCCACGTGAAGCAATACGGCCAAAACGAACACAATAAGCGTTAGTGTCCGCAACCTTAACGTTCGAATCATTATTGTCCCTGCTAGAAAGTCTTTAATTTCTCAGTTTTCATCAAAACAGGGCGTTAATTCTTTTTGATCACTACCTCTGATTTGATATTCCGTACCGTTATATCAATAATCGTACCCTCCCTATCGTTTTTATTGATGTATCAGTAAGTTAAAAACACTCAGGCATCAGGATTAGCAATTGAGCACACTCAGTCAGCGACTTTCTGTTGCTTTTTAGCAACAGAAATCATACGAAGATTAAATTAAATTATATATTTCAAATACTTAACATGTCGCCAAAAAGAGACAACACAACAACAACCGTGACTATGCGTCATATCACAAGGATATTATTTATCCCCCCCATCAGAGACGACCGCGTCAGCAACTGACCTTATGTGTCAGTCAGTCTTTCATTTATTAAAATAAAAAATATAACCGACTGTTTTATAAGCAAATATTGTATTGGCACGCTATTCGCTTTATCAAATAGAGTTAAGTAAGCAATAACAGTCAGACGCTAACGATAAATAGCTAAAGCATATTGAAAGCCGCTGCGGAGGCTCAGCATGACACACAGCAACATCATAAATATAAAAGATAAAGACGCTAAAAAAGCACTCAATTCATTAAACAGAATCACAGGGCTCAACTGGGAGTCGTTACCTGTATCGTTGGTAGCAGGCGGTTTGGTGTTTAATGCATCAAAGCAAGAAGACTACACCCTCAATAAAAAAAGGGCGTAACCCCTAGCCAGATAAAGGCTGATCGTCGATTGGACACGATAGAGAAGTTTATGCCGTTTTTAAGGTGTTAGATGTCACTGTTTTCGCCGTCAACTTCTGTACGTGAAGCTCATCGACAAACGTCAATTGCCCTTCACTTATACCCGCACAGCAAGCTTTAATATATTCAGGCGTTCCATCCGACTCAATGGTCACGCACCCCGAAAGCATCAGTGAGTAGTCAGCGCCGATATCAGCTTCATCTACCACCACAGCATACTCACCGCTACGGTCCTTATAGCAAATAACCAATGAGACTGTTTTCTGTGAACTATCAGGTACACGCATCCAAGCTGCTGCATTAAAGGTTAGTTTTACAGGTCCTTGTGTGCTTAATGCTTCTGCAGTGGGCTTTGGCGTTTTTCGCAACATACTCAAAAACGACTTACGCTTACCCGCATCAAGTAAATCTTTAGGCGAGGGCCCATCCATATATTCTGAGCGAGGAACGTCGACTAAGTGTTTGAGTTTAAGGAATTTGGTAGGAATTTTTTCATTCATTGGTCGATCCCACATAAAAAGTCATTCGTTAACACTATACGGCTAAAGACCTTATGATACGCTGTGCTAGTTCTCTTGTATTTAAACCCAGTTCACGCCCTAACAGTCAGTAACAAACCGCCTACAGACATTTACAATTTGAGTAGGCACATCAGGTTTCTGTAGCCGTGATGCAGCGAAGCGGAATCAAGAAATCGACACCACACCGCACAATCAGCCACCCAACCCTGACGCCAGTCGTGCCTCCTTTCATCAAGGCTACGATTACTACAAAGTTCATAATCTTACGAATGTGCCTATACTACTCATATGAAAGCAAATAAAAACCCTAAATCAAAGCAAGATAAAATACGTGTTTACTATGACGCAGCCTGCCCCGTTTGCCGCAAAGATAGAAAAATTTACGACGCCTTGGCAGGTAAAGATGCGGTCGAGTGGTGCGACATTACCGGTAATGACCAGCAGCTAATCGCTCAAGGAATAGCCCCCAAAGAGGCCTTGATCAAACTCCACGTGCAAAATGGTGAAGGGGTCATTACCAATGACATTGAAGCCTACGTGCTACTTTTTTCGAATATCTGGTGGCTCAAGCCACTCGCTTGGCTCCTCAATATACATTGGGTTAAAGAAATCTCACGCTCTCTCTACCGCAAGTGGGTTTTACGTCGACTAACAAAAGATGGCCGACTGAAACCTTAGGCTTTTAAACAGCATCACACCTCCCACCAGCCCAACACACGCTGAGCCAGCATTTTTTTGAAATTGACAACGTCAACATCACGTCGTACCTTAACTATATTGGCCGTGTAAATTTACTAAAATAAGGAACACTAAATGAGCTTTAAAAGCCTTGAAGTCAGCATCGAAAACCATATTGCCCACGTTAAGCTAAACCGCCCTAACGAATTAAATTCGATGAACACCGACTTTTGGAAAGAACTCCCTGTCGCCATCAGTGAAATAGACAACAAGGCAGAGGCACGGGTGATTGTGATCTCTTCAACCGGTAAGCACTTCTCTGCAGGTATGGATTTAGCGGTATTTACATCACCCAATAGTATTCCGATGAATGGCGACCCTGCGCGTATGGCCGAGAACCTGCGTAGAGCGGTACTTCAACTTCAACAAGCCTTTAACGTGTTAGAAGAGGCGCGTATCCCTGTATTAGTCGCCATTCAAGGTGGCTGCATTGGCGGTGCGGTTGATATGGTCAGCGCCTGCGATAGCCGTTACTGCACTGAAGATACCTTTTTTACTATCAAAGAAACGCAGCTAGGCATGACCGCAGACCTGGGTACATTGCAACGCCTACCTCACCTTATTCCACAAGGCATTATGAGAGAACTGGCTTACACGGGTCGAAAGTTTCATGCACAAGAAGCGAAAGAGATCGGTTTGGTCAATAAGGTCTTCCCAACACAAGACGCCATGCTTGACGGCGTAATGGAGGTCGCACGGGAGATCGCAAAACAATCCCCTATGGCGGTAGCCGGTTGTAAAGAGATGATCAACTATAGCCGTGATCACAGTGTGGCTGATAGTTTGAAATATATGGCGACATGGCAGTCAGGCATGTTCCGCCCTCAAGATATGATGAAGTGCTTTGGCGCTAAAGCACAAAAAGTGGATCCAGACTTTGAGCCTTTGCTACCGATAAAGCCGCTGTTTAGCTAACGCGTGTATTAACTAACGCTTTGTATCACTCGGGAGGGTATAATCGCTCTACCCTCCTCATTTAAGCTAAGCAGTAGCGCTATGATAATTCCCCACGATCAACTCAGTGAAGACGCCCTCAATAACTTGATTGATGAATACTGTATGCGAGACTGGGGACTTAATGAAACCGAAGAACCACTTGAAAGCCGGCGAAGACAAGTAGCTCAAGCATTAAAAAGTGGAAAGCTGGTGGTTTTGTATAGCGATTACAACCAATCGGCAGCGCTGACTCAGGCAGATCTGTTAGAGCGCTAGGTGACAAGGCATAACCTTTAGCCTAATCTGAAATGCAGGAGCGATTACTTACGCTCACGCATTCAAATAACAAAGGTATCTGCATGAAAGATTTTAATGGCAACGTTGCGGCCATCACTGGCGCTGCATCAGGCATTGGTCGCGCACTGGCGCTTGAATTATCGTTGCAGGGCTGCCATCTTGCCCTCTGCGACGTTGATAAAGTAGGCCTTGCCGAAACCGCCGCTCAGATAAAAGGGGTTAACGTCACCACCGCCATCGTCAATGTCGCAGATCGCCAAGCGGTTCACGACTGGGCTGATCAGGTCGTTAAAGATCACGGCAAAGTGAATATGATATTCAATAATGCTGGGGTCGCATTAGGCGGTACCGTTCAAGATACCTCCTACGAAGATTATGAATGGATAATGGGGATTAATCTTTGGGGAGTCATTTATGGAACCAAAGCGTTCTTACCTCATATAAAACAAGCAGGAGAGCCCGGCCACATCGTTAATGTCTCGAGTGTTTTTGGTTTATTCTCTCAACCAACCCAAAGTGGTTATAACTTGTCTAAGTTTGCGGTTCGAGGGTTTACTGAATCCCTCCGTCAAGAGTTAGACCTAGATCAGTCAAATGTGACCGCTACGTCTATCCACCCAGGCGGAATTCAAACGAACATCGCACGAAATGCGAGAATGACCGAAAGTGTCGAAACGCTCACAGGTAACGCCAGCGCTGAAAACCTAAGAGAGCAATTTGAATCACTCTTTATCACCACACCAGAGCAAGCAGCCAAAACCATTTTAAAAGGCGTTAAACAAAACAAACGACGGGTTTTAATAGGGCCTGATGCCAAGGCACTGGATATTATGCAGCGCTGTCTACCGGTAAGCTACCAACGACTGGTCACCTCTGCATTTAAATGGGCTAGTCGCTAAGACGGCCCGCGGCAACCTCACCAACGTTATGAACAACGCGATATTGCTTCTGAGTTTTGGTATGGTCGTGATATCGTTAGTTTTAATTTCTCACACTCCTAAATACATTATTAGAAAAGCAGGCTGCCTAAATGAGATCGTTCTCTGAAGTATTTGAAGACTGGTCAAGAAAGCGACAGGTTATCAAGACCAACCGCCTTAAAACCGACATGCTTCTTACCTTTCTAAATACAGCAGACCAAGAGCAAAAAGCCACCCTGCTAGCGATGGCGACAGTATTTCGCTCTAGAGTCATCGACCGCTCAGAGCAGTTATCTGGCACCTTATATAATCCAATGCAAAGTGCCGATAAAAAAAGAAGGCTGATTTTTGAGTTGTTGCAGGCGGTGCAGAATAAAATGCAAGATGAGATGAAGACCGTTAAATCTCAACTAAAAAAGCTGCAATTAACCCCTAACAGCCAGCCACAAGAACATTGGGAGCTTTCGATTCTCGGCATGGATCTTTGGCTAATTACCCTCGGGGCCACCATTGACAATAAGCAACTCGTCAACTTAAAGCATATTTGGCAGCAACTCGACAGTGCTGCCGACGAGCTCCCTGAGACGATTAAACGCCTCAGGTCACTTGAAGAAGCCGGTCATGACCCATCTCACACCATGTTTGGTGATATTGATGATGAGACGTGGCTAGAAGAAAGTAATTATCGGCCTGCATGGTTTTAGCTTAACAAGCTGGGCTTATAAACCCGTACTTATAAACCCGTACTTATAAACCATAGTCTTCAAGACGCTTGAGGGGTGTCATCAAAGAGAACCCTAATTGTTCTGATAACGCTTTAGCGTTCTCTTCGAGCTTTTTATCATTTAAGTCATTGCTTCTTTTACCTGCTAATATCGTCCAATTGCCACCCGGCACACTACAGACCTTCGTTTCAGGAAACCAATCCATTAACGAGCGCAAGCCCTCCGCTTCGCCGCGGTGGTTTTGCCAGCAATTAAGCACTAACCAGCCATCATCCGACAACAGGTCATGGCAACGCTCGATAAAGGCCGGTTCAAGTTGCTGCTCATCCAACCCTTCCGGCCCATACAGGTCGCAAAAAATCAAATCGCTAGTACCACGCTTTGCCTTTCTTAAATAGCGCCCAGCATCCATTACTGTCACACTTAAACGCTCATCTCTAGGTAACTGAAAGAATCGATAGGCGGTGTCTACGACCTCTTGCCGTAGCTCGACCACTTTTAGTGTTGATAATGGAAAGTGATGATACATACAACTCACCAAGCTACCGCCACCCAAACCTAAAAAGGTAACGTTTTTAGGTTTATGGAAAAGCAGTACTAGCATCATTGAGCGCGCATAATCATGTAACAATAACTGCGGCTCTGTTTTCATGATACAGCTTTGCTCATCTCCGGAGCCAAAGCCTAAGTACCGCTTATTTCCATCATCAAACACCTGAATAGGGCCTAAATCATCATATGTTCGGAATATTTCTTTGCCTGGAAGAGACATAACTATTACCTTAGACTGCAGAGTGATATAACTCGCAATTTAAAAGACCATGTGAGTAAAATGGCGCCATTATCAGTTAATATCGTAGGTACTAGCAAATAAAGAATTCCTTTTGACCTTAGTATGTATCCCCTATAACGGCTCATGTAGAATGGGCCATACATATCACACCAAAATAACACTAAAATAACACTCTCAGGAGACTGTACAGATGAATCAAAACCGACTTATGTACACAAGACCGCTTATTTTTTCTATTTTTCTCGCGGTATTTATTGAAATCATAAACCTAGTGCTCTTCAGTTTTTTAACCGGGTCCTCAGAGCAGTTAGTGGATAAAACATTATGGACCGTCGGTGTAGGTGGAATTGGTATGGGCGCTGTTTTAGGGGTGTTTCTTGTTCTTTCGTTAGTCGGTCAGATAGAAGGCAAGCAAGCGATAATAGGTACCATTTTCTTTTCGGTTCTTATTTTGGGTGTCGTTGCCAAGCTAGCAGCTATTAAAATGGAAACCATCAATATCGCGTTTAATCTAAGTGAGTGGTCATTGCTCTACTTTCTCAATGGCGTTGTATCAGCAGCGATTGGGGGTGCGTTATTAGGCTGGTTGCTGTTCACTAAAGGCGGCAACAACCTATTAACACGCTTTGGTTTCTAGAGCCTTCTAGTACCTTGATTATGGCCGGTTTCAAAGCCTGCCATAATCTACTCTCCTCGTAAAAGCACACTTCGGCTAGCCTTTGCTAATATGATATAGTTCCCTCACTTTATCTAATTATTTCAATCAACTTTCTAATGGCATAAAACAATGAGTGGTTCACTACAAGATCAACTATTGAATATGGGTCTCGCCAACAAAAAACAGGCTCAGAAAGCTAAAAAAGAAGCGAAGAAAGCTAAAAATGCAAAGAAAGCAGGCCAGTTACCTGATGAACTGCTAGCCGCTGAGCAACAAGCCGAAGCCGCTCGTGAGGCGCAATTAAAGCGAGATAAAGAGCTAAATCAACGTCAAAAAGAAGAAAAAGAAAAACGCGCAGCAGAAGCTGAAATAAAGCAGCTAATAGACAGTAATACGGTTGAGATACCTAAAAAAGACAGCGATATCGCTTATAACTTTGTTCAGGGCACTCAAGTTAAGAAACTGTACGTCAACAAAGAGCTACAGACTAAGTTGATGAAAGGGCTTTTATCTATTGCGATATACGGTGATAGCCACCGTTTGGTGCCGACCGAGATAGCCGAGCGGATTCATAAACGTGACCCTGACATGGCGATTTGTATTGAGCAAAAAGAGGATATTGATCCAGATGACCCGTATGCAGGTTATGAAGTGCCTGATGATTTAATGTGGTAAGTCTATCGTAGCCGTGATGCAGCGCAGCGGAATCAAGGAAAGCCCCAACACCGAGCCCTCCAATGACCAAACCCTGATTCCAGTCGTGCCTCCTTTCATCAAGGCTACGGGTAAGGGTTTAAACCGTATAATTAAAAACCTACTCTATCAACAAACCTCTTGATAAGCCCACTCTAACCAAGGCATTAACGCCTCAAGATCACTCGCCTCAACGGTACTACCACACCAAATCCGCAAGCCAGCCGGCGCATCTCGGTAAGCGCCAATATCAAACGCGACACCTTCATCTTCTAATAATTTAGCCAACTGCTTAGTTTGCGCCTCGGTTAAATCTAAGGTTAAGCAAACACTGGTGTTTGAGCGAATTTCAGGGGTTGCCGCCAAAAAGTGAATCCAGTTGTTTTTCTCAACAAACGCTTCAAGAACCGCTAAGTTACTGCGAGACTTTTCAATACAGGCTGACACACCGCCGATATCAACCACCCAATCTAATGCATCTAAATAATCAACCACACATAACATTGAGGGGGTGTTAATCGTCGCGCCTTCAAAAATACCTTCGATCAACTTACCGCCTTTGGTTAATCTAAATATTTTAGGCAGAGGCCAAGTCGGTGTATAAGATTCCAAGCGCTCAACAGCTTTCGGGCTTAGGATTAGCATGCCATGCGCGCCTTCACCGCCTAATACTTTTTGCCAGCTAAAGGTGATGACATCCAGCTTTTCCCACGGCATTTCCATCGCAAATACGGCCGATGTCGCATCGCAGAAAGTTAAACCTTCACGACTATCGCTAATCCAATCAGCATTGGGCACTTTCACGCCAGAGGTGGTGCCGTTCATGGTAAAGATAATGTCGTGAGCAGGGTTAGCTTGGCTCATATCTGGCAACTGGCCGTAATCAGCAATATAACTGTTAACGTTGTCTAGTTTGAGCTGCTTAACAATATCGGTGTGCCATTCTTTACCAAACGACTCCCATGCAAATACATCAACAGGTCGCGCACCCAACATCGACCACATGGCCATTTCCATAGCACCCGTATCTGACGCCGGCACAACACCGACACGATAGCCTTCTGGCAGGCCCAATATCTTGGCCGTATCGAAACAAGCACGTTCTAATGCAGCCTTACCAACTTTAGCGCGATGCGAACGACCCAGTGTCGAAGTATCTAGCTGATCTAGTCGATAGCCCGGACGTTTGCTGCAAGGGCCAGAAGAAAAATTAGGGTTTGCGGGTTTGCTAGCAGGTTTCATTACAAGTCCTTCAATTTGAGATGCATGCAGATATAAACATCTAGACCATATTCGTCAAGCAGAATAAGTGAATATCATGCCGTAATCGCGTAAGCTTACAAGCATTAAATAGCCTTGATAGGTAATTTTTCTTCCATCAAGGCCATGCTTATTTAGTTTATGCCGTACACAAGGATGCAACATGTCTCAACACCCTTTGGCTGGTCAGCCTGTTCCAGATGAAATGCTTATTAATGTACCCCGCCTGATAAGCGCTTATTATTCAGATCAACCTAACCTAGAAAACCCTGATGAATTAGTCGCCTTTGGTACATCGGGCCATAGAGGCAGCGCCTTTAAGCGAAGCTTTAATGAAAGCCATATTTTAGCGATCACCCAAGCGGTTTGCGAGCACCGTGCTGCCAATGGTATCAACGGGCCTCTTTTTATGGGCATGGATACCCATGCGCTATCAGAGCCGGCATTAATTTCAGCCGTAGAAGTATTCGCAGCTAACCAAGTCAACGTGATGATTCAGGCGGGTCGAGGTTACACCCCTACGCCGGTTATTTCACATGCCATACTGGCTTACAATGCCGATGACAGTCATGCTGAATTAGCCGATGGCGTCGTCATAACGCCTTCTCATAACCCTCCTGAAGATGGCGGCTTTAAGTACAACCCGCCCAATGGAGGCCCTGCCGATACAGATGTGACTCAATGGGTGCAAGATCGAGCCAATGAACTTATGGCAGGCGGCTTAAAAGAGGTCAAAAAAATCTCTTTTCAACACGCGCTAGACTCTGAATATATTACTGAATATGACTACATAAAACCCTATGTGGAGTCACTGGATCAAGTGGTTGATATGGCCGCTATTGCTCGCTCAGGGCTAAAAATAGGCGTCGACCCGATGGGCGGCTCTGGCATCGAGTACTGGGAGCCCATCGCTCAGCATTACGGCCTTGACCTAGTGCTAGTCAATAAAAAAGTAGACCCGACCTTTTCATTTATGAGAGTCGACAAAGACGGCAAAATCCGTATGGATTGCTCTTCAGCCGCCGCAATGGCAGGGTTAATAGAGCTGAAAGATCGCTTTGATATTGCCTTCGGTAACGACCCCGATTATGACCGCCACGGTATCGTCACCAAAAGTTCGGGGTTATTAAACCCCAACCACTACCTTGCAGTGGCCATTGATTACTTGTTTAAAACTCGTACCCAGTGGCCTGCGACAACCGCCATTGGTAAAACCTTAGTCTCTAGTGCCATGGTTGATCGAGTCGCCAAACAGCTTGAACGCGAGTTAGTAGAAGTGCCGGTCGGTTTTAAATGGTTTGTTGATGGTTTAGCGAAAGGTCGCTTTGGGTTTGGCGGCGAAGAGAGCGCCGGCGCATCGTTTTTACGCAAAGACGGCACCGTGTGGAGTACCGATAAAGACGGTATCATTCTGAATTTATTAGCCGCAGAGATGACCGCCGTAACCGGAAAAGACCCCGGCCAATTATATGCAGAATTAACCGAACGCCACGGCACACCGCTTTATGCACGCATAGAAGCACCCGCCAATCGAGAGCAAAAAGCAGCCCTTAAACAGCTCTCAACCGACCAACTAACCGCAGAAACACTCGCCGGTGACCCTATTGAAGCCAGCCTGACTCACGCATCTGGTAATGGTGCAGCGATTGGAGGGCTGAAAGTAATGACCCAAAACGGTTGGTTCGCTGCACGACCATCGGGCACGGAAGATATTTATAAAATCTATGCCGAGAGTTTTTGTGGGGAGGATCACTTACAACAAATATTGAAAGAGGCTCAGGTATTGGTGGACTCGGTGATTTCTGGGGATTAATCGATGCGTTGACCTTGGTAAATTCTACGAACAATAGTCTACAAGGGCAGGCAGTAGGCCTGCCCTTACGAGTCCAAGACCAAAACAACCAACAAGACCAAAACAGCCCCCCAACAGCTTTAAATAAATATTGTTAAATAGACCACCGTTACCGGTGAATCTGGTAAAATCTGCATATTTCCAACACCATTTACTATTTGATAGGCAGTTCACAACATGCAATTTATTATTGGACAACGCTGGGTCAGCCATACCGAGTCAAAATTGGGCTTGGGTATTATTTCTGAAGTTAATGGCAGACGTATTACAGTTAGTTTTCCTGCTGTTGGCGAAGAGCGTACTTACGCCGCCGACAATGCCCCCTTAAGTCGCCTGATTTATAACGAAGGGGAAAAAATCACCACACTGGATGATTTAACGTTTCAGGTCATTTCTGCAGAAGAAGTAGATGGTATTTACATCTATCACTGTGAGGACGACGAAGGTCTCTCACAGATTGTTGAAGAGCTTGATTTAAGTTGCTTTGTTCAGCTCACCGCCCCTCAGCATCGATTATTTAGCGGTCATTTTGATAAAAACAGAGCCTTCACATTAAGAATTGAAGCCCTTAACCATATCCATCGTTTGCAGCAATCTTCTGTTAAAGGGCTGCTTGGGGCGCGCACCAATCACTTACCTCACCAGGTTTATATTGCCAATGAAGTCGCGCAACGATTTGCACCGCGTGTTTTATTAGCCGATGAAGTGGGCTTAGGTAAAACCATTGAAGCCGGTATGATTTTGCACTACCAACTCCACACGGGCCGTGCAAAAAGAGCCTTAATTGTCGTACCAGACAGCCTTATCCATCAGTGGTTAGTCGAAATGCTACGTCGTTTTAACTTGGCATTTTCAATTTTCGATGAGAGCCGATATGACGCACTCACGCGCGCTAATAGTGACAATGAAGATGATATGTTCGAAGCAGACATTGACTCAATGTCGAACCCGTTTGAATCGGAGCAATTGGTGTTATGCAGCTTAGATTTCTTAACTGAAAACCCTGATGCAATGGCCCATGCCGTCGAAGCGTCTTGGGACTTGCTCATCGTTGATGAAGCCCACCACCTGCAATGGAGCGAAACGGACGTCAGTATTGAGTATCAATGCGTTGAGCAACTTGCGAGCAACAGCGCCGGACTATTACTGCTAACCGCCACACCTGAACAGGTAGGTATTGAAAGCCACTTTGCCCGACTTCGCCTGCTCGACCCTTCTCGCTTCTACGATTTAGAAAGCTTTAAGCAAGAAGAAGCCGGCTACCAGCCACTCAATCAATTAGTGCAGCAACTGGTTGCGCTGCAAAACAATGATCAACCGATTAGCCCTGAACTACTTAAACAGCTAGCTGAGTTTACCGATATTTCAAACGCCAATGATATCGATGGCATCATTGCTCGACTGCTTGATCAACATGGTACTGGCCGAGTGCTTTTCCGCAACACTCGTGCAGCGATCAAAGGCTTTCCTCAACGTAAGCTTAATAGTTACCCGCTGCCTGTACCCGAGCTGTATCAAGGTCAGACAACCGGTATTACCGGACTATACCCTGAGGTAATCGTTGAACCTGACGACTGGATTCAAAACGACCCTCGTGTCGCATGGTTAGAAGCGCACCTTAAGCAACTCAAGTCTGAAAAAGTGCTCGTTATCTGTGCGAATGCCAGTACCGCGGTGGCACTAGAACAATACCTTCAGTTACGCGCGGGAATTCGAAGCGCTGCATTCTATGAAGGGCTTTCAATTATTGAGCGAGATAGAGCCTCTGCCTACTTCGCTGAAACAGAAGGCGGTGCACAAACACTTATTTGCTCCGAGATTGGTAGTGAAGGCCGAAACTTCCAGTTTGCGCATCACTTAGTGCTATTTGATCTGCCGCTAAACCCCGACTTACTTGAACAGCGTATAGGCCGCCTTGACCGAATTGGTCAGACAGAGACCATTCAGATTCATGTTCCATACCTAGAAGAGACCTCTCAAGAGAACCTATTCCGTTGGTATCATGAAGGCATCAACCTGTTTGAGCAAAGCTGTTCTGTCGGACACTCTATTTACGAGCAGTTTGAGCTTGAGTTACTCGAGCAACTGCAATCAACAGACGGCGCAATTGATTCATTGATTACAGCAACAGCGGCTCACACCGAAAAAATGCGCGAATTACTGCACCAAGGTCGCGACCAACTACTTGAACTTAACTCCTGCAAGTTGCCGCAAGCAGAGGCCATCATTGAAACCATTGAAGAAGAGGAAGACGGCCCCTTACTCGAAGAGTTTATGATGCGGCTGTTTAACCAATATGGGGTCGACCAAGAACACCATTCTGATCACGCACATATCATTCGCCCCTCTGACCATATGTTTACCAGCCACTTCCCTGGGCTCAAAGACGATGGTAATACCATTACCTTCTCCAGAGAAAAAGCACTCTCGCGAGAAGATATGGAGTTCCTAAGTTGGGAACACCCGATGGTCGTCGAAACCATGGAAATGGTGCAGACCTCTGAACTAGGCAACGCAACAGTGGCCACTATCTCAGTTAAAGGCCTACAGCCGGGCACACTGCTGTTAGAAACCTATTACACCGTTAACTGCATAGCCCCTAAGCAACTTCAAGTAGATCGCTTCTTACCCATTACCCCTATTCGAGTCATGTCTGATGTTAATGGCCGTGACTTAGGCGCTGTACTACCTCATGAGCGACTAAATGGCATGTGTGAAAAAGTAAAACGTAACACTGCTCAAGCAATTGTTAAGCAAGTCCGTGGTGATATCGAAAAAATGCTCGTTCACTCAACCACCACGGCTGAACAAACGCTACCCGATATTATTAATGCCGCGAATGAAAAGATGATGTCTAGCTTAAAAATCGAAGTGGATCGTTTAGAAGCATTACAGGCGGTAAACCCCAGCATTCGGGACGAAGAAATTAACTTCTTTAAACAGCAGATCAGTGCATCAGCAGACGCAATCAACCGCAGCTCTGTGCAATTGGAAGCGATTAGAGTTGTTGTTACGAGCTAGAGCCTACCCAGAAATAACAGCCACTCGCCTTGTACGCAAGGATGACAAAAAGAGCAATTTAGGTATTTCTAAATGGGCACTAGCGAACTAACACGCTAAACTAACAGTCAAAGTTTTATTCGGACAATCAAGAGAAGCCAAGCATTATGAGTAATGATCAGCTCCCAGAGATCAAGCTAGATACCGAGAACCTTTATCGCGAAGAGATGTTCACGGATCATAAAGTCGGAACACTGAGAAGAATGACGCCCGTCACCCCTGAAGGCGAACTAGATACAAATCGCGAAGTACTATTTGTGGGTCAAGCGCAAATGATGACCCCTGCAGGCGCACTACCACTCAATTTTGAAATAGAAGCAGACTCATTGTCAGACGCTCTTAATAAGTTTGGGGCAGAAGCTCAAGCCTGCTTAGAACGTACCTTAGAAGAGCTTCGTGAAATGCAACGTCAACAAGCTTCGTCAATTGTCGTACCAGGTCAAGGTGGTGGTATGGGCGGAATGGGAGGCATGGGCGGAGGTGGTATTCAGTTACCTTAATCCTGTTGAACTATCCAAATATGAGCTTTACTCTAAACCCGTAAGGCTCATTTAAAACCCGCTCTATTTGCGGGTTTTTTTGAGTTTATAGTATTCATATAAGATGGCTGGTGATCGCCATGCCATAAGCAAGGATGGTTGTTTAGGTGTCGAGTATTTAAGGCAATGCTTTTGAGGTGATGTTTTGAAGGTTAGAGTACGCAAGTTTGCCATAGCACTAATCACCTATTTTTTAGGCGTTGTTGTTATTGCTTCTACCAGTTACTGGCTTGAGCGCCAGCGCTATATGGAAGAAATAGACGCTCGCCTGTTTGCCGCTGCCAGTAATATCCCCTCCATTTTGCCTGCCAATTTTCACGATATTGCCCGCACACCTGAAGCCATCTCTAAAGAACAAGACCAGCACAACCTAGAATTAATGTCGCAGCATACTCGCACCGGCAACCTAACCTACCTTTATAGCTATGTAATGGTTGATGGAATGATTCATTTCACCACCTGTAATTACACCAAAAAAGATATTAAAAAAAATCAAATAGTTACTTACTGGACCGCTTACCCAGAAGGTTCAATTGAGTATTTTGACGCCATGACCGCAACCGAACCCGTCTATGTTACCGCCGGTGATCGCTGGGGGTTATTCCGCACGATTCTCATACCGCTTAAGTCACCAGGGGGCCAACCCTATGTTGCAGCGGCTGATATTGATATTACGGTTATTGAAGAATCGTTAATGAACAAGGTGCTTTCGATTGTTGGTATCAGCTTAGTGCTATTTTTATTAGCCATTCCGCTGGTCCTTGCGTACCGACAAACATACGCCGAAATGAACCGTAAGTTGGTAGGGCTCAATAACCAACTACAGTCGGACATTAATCAAGCAATGAAGCTTGAAGCAGAGTTGAAAGAAGCAACCCAAAAAGCGAACACCGCAAATAAAATAAAAAGTCAGTTTTTAGCCAATATGAGTCATGAATTGCGTACCCCTATTAATGGGGTTATCGGCATGAACTAGCTGTTGCTCGACACTCAACTCTCAGCCGAACAACGCGAATATACCCGATTGGGAAGCAAAAGCGCGAAGGTGTTGCTTGATACTATTAATCAGATACTCGACTTAGCAGCGATTGAGGATGGGGGCCTGGTTACTAAGCCAGAACCTATAGAGACTACAGCTTTCTTTGACGATATCATTGAGATGTTTGCATCTCAAATTGCAGAAAAGTGCCTAGACCTGACGCTTCAGCTCTCCCCAGAGATTCCGGCTGAAATCAATGTTGACCCCGTTCGATTAAGGCAAGTATTAATCAATTTAATAGCCAATGCCGTTAAATTTACCCAAAAAGGCGGCGTTCAAGTATCGCTTTACTGGCGAGAAGGGGTGCTATCCGGCACGGTTATCGATAACGGTATTGGCATTCCCCAAGACGCTCAAAAAAGAATATTTGAGACCTTTCAGCAAGTCGATAACTCTTCTACGCGCCAATATGGAGGAACCGGGTTAGGACTGCCTATTTCTCAGCAAATCTGTCGAGCAATGAACGGTGAACTTCAACTAAAAGCATCTGACTCTAGCGGCTCAGTGTTTAAATTTTATGTATCTGCGCCTGCAGCCTCAAGTATTGATATTACGCCAGCCGCTCTTCTAAGAGAGTCAAAGGTTCTGGTATATACAGCGTCATTCTCACTATGGGCTTGGCTAGAGCATGAGTATAAATCTGATGCCCTAACGTGCCAGCACGTGACCACTACTGAAGAGGCTTTAATGGCTATCAAGGATGCTAGCCTAGTGCTAGTTGATGCCGCGGTTGGTACCTCAGAATTAAACACGCTAAAATCGTTTATGAATACAACCTCCCAACGATGTGTATGGATAGCATGGCCAGGTCAGCCACTCACATCCGAGCTTGCGCGTCATATTCAGGTACTCAACAAGCCATTGACACGAACCCGCTTATCTAACCTATATTCGACCGTCAGTGAAGAGTCACCCACCGGCGCTTACAGCCTTTCGGGTCAAATACTCATCGTTGACGATAACCCCGTAAACCTCAAGGCGATGGGGAATCAAATTAAAAGTACTGGGCTTGATATTTATCTGGTACAAAACGGAGCAGATGCTGTTGTTGCCTGCCAGCATCACTCGTTTGATTTAATTCTTATGGACATCCAAATGCCGGTCATGGATGGGCTAGAAGCCACACGGCGCATTAGAGCAACGCTAGGAGACCAAGCGCCTCCTATTGTGGGTGTTTCAGCCCATGTTTCAAAAGTAGACATAGCCAAAGCAGAGCAGGCAGGTATGGCAAGCTATTTGTGTAAGCCGGTCACCAAAGAAACCCTATTAAATAAAATAACTGAATATCTGACGTAAACTGCACGGGCTATACTGGTAGACGGCTACACCGCTGATAACGAGTGTAGCATTCAGTGTTTGTGTCTTTTCGGGTTAATGGGCCGGCAAACGTTATTATCCTAGCGTCGGGATGCCAGAAGTACGCTCATGAGCGATTCCCGACCTACAGGGGCGGATAGAACATACAGCGGTATTTACCCCAACGCAGACTCCTTCGTTGCAGCACCTGCAGATATAAGCATTATAAAGCTAATAGGTCGTGAATAAAAAATGTCCGAATTAAACATTCAGTTTCTAAGCAGCCTGTTAGAGATACCCTCTGACCAATGGAACGCATTAAATCATACTGGCAACCCGTTTTTAAAATATGAGTTTCTACTCGCGCTAGAAACATCAGGCAGCGTTTCTGCCGCAACGGGTTGGCAGCCTAGCCATCTAACTGCACGTAATAAAGACCAACAGCTAGTCGCCGTCATGCCGTCCTATATCAAGCAGCATTCTTATGGTGAATATGTGTTTGATTGGTCGTGGGCAGACGCCTATAGCCATTACGGGCTTAATTATTACCCCAAGCTGTTATCTGCCATTCCGTTTACGCCTTCAGTAGGGCCACGTTTATTAGCAGGGCCTATCGAGCCGCAGCGCGATACCGCCCAGCTCATGTTTGATGCCGTCAGAGCGTATGCCGATAAAAAAAGCTTATCCTCTTGGCATTTGTTGTTTCCAGACCCGCCGAGCCTAGCCGCTCTGAACGATAACCACTTGATGGTTAGACAGGGTTGTCAATTTCAATGGCGTAACCAGGCGGAGAACGAGACAGCCGACACGATGTTTACCTCATTTGATCATTTTCTTAATCAAATGACGTCGAGAAAACGAAAAAACATCAAAAAAGAGCGACTTCAGGTTAGCAACCAAAGCATTCGATTTGTGCATTTCGAAGGTAAAGAGATCACTCAAGAGGCCTTAGGTCAGTTTTATCTATTCTATCATGCGACCTACCTAAAACGTGGGCAGCAGGGTTATCTCAATCAATCATTTTTTCAACAGATTACCGATTCGATGCCTGACAACTTACTACTTGTTATGGCTGAAAAAGAGGGAGCGTTTGTTGCAGGAGCGCTGTTCCTTAAAGATCATGAGACACTATACGGCCGCTATTGGGGCTGTTTAGAAGACTATAAGCAACTCCACTTTGAGACCTGTTATTACCAAGGCATAGATTACTGTATAACACACCAACTCAAACGCTTTGATGCAGGTGCTCAAGGAGAACATAAGATTCAGCGAGGCTTTAAGCCTATCCCGACGTACTCGTTACACTGGGTCAAAAATAAAGACTTTCAAGCCCCCATCAACGACTTTATCCATCGAGAAACTGTGCAGGTCAACGAATATATGGATGATGCTCGCCAATACCTGCCGTTTAAAACATTATCAGACTAAGCGAAAGCTTGGTCTACCCGCATAGCTGAGTATAATGATTGAGCATTTTAGATATCAGGAATTAAGGTTTTATGTCATTTAAACACATGTCTGCTGCTACACTTCAAGCAATGCTTAAAGAACAACCTATTACACTTATCGATATTCGTGATCAGGTATCGTTCTTAGCGGGCCATATAGAGGGCGCGTTACATATCGGTAATCATAACGTCGAACAATTTCTTGCGGACACAGACCGTAGCTTACCTTTAGTCGTTTGCTGCTACCACGGCAACTCAAGCCAGGGCGCTGCAGATTATTTTAACCAACAAGGCTTCGAAGAGTGCTATAGCCTTGATGGCGGCTTTACCGCTTGGCCAGCCGACTAATCATCGCGATCAGCAACACCTAGGCACGCCTCCAGAGTCTGGACAAAAGCAGAAAATGAGTTGCTCTCCATAAAGCTTCTCTGGTTAAATCCTAAGAGCGTTTATAAGGGAACCCATCATATGGCACTTAAAGCCACTATTTTCAAAGCGAGCGTCCAAATCTCAGATATGGATCGCCATTACTACCAACCACATGAGCTCACGATTGCCCGCCACCCGTCTGAAAATGATGCTCGGATGATGGTAAGAGTCGTGGCGTTTGCCCTTAATGCCAGCGAACACCTTAGCTTTACCAAAGGCATTAGCTCAGATGAAGAGCCCGACCTTTGGGATATTGATCTTTCAGGCACAATTCAGCACTGGATCGAGTTAGGCAACCCAGACGAAAAACGCATTCGAAAAGCGTGCGGACGCGCTAAACACGTCACCGTGTACTGCTACAGCAATCGCTCTGCCGAACAATGGTGGGTGCAGTCGCAAGCGGAGCTACAACGCTTCAAGAACCTCTCTGTCGTACTTATCCCAGAAGCCTTTGTGGAGCCCTTAGCCGCGTTAGCAGAGCGTAATATGGAACTACAAGTCACAATTCAAGACGGGGAAATTTGGGTCGCAGATGGCAACCAGAATTTACATCTCGTACCCGAACACTGGAAAACAGCTTAACCAAGAGACCTGTAACGTAATGGTAGAACTTAGCGATCTATTCTGGCTGTCAATTCTGATCTTGGGAGGCTGGTACTGGCTTAGTGCCAGAGAGATTAAAGATGTAGCCTTAAAGGCGGTCAAAGAATATTGCAAAGAGGTCGACGTAGAACTACTAGACGAAAGCGTGGTATTGCGGGGTTTCTGGTTCAAACGAAATAGACAAGGAAGAATAAAGCTCTGGCGTTCGTATATATTTGAGTTTTCGAGTACAGGTGATGACCGCTACAAAGGCAAAGTTATTTTACTCGGTAATCACACTGAATCTATTCAGCTTGAAACACACCGCTTACATTAGTCTGTTAGATTAGTCTTCAAAAAAAGGGCCTTCTAAACGATTAGAAGGCCCTTTTTAACTCATTCAACTTAACTGATCCAGCTTAGCTCATCCAAAAACGACGACTTAGCTAACCCAATTAGTTACCCCAAATAGTCACTGTTCCGCCGGTATCAAAGTTACCCTGGATATTAACTTCATTAAGCATCTTACCACCGCTAGCCGCAAGACCATCGTTGTTAAGATAGATACCCTTAGCGCTATAGCCGTCTCCGACAAAGTTAACGCTATCAGGTAAGCCAATTACTAGCTTGCCATCACCCTCAACATCAATCGTAAAGGCCCCTGTAGTATCAACCGCAAGGGAAACCTCTTCTACAAAGTAGTGGCTCTCATTGGTTCCGTCATGCTGTTTGGTCACATAGTCGACTTTAAAACCTTTAGTACGACGGCCATCGCTTTCATCTGCAGTCGTATTAGGGTTGTCAACGCTTCCGACATTATGCGCGTTGACCCTAAGGTGAGGTATCTCAATTGAAAGACCGCTTTGGCCTGAGACTTCAGAAAGCTCTGTTTCTTCCATTCCAACCAGC
Organism: Alkalimarinus alittae; assembly: GCF_026016465.1. Classification (NCBI taxonomy): domain Bacteria; kingdom Pseudomonadati; phylum Pseudomonadota; class Gammaproteobacteria; order Alteromonadales; family Alteromonadaceae; genus Alkalimarinus; species Alkalimarinus alittae. The sequence goes on from NZ_CP100390.1 coordinate 4,099,412, forward strand.
TCTGCATGCGTAAGCGTCGGCATATAGCTGATGGCTAAACTACTCATAACACATAATGTGTACTTAAAATTCATAACGCTTTACCCTTTATCCGTTCTCAACGTCAAGCAACGCTCTAATTACGTACATTAAAGACTAAATGGTCCAACGTAACACCGTGTAGTCGAGACTCACTCATTTGGCCATGAGGCATTTGAGTTGAGAGCGTAATATTGGTTTTAAGGCGACTAGCATCGTAAGCAGCATGCCCTGTATCAGGAAAGCCTCCGCCTGACTTGATAAGTAAACCTTCAGCTTTAGTAAACGGCTGCGGGTCAGAATAAGCTATTCTGTACCCACTTGAGGTCGTTTCAATGGTCGCTGATTTTAGGTTCAAGTTAGTGATTTTAAGATCTTTAATGACCATATCGCGGTCAGGGTCAAAAATGCCATCTGCTTGTTCAGTTTCGAACAGCCATTGATCGATTGATAACTCATCAATATTTACATTAAGTAGAAAGCCTTCTCTCGAGCCTGCGCCTCGGCTACCATCATCTACTAATACACTTTCAATTTTATAACCTTCAGGAATACCTGCGATTTCTAAGCTTCCAAGCGCAACGATATTATCAATCGTTATTCTGCCAAAATCTAAATTAGACGAAGGCGTACCACCTGCGGCAATATTAGGGTTAGTCGGGTCTGGGCTAGTAGGATTGCCATAAACCGCATCGTATTGTAAGTCTACATTATTCCAACCAGCACGATCAGGCAGATCTATTCGCAAAAAGTCCTGCTCTGCTAAGCTAGTACCATTTTTAGTGACATTCCCATCAGATATGCTATTAACCGAAGGGTCTAGCCTTACGGTACTGGTCGTTAACGGAGACGTTAATGTACCAATGCTATCTGCCGAAAACTGGAAGTTCTGTCGACTAAGACTAGAGCCGTCTGTCGCAATAGTGTTGTAGCTTCCTGCTTCAGCCACACCATCAATAGCTTGGGCTTTAAATTTAATATTCTCAAACGCAAAGTTGAATTGGCCCTGGCCATTAACACTGCTCAGCTGTTCATCTGATAACGCTTCTAGTGCGATAGCAGAAAAGCTAAACGTAGACGCCATTGCCGCAATAAACGTTTTCGCTATAATTGTTTTCATCGTTTACTACCTCGTATCCCGACTTAAAAAACAGGTCGGTATTGTTGACGAGGATTATCATCGCCCGTCGCAAATAAGATTTGGCCTAGTGAAGCACCAATATCAGTATGGGCTTCAGCATAGCCCGCCGTAGTATTATTGGGGTCATTAAATGGGATTGCTAAATTCCAGCCCGGTAAATCTGGGCGACTTGAAGGAATGACACCATTTAAGTGTTGTGACCATTTTGCACCATTAACCGTACCATCGGCATTAACAAACGAGTTCCCCCCTCCTTGAGTGAGAGAGATGTAAAAGTTTTCAACATTATGTAAGTCTAGGCTTTCTAGGTGCTCAAGGTTGATCTCTTTACCCCCCTTACTTTGCCCGAGCGCCGTATTACCCGTCAGCTGAACGTTATTGGGCGTAAAGCCACAGTGAATGCCGTTACATACCCACTCGCCTGGCTCGCCTGTTTGAGCGTAGTTACCTGTGCCATCTGGTGTATCACCAATGATATTACCAAAACTATCTTTAGTACCACTACCGTAAACCTGAGCTCGAATAAGCCCGCCAGTATCTGCGAGTACACTCAGTGTCGGGATATAGCCTGAAATAGAATCAATGGTGACTGGAGTATGACCTTCCGCCTTACCAAAACCGATTCTAAACCCTCTAAAAGACTGAGTGCCATCGGGGTTATTTTGTTGCTGTATTTCAATATACGGATCTTCAATATAAAACGGCTTATCTGCAGATTCGCCAAAGCCAAAATTGCGTAGAGCAACATCAGGCACACCTTGCCCGTTAGCGTCTTTGTATATTGAGTTATTAGTGCCGCCATAATCACCGAGCGTTAATTCTTCGATGAATGCATGAAGCTCACCACTACCATTTATTTGCAGGCGGTGAACGGTAGCGTCGACGTGTTCAGAGGCTGAGCGTTTCTCAGTACGATCAAATCCAATACCTGCTTTTTTACTGAAATCGACACCGACGAGATGGTCGAGATCATAGCTGATATCGGTTGCTGAATATTGTATTGCAGACTGCCCAACGACATCACGTAATTCGTGATCAATTAACGGCTTCAACTCAGCCTTGGCAATTCCACTTGTAGCGATTAGTGCTAAACATAAAAGCGTTTTTGTATTTATTTTAGTATCCATAGAGTATTACTACCTCTCTAATATTGATGTGTCCCTACCAACCTCGGCAAAATGCGCACAAGGTTAATCACTCACCGATAACACCCCCCTACGTTTTATTTGGCTACCCTTATTATTTTAGAGCGGTATTAGGTATAGCCTTTTATTATTAATTTGATCTATGTTTGATCAATATGGATAAAAATATACACGAGGGCATTTCCAATTTCCACTGACCCTGCTGACGCTACGCTGCGTCAAAAGTGAAAGTCTCACTAAAATCACCTTCGCATACCTCAGTAAAAAAACGCCGCTTAATTAAGCTCAACAAATAATAAAAATGATATTTAAGAACTTAATTTGATACTTAGCATGCGCTTATATGATTGATAACACGGGCTTTATGTACTTATATACCATAAGTATTTTGCGCCATAAAAGGCCAACATATAAATTATAAAGCACTGAAAAAAGGCAGTTGCAGAGATTTTTAAGAGGGAACCATAGGAAGAATAAGGGCTTATTTCGCAATGTACATAAATTGTAAAACTTTGTACTAGTTATCACTTCACGCTTAGTCAATATGCGCACGAAGGAAAAACACAACGCACATAACGACGCCAATAAAGACAATAATCGAACGAAGTCTCTGCTGAGATAACCGATAAGTAAACGCAGCCCCGACATAACCGCCAACAACTGACGATACGCCTAATACTAATAAGTACTCTAATTGAAGGGTACCCCCAAACGCATAAACGATAACAGCAATAACAGTGAGCAATGCAGACACAATACTTTTCAAACCGTTCATGCCATACATATTCACTTGACCCATTAGGCCAAACGCAGCAAGCAGTATGATGCCAAGCCCACCATTAAAGTACCCACCATAAATACAGATCACTAATAATGCAGTAATGTTAATGGCCTGAATGTAGCGGCAGTAGTGACGTTCGGAGCGGCTGCCTGTTGTGTTCTTTTTTAAACTCATTAGTTTTGGGCCTATAATAAAGGCCGCCGTAGACAACAAAATAAGCCAAGGGATTAGCGCCGAGAAAACCTCATTAGTGGTGAGTAGTAGCATTGCAGCACCCACACTTCCACCAAGTAGCGCAACCACACTCACCGTCAATAGGCTCAAACCACGCGGGTATTCAATATCATGCCGAAACCGCCAAGCACTCGCGATATAACCCGGAAGCAAAGCAGCCGTACCTGTTGTGTTGGCGGCGATAGGCGGCACACCAACAAATATCAATGCCGGTAGTGTTAAAAAACTACCGCCTCCGGCAACGGCATTTAACATACCGCCCAAAAAGCCTGCCAACACGACTACGATCCATTCAATCATCTATTACACACTCATGGTAAATCCGGTAGATATTGTTTTATGGGCTAACTCGGCGCTATTCTAGTCTATTTAAATAGAAAGATATGACCAAAAATTAATAGTACAGCATATAAACCTAGGTTCTATAAGCGCATAATAAACATTAGATAAAGCTAGAATGAGGTTACCCCCATGATTAAACAAACCCTATTAATGATAGCTAGCGTCATATCAATCGCTGCGTGTAGTGCAGGAACAAGCAGCAATATTGAGGCAATCAATAACACAAACAAAGCTAACGCATCTCTAGCGGTTGCGACCTTTGCTGGCGGCTGCTTTTGGTGTGTTGAATCTGATTTTGAGAAAGTTCCGGGGGTTACTGATGCGATCTCAGGTTATATCGGAGGTCACGTCGAAAACCCTACTTATAAACAGGTCTCTAGCGGTCAAACTGGCCATGTTGAGGCGGTAGAGGTGCACTACGATCCGAATCTGGTATCGTACGGTCAGCTGCTCAACGCTTTTTGGCAACAGGTTGACCCTACAGACACCGGCGGTCAGTTTGTTGATAGAGGCTTCCAATATCGCCCTTTTATTTTTTATCACGATGACCAGCAAAAAGTGTTGGCAGAAACCTCTCGTGATGCGCTTGCTGCGTCTGGTCGGTTCGATAAACCACTCGCAACAGAGATTAAAGCAACCGCTCACTTTTGGCCGGCAGAGGCGTATCACCAGAACTACTATAAAAAGAACCCTATTCGTTATAAATATTATCGCTACAATTCAGGTAGAGATCAGTTTTTAGAAGCAACATGGGGCGACGACCTCCACAAACCAGAGGAGCATGGAAAAATGACTCAGGTAATCCCAGGCCAGAATAAATATAGAAAAATCACCGACGAAGAACTCAAAAAAACGCTGACACCACTTCAATATCAAGTCACCCAAGAAGACGCTACCGAACGCGCATTCAACAACCTTTATTGGGATGAAAAGCGTGAAGGTATCTATGTCGATGTCGTCAGCAATGAGCCACTTTTCTCATCGAAAGATAAATATGATTCAGGTACTGGCTGGCCTAGCTTTACGCGGCCGATCGATAACGCTAGCATAGTTGAAAAGAAAGACTCTAAGCTCTTTGTTACCCGAACAGAAGTCCGTAGCAAGTATGGTGACTCTCACTTAGGGCATGTATTTGAGGATGGGCCAGAGCCTACGGGCTTACGCTATTGCCTAAACTCTGCGGCTTTGCGCTTTATTCCCAAGGAAGACCTTGAAAAAGAGGGCTATGGTTCGCTCCTAGACTTGTTTTAACCTTCTCTATTAAGTCGGCATAGGGGGTATTCCACAAAGAATCCCCCCTGATAACCGACTCTTTCGCTGAAACATCACCCTGCTGAATATCCAGCATCAATATAAGTAATTGGTAAAGCTTGCCTCACGCCTATACTGTCTTAGCTTCAGTTTTGTGAGAAACCGCTATGGCATCTTCAATTGAACGACTCAAAGTACTGACGGCCGGGGTCATCAGTCTTATTCTGATGTTGGGTGTGGCTCGGTTTGCTTACACGCCTCTACTGCCTCTTATGCAGCAACAAGCCTCGCTAGGAATCTCAGAGGGCGGTTGGTTGGCTAGCATCAACTATATGGGCTACCTTAGCGGTGTACTTATTGCCGCATCGATTAGCAATATGATGCTAAAAGACCGCCTCTATCGACTCGGCATCATCGTTGCCATAATCAGTACCTTAGGCATGGCACTTTCAACCCATTTTTGGGTCTGGAGTCTGATGCGTTACTTTGCTGGCCTAAGTAGTGCTGCTGGCATGCTATTGGGTTCAGGGTTAATACTAAACTGGCTTATCCGAAACAACTATCGTAGTGAGTTAGGTATTCATTTCGCGGGGGCGGGTCTAGGTATCGCCTTTTGCTCATATATTGTTAATGTTATGTCGCCTAACTTTGACTGGCGAGAACAGTGGCTTGCACTATCGCTACTCGGTGTTTTTATGGCTATTCCTGCTTGGCTATGGCTCCCAAAGCCTAAAGATAGCCACTTAATGAAAAGTGGAGAAACACTATTCGATACGCCTCCCTCTAAAACCTATTTAAGATTGTTTATTGCTGCTTACTTGTGCGCAGGGGTAGGTTATGTGATTAGTGCGACCTTCATTGTCGCCATTGTTGACCAGCAAAACCCATTAGTCGATGAAGGCACCGTCGTGTTTATGGTATTAGGCTTAGCTGCAGCCCCCGCCTGTATTATTTGGGATTTAGTTGCACGAAAAGTGGGAGATTTGAATGCTTTGGCACTGGCCTTTGCTATTCATACCATTGGTATAGTTTTACCCGTGTTTAATAACGGGTCAACGGTGGCCTATCTCAGCGCTATACTCTTTGGTGGCACGTTTATCGGCATCGTCAGCCTAGTATTAACCATGGCCGGTAGGCTGTACCCAAGTGCGCCCTCTAAAATGATGGGAAAAATGACGATCAGTTACGGCTTTGCCCAAATTATTGCCCCCGCTGTTACCGGTCAAATAGCCGAGATGGGGGGAAGCTACAGTGACGGACTCACCATGGCGGGTATTTTTATGGTAATAGGTACCTCGCTTGTTTTGCTGCTTAGAGTGGTCGAACGAAAAGAAAATCAGCAGAAACTCAAACAACCGTAATTTAAAAAGGAGAACTACATGCCATACGTTAATATAAAAATAACTCGGGAAGGCGCAACAAAAGAGCAAAAGGCTGAACTCATTAGTGGTGTCACCAAACTTTTACAAAAAACCTTAAACAAAAACCCCGCAACAACCGTAGTGGTGATTGATGAAGTGGATACTGATAACTGGGGCATAGGTGGTAAAGTGGTGACAGAACTTAGAAAACCATAACTAACGTGCTTGGCTGGCAATAAGTAGCATTATCAGCATCAGGTGTTATTATTATTTATACTATTTTTGTATGGAATGTCACTATGAAACCGTTTGCTCGATCATTGCTTGTCTGCACACTATTAACCATTTTAGCCGGCTGTCAAAGTATGTATTACGGTGCGATGGAAAAGGTCGGCTACCATAAGCGCGATATTATGGTTGACCGGGTTGAAGACGTCAGCGAAGCCCAAAGTGACGCTAAAGAGCAATTTTCATCTGCATTAGAGCGCTATCAATCACTTATCTTCATCAAAGACCAAAACCTTGTTGACCAATATAATGCGCTGAATGATGAGTTTGAAGACAGCCAAGCGGCGGCCGAGAACGTTAGCGAGCGCATCAACGCGGTTGAAGATGTTTCGGAAGCATTATTTGATGAGTGGAAAGAAGAACTGACGCTTTACTCTAATCGTAGCCTTAAAAAGCAAAGCAGCCAAAAAATGGCGGCGACTAAAGCAAAGTACACTCAACTAATGAAATCAATGCGCCGTGCTGAAGCAAAAATGCAACCCGTACTTGGCGCACTGCAAGACCAAGTGCTTTTTCTAAAGCACAACCTTAATGCCAGAGCCATTGACTCGCTAAAAGGCGAACTCAAAACTATTGAATCAGATGTTGCCCGCCTGATTAAAGAAATGGAGAAATCAATTTCTGAGTCAGAAGCCTTCATTGCTGAGCTCAATGCGGCGTAAAACTTACTATAAGGCCTGAGCCACAAATCTACCTTGCTGCCACAAAAACTCGTCTATACTGAGTAAACATAACCCTATATTACGAGTATATTTGTGGCCTTTCGCAAACTTCAGGTTTTGGGGATATTCCTCACGATCATCAGTCTTCACTCCGAAGCTAATACAGAACGATGCGACTCGCTAACAATCAACGGGGGGTCTAATTCGTTTCCCTATTTTTATCGCAATGGCTCAGGCCATTTTGGTATTGTGGGGGACACGGTTATAACCGCTTCCAACCGCATAGCTATAAAGCCTGTTATGGGTAATAAAGCGCCGTGGAAACGCATACTCTTTGATCTTAAAAACGGCAATATTGATGTTGTTGCAGGCACCCTTAAAACCAAAGAAAGAGAAAAGCTGTTTTTCTTTTCTAGCCCTGTTTATTACTCCGAATATCATATATTTGTTCGTAAGAATAGCGCATTTAAATTTAACGCGTTAGAAGACTTGAAAGGCAGGCGTGGCATCAAAATACGCGGCATGAGTCTCGGCCAAGAATTGGATGAATACGCGTTTGAAAACTTAGTCATCGAAGAAGTCACCGATACCGATAGCCTATTCAAGATGGTGGCGGCAAAGCGGGTAGATTTTGGAATATTCTACCTGCAAAGTGGCTTTGATGAACTCAAAAGGCTCAAACTTAACGAATCGCTTATCGCTCTACCACACCCGTTAACCCAACAACCGCTCTATGTAGCCTTTTCTAAAAAGTCTCGATGCCCAGAAGCCATACAGCACCTATCTGCTGAAATTGACCTCATGAAAAAGGATGGTTCGGCACAAGCCATTGCTGACCGTTATGCTGAGCAAATAAGCAATGCCCGCCCAGCGAGTTATACCCGTCCAGTTAACGATGAACGAGTGATACACAACCATGAATAACGATATAGCCCTGCAGCAGGCTACCTCCCACCCACCGACACAATACAAGGCTAATAGCCCCTCGGCTAGGCACATTGCTAGATGGCTATTGAGTGGCCTAGTTATTCTATTGGGTACCCCCTACAAGGCGCTTTCTGATCCGCTATTTTATGGTATTTCAGAAGATATTAGTGACATCCCAACCGTATCGTCGTCAAAAAGAGAGGAGGACCTTTTTAAGTCTCCATTATCAACCAGCGTTGTCACTGCAGAACAAATAAAACAAGCGGGCATATTAAGTGTTCCTGAAGCGTTAAAGCTTGTGCCGGGGGTCATCGTACGTGAGCAAACCAACGGACAATTCGAAGTACATATCCGAGGCTTAGAAAACGTACCCACAGGCGGCGGTACAGATACTCTCAGTAATCGCCTCTCATTAGTCATGATCGACAACCGAACAGTCTATAACTATTTTGATGGTGGTCTATTCTGGGAAACACTACCAGTAGGTATTGATGATATTAGCCGGATAGAGATCATTCGAGGAGCTGCTAGCGCGCTATATGGGCCTAATGCAGTCAACGGTGTTATTCATATCATCACCAAAAGAGCCCAAGATAAAAGCGCGGTCAGCGTGAACCTCACCACCGGTAGTCACGATACCCAAATAGCCCATATAGCAGCAGAACAACCTATTGGTGATGCTCGCATTCGTATCAGTGGGTTTGTCAATCAACGAGATCGTTATCAATCAACTTATTACAGCTATAGCCAAGAGGAATACGTACCGCTGGCATTGATTCCTACAACAAATAGCCGTTTTCCTGACCCCGATGAAGCTCAAGACTTACACGCTGTCACCGTGGCGGTTAATAATGACCCATTAGAATTACTCGCTTACGACCTAAGTTATAGCCACCAAGACTCCCGCGTTCAAAAAGTTCATTTGGGCTCAAGAGCCACCCCCTTAACGTTCAATGACTCAACAACAGACGCGATCAACGCCAAAGTTCGCTATGGTGACCTAGAGTTAAGGGCAAGCCATGAATGGGGGGAGCAAAAAACACTCGATTATACCGATTTCACCTACAACCTTGCCGTTAGTCAGGCCTCTGCTGAATATCAATTCCGCCTGCCTAAATGGATTATTCGCCCCGGTATTAGCTATGAGAATATTGCTTACGAAGGGTCGTTTATCGGCGGCAAACAAACTATTAAAGATGTAGGCTACCTATTAAGAACTGAGTACTTCCCCGCTAAAGATTATCGGCTAATCGTCGCCCTCAGGCTTGACGACTATAATGTTCCCGATGAAAAATACTTTAGTTATCAAGTACTCGGCACCTATCAATTACGTCATGACACACTATTAAGAGCAGCCCTACAAACCGCCAATCGCTCACCTTTTATGCTAGACAGCTTTGTAAACTTGAAATACACACTCCCATCTAACCCTTCTATCCGATTGGACTATTTAGGTGACGAGGAAGCAGAGCTAGTCACTACGACCACCTATGAACTAGGTTTACGTCACCAGTTTAATTTTAATAACTGGATTGATCTGGAGCTATTCCGAAGTGAGCTTAATGATTTTACTGAGTTCGTTGACCATGACACTGTATTTGATGGCAGCCAGTTCGTCACCACAAGCCAATTAGAAATGCTGCCGACCAAAGCCCAACAAACCGGTATCACTGCCAGCTGGAATTACGAAGAACTTACGTGGGATATGAGCCTCTTTATGACAACTCAAAAAACTCATGTCGATAATCAATATGTGGATAGCGCTGCCCCCTTAGTGCTGTTCAATACCGATAACAAAGGGACGCCAGACTATTACGGCGGCGTCAATCTCAACTGGCACCCCGTCAAGCGATGGAGCCTGAATGCTAATGCCTATTACATGAGCTCACATCGCTTTATTATAAGGCCTCAAGGCACCAAAAATTTTGCTTCTGCAGTCTATGCTAACTTCACGCTCAGCCACACGTTCAACAAGGCAATCAATGGGTTTGTTTCAGTCAAAAACCTATCAAACAAAAATGATAGTCAGTACTTTTATACTGATAGTATCGAGCCACTTTATGCGATTGGCGTTAGTTTAAAATGGTCTGAATAAACTCAATTATCGCTGATGATATGACCGCTGATGCTCGCAGCATAATCACGAAATAACGCCCCGCACTCCACTGGTAGAGCAACGTCCATTATTACTTGCTCTCGGTAGTTTATCGTTTCAACCAGTCCATTATGCTGGCTGAGCCAATGCCGTACGAGCTGTTCTTGAGCAAACCCACAACTGAGTTGAAGCTGTTCACGCGCCACTTGCTGCTGCGTTTCTAATGACTCCATAGCCATTTGTGCCGCCGCAGAATAGGCGCGCACTAAACCACCTGCACCTAACTTAATACCTCCAAAGTATCGGGTCACGATAATCATCACGTCACCCACATTTTTATGCTGTAACACATTCAATATAGGTTTACCCGCAGTACCACTAGGTTCACCATCATCAGACATAGCTGCGCTAGCCGCCGACTGAGGGTTGCCAAACTGGTAGGCCCAACATTGGTGGCGAGCGTCTGGGTACGCTTGCTTTCTTTCTGCCAATAACGCCATTGCATGCTCACGAGTATCGGCAAAGGCGGCGAACCCAATAAAACGGCTCTTCTTAATTTCGTAGCAGACTTCACACGGTTTAGCAGGAACAGGATAGGTAGAGGTCATGTTTGGCTGACTATATGGCGATCAAAGTGGTTTTCACAAAGTTTTACATTTTTCACTACGTTGCACAATTGTTATCGAGTTTACACAATCTCACCACTAAAGCTAAAAACATTACCACGATTCAACAGCGTAAAAAACATGTAAAAGTATAATCTAAATCACATACTAGTTGTGACGAGGTTAACACTATGCTGCCGTTTACCGCACTTAAAAATAAAAGCCTAACCGCACACATCACCGCCTCATTCTGTATTTTATCAGCCGTACTATTATTTCCAATCAACCATTCCAGTACAGAGCAAGCATTACACCAGCATCATCAGATATCAGAGAAAAGCGCACTCAACCAGAGTGATGCAGAACAGCAGATATCGATACGCCATACACTATCAGACCCCCTAAATGATGCAGTAGATGTTTATACAGTTGAGATAGAAGAAGCCTTTCCGTTCGAACGGCAAATCAGGCGTGTCGCAAGTGAGGTAGAAATAGATGAAAGCCTTGTTTATGCCGTCACCAAAGCAGAATCTAGCTTCCGTTCAGGGGTTCAAAGTCATGCTGGCGCTATTGGTTTGATGCAAGTTATTGCGAGTGCAGCCGGCAGAGATGCCTATTATCGCTTACACAAGAAAAGAGCCACGCCAACGTTAGCTCAATTAAAAGACCCTTACACCAACTTGCAGCTAGGCAGCACCTATTTAAAATTACTCGAAGAACATCACTTTGGCCATATTACCGATGAAAAACTAAAGCAAATGTTAGTACTAGCCGCTTATAACTGGGGGCCGGTAAATGTTAAACGTAAACTGTTAGCTAAGAACCCGCCTCGAAATGCAGAAGAGATGAAGTGGGTACTTTGGACCAAAGCGCCACGCGAGACCTATAGTTATGTGAATAAAGTGCTTAAGTATCAAAATCAATTTAGCCAGTTTGAGGCTTGATTAACGGGTTTAGACAAAAACGCAGTTAATGAGCGGGATCAACATAGTTGGCTGTGCTGCTGTTAATCCGATACCAGCCAGCAATACTCAACCTTTGCTGTTGGGTGATAAGAACCTCATGAGGAAAGCGCTCACTTAAGAAGAAAATAGCCCGACCTCCTTTGGGTAAAACACGCTCAATAACTTGATCAGTTTCGTCATAAACAACCAATTCTCCGCCCCAGCCGTCTTCCCACGTTTCATTCAGGTAAATAACACTCGTCAGCACCCTGTTTGAACGTCCTTTAAATGCATCTAAATGCTTTTTATAGAAACTACTCGGTTCATAAACGGCAAAGTGTGATTCATAGTCATTTAGCCCCATAAAGAGATCACGGTTCACATCACGTCTTAGCGCATCACACTGTGCTAAATAACAGCGCTGGGCATCAGTAGACCCATTGAGCCAATGAATTTTATCTGAGCGAATATTAGTATTAACCTGTAGCTGTCCGCCTCTTCCAATGCCTGCTCGATCAATTCCCTTACCGTTAAGCACAATAATCTCGTTTCTCAATGCTTGGGTCAGCTCTTGGGGTAAAAAATCATCAATGATGACATACCCTTTTTCAACTAATGCATCGATGACCGTATTAACGACAGCAACTGGGAATGCCAAGCAGGGTGGGTTAATGGCAGTCATAACTGGCCTCAATAAAAGAACGCTGATAGGGAGATAGAAAGGTCTAGGTTAATCTGGTGTAGTATACACTGACCATTAACCAAACAGTTATTGATTTATAGGGAGTGTTACAACAAATCTTGTTTTACCCGGCCGACTGATAAACTCAATGCTGCCTTGGTGCTTATCTATGATTCGCTTGCATATACCTAATCCCAATCCGCTGCCTTCGCCTGCAGGCTTAGTGGTAAAAAAGGATTCATATATCTTCGATTGAATATCTTCAGGAATACCGCAACCATTATCAGTAATGATCACTTGGATGTTCTCGCCGTCGCTCAGTGTCGAGATAATCAATCGGCCACTATTTTCCATTGCATATAAAGCGTTATGGATTAAGTTTGTCCACACTTGATTGAGCTCATCTGGGTAGCAAAGAATCATTGGCAGCTCGCCAAAATCTTCAACAACCTCACACTCTTGCTTTAAAAGACTTTGATATAGCACCAGTACCGTTTGAATCCCAAGGTTAATATCACTTGAAATCATATGCCCTGTATTGTCATGATGAGCAAAGTTTTTCAAGGCAAAGACCACTTTTGATGCCCTGCCAATAGCAGTACGCACCGTTTCGCTATTCCGCCCAACCCCAGTTAAGCGGTGGGCTAACTCAACCACTTTAAATGCTGAGGGCTGAGACAGTGCAGGCAGCATACGAGGTAAATGATCGCTCAACTCCATATCAACTAGCATATCTGCCACTTCATCACTTCTATTGATCTGATGCTCATCCAAAATAGTAATAAGCCGCCGCTTGATCTTGCGTTCTTCTCGGGTGCTACTCACGCGCTCATGTCGAGCATGCGTTAACAGGTCTCTTAGCAACGCTTTATCATCATTATTAGCGCCCATTAGAAACACTGAAAAGCCGTCAATAAATAGCGAAAGGTATTTAGAAGTATTCCCCACTGACGCTTTAATGGCGCCCAACGGGGTATTAATTTCATGGGCAATACCTGCAACAAGCTGGCCTAGTGCAGCCATTTTTTCTGAGTGAATAAGCTGTTGCTGGCTTTCTTCTAACCCGTCTAACGCTTTTGTTAGCTCGTCATTTTTCAAATTTAGTTCATTCGTTCGCTGATTGACTTCTTTTTCAAGGGTCTGGTTGTATTCCGCTTGCTGCCTTCGACTTTGCTCAACTCTAATCGCCATATGAGCAAAATTACGCGTTAGTGCACCCACTTCATCTTTCGCGTTTGAGGTAATTTTATCAGTGTTGGAGAAGTCACCCTCTGATAAATCTTTAGCAAAGCGGCTCAATGAAAGGATGGGGGCTACAAGCCGAAGAGATAACTGAGATATTAAAAAGTAAGCCACTATAAGAACGGCTAACCCCAAAAAATACGTTCTGAGCGTTAAACTACTCAGTCTTTGTTCATTTTCTTGCTGAGATAACGCGACTTGATCATTTAGTCGAGCCAGAGAATAGACCAACAACATATTGCCCCATTTTGAAGAGCCTATTTGAAGCGGAACGCGAAACGCCATCAACGACTCGCTATTCTGCTTTCCGATCAAGGTAATAGCATGCCCTTTATCGGTAGTCGTGGTTTTTGCCGAAGACCAGCCTTCAGGTGGAACAAAAGTTTCAAGTTGCTGCGATTCATCGGCCGTATGAACATACACTTTGTTATTGTCATCAAGAATAACGACATATTCTAGATCTTGATTCTCTTGAGCCGCTTGCTGTACGCTATAAGTAAGCGCCAACAGGTTATATGAGGCTATGTTTTCAGTAACGAATCGTTCTAGCGTTTCGGCTTGGAAAGTGGCTTGCTGGTATAAGTTTTCTTTCATTAATGCCGTTCGTTTGTGCAGCTCTTCTTCAAATGCTTCTCGCTGCAACGAAACCTGTATTGAGGTCAATATAACTAAGGCAATAAATACAATTGTACCTGTTATTAGCAATAACTTACCGCGAATCCCTACTGTCACTCTACGCTATCTCCTAGTCTCATCAGCTGACGCCCTAATTATAAGAAATTAGGTTGCGCCCCTTATGCTTTGAGTCATACAGCGCTTGGTCTGCTCTAATCATCGCACCACTGATCGTGGATTCCTCATCCTTAACTTCAGACAGTCCCATACTCACACTGATAGAGATACAGTGGTCACCAACGACGACAGTATTAGACGAAATAGCCAAACGCACACGTTCACAAATTTCCTTACCTTCATCTACATCTGTCTCAGGCATTAATAAGGCAAACTCTTCGCCCCCTATACGCCCAATAACGTCATGTTCTCTTATTGTTTCAACAATAACATGAGCGACTTTTTCCAACACAGTATCGCCGACTTGATGCCCAAATTTATCGTTAACTTCCTTAAAAAAGTCCACATCAAGAATCGCTAGTAATGCCTTTCGACCATAACGACGAGCTCTAGATGCTTCTGCATCAGCTCGTTCGAAAAAGCACCGTCGATTCATCAGTTTTGTTAACTCATCTGTGGTCGCAAAGTAATTCAGCTTTTTGTTCACATCCAGAAAAATATCGTTCAGTTGCTCTTGTTTTCTCAGCGCCTGGTGCAGTTCATGAGTGCGTTTTTCAACTAACTGTTCAAGGTTTAAGCTGTGCTTCTCAAGCGCTCGATTATACTGAGATATACGAATCATGCCTGCTAGCGTGTGGCAAACGGACGATAAAAATGCTTTGACTTGAGGCGTCTCATCATGGGTTTCATCAATATAGATATAAAGTATGCCAACCGACTTACCTTGGAGCGTAATGGGTGCTCTATAATATCTAACACTGGGAGACGATGTAATTAGCGTGACGTCTTGACCCACTTCGCCATCGCTAACATTAGATTCAGGTGCTTCACCCTGGTTCACCTGTGATATCATCACAAGATCAGGATCTTTAGTCGACCACTCTAAATCTGCCTGTTCCAAATCTACTGTGTAAATAGACCCCTTTGCAGATACAGAAAAGCACCCCGTTGATAAAATAGCAGATAGGGCTTGAGACAATTGTTCTTCGAATGATACGTTGGTAATAACTAATTGAAGCACCTTATGGATGATGCTCTGGTAGCAAGCCTGCCGTCTTAGCTCCTTTTGGTCATAGTAACTACGCAACCCGGTTTTGATGGTTAAGACTAAATCCTCTTCATCCCAGGGTTTAGATATATAACGAAATAGGCTCGCTTTGTTAACGGCCTCACCCACTGACTCGGCGGTCGCTTGGCCCGTCAACATAATGCCGTGAGTATTGGGTAACAACGTTTTAATTCGAGCTAATAACTCATCACCATACATGCCCCCCATAATCTGATCAGCAATTACAAGCGGTACTTCTGTTCGGCTTTCAGTGAGCTCCTCTAAAATTTCTAGCGCTTCTTCACCACTTTCTGCCAATTCTATTTGGTAAGTATCCCCCAAATTGTTCATCAACTGGCTTTTTAAACTGCTAAGAATGATACGCTCATCATCAACACAAAGAATGACAGGTCTGCTCACTTATCCTCCAGTGTTGCTTTGATGATATTCACGAGGTCTTCTTTACTCCAAGGTTTAGTCAAGCAAGCGGCTAAATTAGCTTTTTCGTTAACACGTTCGATCACGTCAGGGTCCGCATGTCCGGTTAACATGATCTTAACGACACGAGGATATTTTTCATGTAATGCAATCAATAATGCGTCTCCTTTCACCTTAGGCATTAAGCAGTCAGAAATAACAACCGCAAGTTCATCGCCTACGTCAAATATCTCATTAATCACTTCCCATGCTTCTTCTGCACTTTCTGCTATTTCATACGAGAATTTTGTTCCTAAACAATACCTTAACTGCGCCCGCAAGCTCATTAAAATGGTTCTGTCATCATCTACACACAATATGAAAGGTTTACTCATTCAATAACCGTCTGAAATAGCCTACACTCAGTATATAATAGACCATAAATTCATAATAAGAAGATTCAATTTGTTCAGTATTATTGCACTGAAACTGACACCATTTTTTCGCAGAGCCTCCGCCTTTGCGCTATTAGCACTCCTGCTATTAGGTGTGCCTTCTGTTGCTTTGTGCCAAGATAAATTCACTATTTACTTTTATGACCCTGAAGTAAACACCACTCGAAATGTCGTTTTAAAAATGGTATTTGATCAATACCTTAAAGAAAAAGGTCAATTTCAATTTCAGCCAGTGGACAACAAGCGCACCTTTGAGTCTCTAATACAAAATGACCCAAATGCTATATTTATGATCTCCAACTGGCACTTTAACCAACTAAAAGAGCAACCTCTGACAGCGTCTCCGGTGCTTAGAGGTATTAAAAATGGTAGTGATACTTACCGCAAGTTTCTAGTAGTTAAAAATGCGGATGCCGATATTGAAACAATGACCATCGCAACCTCAGGTACGGCGCCATTCTCCCGCTCTATTTTGGCCGACGTTTACCCACAGCACACCCCGAGCCAACTCGCTAAACCCAAATTGTTATTAGTGCCAAAAGATATCGATGCCTTAATGGCTGTCGGCTTTGGTTTAGCGGATGCAGCTCTTGCAAGTGAGCTAAGCCTCGAAACATTATCAACACTGTATAAGAACCAACGGCAGCAATTACATATAGTCGGTAATAGTCGTCCACTTAAACGATTGCTTGTTGTTCGTCATAATTCCCCATCACCTACCAAAGCAGAAGCCATTGACGCATTGCATGATATGAGCAAGAGCAGTAAGGGCTTGCAAGCACTCAACACACTCGGACTAAACGGGTGGCAGTCGTTAGATGAAAGACTGGATGAAGACGGGAGGCCAGCACAATGAGTTTTTGGCCAAAGCTCGCAGTATATTTACTGCTTACCTTACTGACAGCGTCTTGTGCGCATCGACCTGCGATCAACAGCACAACACCTACGATTGATGCTACGGGAGTGAAAAATATCCTTGTTATCAATACCAATCACTCGCTCGAACGTTATAGGGTATCTCAAGCCGCCTTTATCGAAACGCTTAAATTAACAGCCGCAGACAACACGCGTGCAGTTAGCACGATCGATTTAGATATGGACAACACTCCGGTAGAGACGCTACAAGATGTTCTAAATCAGCGCCATTATGA
The DNA here is from genome assembly GCF_026016465.1 of Alkalimarinus alittae. Classification (NCBI taxonomy): domain Bacteria; kingdom Pseudomonadati; phylum Pseudomonadota; class Gammaproteobacteria; order Alteromonadales; family Alteromonadaceae; genus Alkalimarinus; species Alkalimarinus alittae. Next base: position 4,116,993 of record NZ_CP100390.1, read on the forward strand.
TGCGGTTTACTGCATAGGCGCCAAAGCACTAGGGTCAGTAGACTATATAGATCCAAACACACAGGTGGTATTTAGCTCAGTTTTAAATTGGCGACGATTTGTTGACCAACCTAGATATTCAGGTATTGCTAGTGATCCTGCCACCGAAGCCCAACTGACCTGGTTCAAATACTTTTTCCCTGACATAAAAACGATCGGTGTATTGTACAGTGCTAAAAACCGTCAACTGCTTAAACATGCAACTAAGATAGCCTCGCAACTCTCAATCAATATAGTCGGGGAAGAAGTCCATTCAAATTCAAGCCTAATGGCTCAAGCTAATGCTCTGTTGCCTAATGTGGATGCCTTATGGCTTATTTCAGATTCAACAGTCCTAAGCTCTACGGACACTGCAAAACAACTCTTTGCTGCCGCAGATCAACACAAAACGCCTATCCTTTCATATAACCCTGTATTTGTTGAAATGGGTGCACTGCTTAGCATTTCAGCCGATGTTGCAACCACTGGTCGCCAGGCTGCATTAATCATGAACAACCTACTTAGTGGTTCCAATCAAGCGTCATCTATTCAATTCCCTGCGGGCAGCAGTATTTCACTAAACCTGAGAAAAGTGCACGAATACAATATAAAGCTCAATAGCAGCGCATTGGATTCAGTAAATGAGCTTGTAGGAGAGTAACAAGGTGACACTCCTACAATATAGACAGCGGATAACCCAACTATTTTAGAGTTTATAGCTTAACTCAACCATTAAGCTTCTACCGGGTTTAGGGTAATCTGAAAGCATTGAGCCAGATGGCGATGGATCAGAGTAGGTGGTGTCGGCTAAGTTATAAACAGATGCTTGAAGCTCTAACCCTTCGATGTAATTCTTCCAAGTAACAGCCAGATCTAAGGTAACTAAATCGGGGACATCACTTCGCATATCCGCACTATCCCGACTTAAGCTACCTCGATATAACAACCCGACAAAACCGTCAAGATGCTTTGAGTGGCGATAGTTAAACGATGCGTTAGCCTTATGCAGTGGCACCTCTGGCGCACGCTCATTAGTCACCTGATTAAACGGATGTTGATAAGTATAATTGAGCGCTACGCTTGAACCATCTCTAAGCCTTGATGATATTTCAAACTCGATACCATCAACCCTTAACCGACCAACATTACCCGACTCGCTCACTGCAGCTCCCGAGGGCGTAGGTGTGGGTCCAATCAAATTAGTAATATCATTTCTAAACCATGTTGCCCGTAAGCTAGTGCGTTTAGTGATGTCGCCATTAATGCCTAATTCAAAGGTTTCTATTTCCTCAGGCTCAACATCAGGGTTCCCGATGATAGAGGGGTTGTTTATATTGTATAGCTCACCAAAAGTGGGCGCCCTAAACGCTGAGCCATAGGTGGCAATAAAATTATAATGTTCGATAAAGCCCCAAGTAAAGCTCAAGCGCGGGTTAAATGAACTACCAAAGTCACTGTAATGGTCGTAACGCGCGCCCGCAATGAGCCTCAAGTTCTCACCCATATCCCAAATATCTTGTACATAAGCGGCATAAATATCTCGATTATGGCTGCCATTCCAGTTAGTCGTCGAAGATATATCTTTCATCGGACCAGACCCGAAATTAGTCCAAAGCTCTACATTATACTGACTTTGATGTTCCGCCGTGACACCACCAAGTAGCTTGTGTTGGCTATTTAGTTGAAATTCAAGTTGAGCATCCACGCCTGTTTTATCATGCTTAATCGGGCTTCTTAAAAACAAACCATCGGGGTAAGTGAATCCGCTAGTATCAGTATACCCTTTGGGCACAATTTCCCACAGGTTATCAAACTGGAAGTGATCAAAATACAACTTGCTTATAAATGTAAGTTGACTTGAGAGTGCTCGCCGGTAGCCTAGTTCAAAAAAGTAATCGACATATTCCTGCTCTGTTCCATCATTCAAAACATTATTAGCACCTAAATAAGAACCACTTTGCCGCTTCAAATATTTGCCTTGCAGTGAATAGTCGCCGTACCCCAGCTGAAAGCCTAACTCATAACGTTGTTGCCAGAAATCGGTGGTGCCCGATTGCCCAATAGCGTCTGATTCAACATGCCCGTTTATACCGTCCGTATCTAAAACATTTAGGTTGACTGAGACGTCTAACTGATCAAACGTATCTCCAAACTGCACATTCAGTTTGTGAGTTTCATCGCTACCGGCACCCACGGTTAATTCGGTCCCGTTAATATCAGACGCATCTTTAGTGATGATGTTTATCACCGCAACAAACGCATTAGCCCCATACAAGGCAGAGCCAGGCCCTCTAACCACTTCAACCCGCTCAATATCATCTACAATAAAATTGTTGTAAGAAGTCTGTCCACCGCCATTAACCAGATTATTATTCGTAGGGTGGCCGTTAATTAGATACAGTACTTTTTCGGAAAAGTTAGTTTTTACTCCTCTAACCTCAACCGAAGAAATCCCCATATTAAACTGGCTAACGCCGATGCCGGGCAACCGCTTCAGGGCATCCATCAGGTTTCTAGCCCCCATATTTTTTAGTTCAGAGGCCGTAATCACCGAAACTGTTGCGCCGCTTTTTCTAATATTCTCTAACGTTTTAGTTGCCGTTGTGACATAAGACTCCTCTTGCAACCAACGAATCTCTTCTTCTAAAGCCGTGAGTACCTGCTCTTCTGATTCTTTCTCAGTTGCTTCTACCCAACTCACGCTAGCAGTCAATAAGACTAATAACGAACACCTCATATTTACTCGTATTATCTTTCGCATGTCCTATCTCTTTATTCTTTATAAGGCTCTATCTAACTGATGCTTGGCTTAGCATTAGCCGAATTTCTCGTTATATTGTAAATAATAGCTTATGCACTAAAAGCTGCCGCCCCTAAAACCAAAATCTATCACAAACCCCCTTCATCTACTCCCTGTAGCGACGCCATGTGTCTACGCAAAACCGACCACAATCACACTTTATTATTATTGATCGGTATATACTTGATACGACTGTCTAAACATTGCAAAGCTCAGACCGCTCATATTACGCAGTACGTACTAAAAAAATAAAAATAATCAGAGACCATTATGAATACGAACAATACTATGCTGCAAACAGCATCGGTGCGTTTTCTTATCGTTGAAGATCACCCTCTATTTTTGGAGGGGTTAACGTTGGCATTGCAAAAAATGCCCTCACACATCTATTTACAGTCAGTGGGTAGTGCGCAAGCTGCAAAAGCGGCTTTAACACAATCAGCTGACTATGACCTTATCTTACTAGACCTTCATTTACCCGATGGCCAAGGGCTTACGTTATTGCGCTATCTTCAACTTAAAAGAATATTTATTCCCGTAGCCATTATATCTGCCTCAGAAGATCAGTCTGATGTAAGAGCCGCCATCTCTGCAGGCGCGTCTGGTTTTATTAGTAAAGCTAATAATAGCGCTGCTATTGTGTCAGCTATTGAACGCGTGTTAGCAGGAGAAGAATGCCTGCCTGATTTTTATCATCCCCCCCAACAAAACCAACCAACACTGGCGACGCAGTGCACGCTTACGCCTCGTCAATTAGAGGTGCTTGAGCTGCTAGCGGAGGGCTTGCCCAATAAACGAATATGCCAACGCTTAGAATTGACTGAACATACGGTAAAAACCCACCTCAAAACACTGTTTCAGTTACTAGAGGTGCATAATCGGACAGAGTGTGTGCAAAAAGCGGCCAAGCTGGGTTTTCTCGGTTAAAGTAAGGAGGCTTAATTAGGCTTGGCTGTTAAATGGCTCAAAATAAGCTTCAGTTTGGCCGGTTTTAATGGCTTGTATGCCACTACGGTATTGCCGCTAACGGCTGCGTCTAAGTCCAACTCGGTGTTAGCAGACAGCAATAGAGCAGGCACCTCCCGACCATAGTGCTGACGCAATCGCTGAATGAGTTCAACACCATTTGTATCTGGGTCATTTAAGAATTGGTAATCGACGATTATCGCGTCAGGGGTCTCGGCTTGCACTGCGTTCAAGAGCCGTGAAGGGGAGTCGAACAGGCTTACTTGATAGTGCCAACCCGTTATTAGATGCGCCATTGACGCTAGAATTTCACGGTCGTCATCGACTATGGTTAGCTGTTTAATCTTCTCATTTTCACACTTAGCGGCTCGGACGAATAGGTCTTTGTCTCGTATTTCGTCATTTCTAAGTAACCTAAGCGGTCTCCCAACGGGCAGCAACAATCTAAACTGGCAGCCTGTATTTTTCGAGGATATTAACGTCAATGAAATGCCCTGCATGGCTGTCAGCTGTTTAACCACAGCCAAGCCAACGCCTAACCCGCCACCATGACGCGCTAATGAATTAAACTCTTTGAATGCATCTTCTTGGTCTTGCTGTTCAATGCCTACGCCATTATCGATCACGTTAATCTCAATAGCATCTTGCTGGTCAGCATCGCGCACTTTATTTAACGTAACCGCAAGCTCTGTTGCTTGGCTATGCTTAAGGGCGTTTTCTAATAGGTTTCTAAGGATGCGAGTGAGTAGCAATGGGTCTGTGTTGGCAAATAAGTGTTGCGGGAGGTTTGCGGTCAAAATAATCCCGCTAGCGTCGCAACGAGGTCGATATTCTGTCACTAAAGAATTAATTAGCTCACTACAATCAACTTCTTTTTTTCGGGGTTTAATGACACCAATACTGAGTCTAGAAATATCAAACAATGAGCCCAGTAGGTCTTGCAACTGGAGAATCGATAGCTGTAACCTCGACATCGTGTCTTGCTGCTGTGAATTGCCTAGCTCGCCCGAAAGGTTTTCTGCCAACAGATTCATTGCATGAAGCGGCTGCCTTAATTCATGACTTGCGGTCGCAATCAGCTTGGTTTTCTGTTCGCTTTTTATCTCGGCGGTTTCATGTGCAAACTCTAGCAGTAACTGCCCCAAAAAATGTGTCCTTTGTGAATGCTCCTGAAGATAGCTCCCGACGCCACCAATAATATTGGCCGTGATCAGAAAAGAACTGTTATAGATCAGCTCTTGTTGAGGAATACCTGCCAATCCCCCTACAATAAGATAGGTCAAAAATATCAGCCATGACGCAGCAATAGCTGAATAAAATGGGACTTTCATGACAAAGTAACCGTACATCATTACTAGCAGCAAACCATCATAAGGCATATAAACTTGCTGAAATCGGGCACTCATAATAATGGCGACAATAGCCAACCCCGACAAAAAGTAACTCACGCCATAATAGGCAAAGAACAAACGTGGCTTAAGCGGTTGGTAACTTAACCATATTAAGATGAGAATTAACGGGCAGATCAGAAAAAGACGGATACTAATCGTCCACTGCGAAACAAAGTCAGGGAATAGCCGATAATCTAACAGTGAATATGATAGAAATATGGCAAGGCTGAACCAGCCGATAGGACGAGCCCGCTTTGTTAACCACTGATAAAAATACTGCTGGTAGACGTTTTCTAAAGAAGAGGAAAATCTTAATTGACGGAATCCTAGCGCAAGATCCCGCGTTATCTGTTCTTCATTGAGACCTTTTATCCAGCGAGACATACGGGCACATTTCTTATGTTTGAGCATAATGGACATAACTTGTTTGCTCAAACATAAATCAACCCACGAATAAAATCACCCTAAATAAGCAGAGCCTTTGAACTCAGTACAACATTATCAAGATTGATGCTTCAAATCTCTCACTTTTGCTTGAGTCAGCTCTTTTTCATTGCTGAAATAGCGCGCTCTTAATAACCCTAATTGGTACGTTTGATCTTCATCGGTCAAGCCTGCACTCACCAACTGTCGTTTTTCTAAAAGATAGGCTTGGTAACGCTGATCGAATAAACGCTGCTGGCTTTGAAATGCGACTATTTCAGCTGCCACGTCTTCATCATAACCGTCATCCGCCAACTGCTGCCTTAACGTCTCTTCATTGCCTGATGTTATGGCCTGATGAATCACTTGATGCTTATCAGCATCTGCCAGTACTGTTTCTTCTGTTTTACGCACAATCGCTGGAAGTTGTTCACGATAAAACTGAGTGAGGGCGAGCTTTTCATCAACCGATAATGTTTCATCATTTTGCACCCTAATGGTAGCTAACGTATATTCACCATAGGCTTCTTCTAGAGTAAAAAAAGCCGTAACTGCTTCTTCACTCATGGTTTCACGGCGAATCGACTTGAGGGTTTGAAAGGTCATTTCTAGCATGTCTATCTGATATTGCTTGGTTTGCTGCTCGATCGGCAACATGGGTTGGGCCATCAATTCCACTGCTTGGCTTTTGTAAGCGAGGTACTCTCCCAGTAGCTTCATGGCTTGATCAACCGCTGACGGAGGCAAATAGCTAGCCGCCACTTGCTGCATCTCAGCAACCGCTACATCAGGGGTCACTTCTCCCACGGTATTCAAAAAATAATCAAAGAAGTCCTTAACCTCTAAATCAACCACCAGATTACCTGCGGCATCAAGCTTTAACTGGCCGTCAATGTCTGTACCTTCTAAGGAGGGCGCAAAGGCATTAGGCAATTGCCTAGGGGTTGCAATGGGCTGTATTTCAATGTCAACGTTCAGCGGTTGGCTGTTGTCACTCAGACTTGCTTGACGCCCCAAAGTTATAGCGGCTTGATCTGGCTGAACTGAGGTCAAACCAACGGACGAGGGTATCGCACCGACCTTCGAACCGCTATATTGCACACTTAAAACGGCCACAACCAACGATGATGCACCAATAAAGCCTAGCACTTTTGCCCATTGTTTATTGTTCATTAGACTCACTCTATTATTGTTTTATGTCGGTGCTTTTTGATTAAAAAGGCAGAGCGCGCTAACGCCCTCTGCCTAGAGCCTTTATCCTTATGGTCTAAAGCCCTTGATTCTTAAGACGATTGGCCTGACTTCTATACAATGAAATTGGGTTCGTCCAAACAGAGCGAACACCAAACAAGTGATTGATAGCATCGACATGATTTAACTGATAGCGGGTACTAATAACCTTACCCATTTTGGTTGCACATGACGCGACTAAACCATCATTATCTTCGCCAGAATCAAATGCATTTGAAGTAATCAACAAAAAAGCATCTGCGGGATCTAATACATTGGTCCAAGGGGTTTTACCACTCCAAGAATACATTTTGATGTTATTACCATTAATTGAGACGTTTTCTGAAGAAGCCTGACAGTAGGTTGGGTTTACGCCTTTCCAACCAAGTGCATTATTAAGCGCTATTGTTCCGCTAGTAGTCAGCGTTTCTAGTGCTGCAATACCGTCTTGTGGGTTATTACTCGATGATAGCGCGCCAACGATGTTTCCAAAGGCATTGGCTATGGCATTTGCACCCCCCTCAACAGATGAACCCGGCGGAATAACATTGCGAATAACATCCGCTACTTTAGAACCATAGTTGACGCCATTTATAGAGGTAATAGAGGCTATTTTATTCGGTATAATCGAAGCAGCAACCCGCGAAGTAGGAGCGCCCTGACTATGCGCCATCAAGTTAACCTTACTTTCGCCTAAACCTGAGATAAAGTTAGCCAACTGTTCTCCGCGTGCTTCACTTGAATTTACGAACGAAACGCTAACGGTATAAACTTTTGCGCCATCGCGCTCTAAGTTATAGGGTACTTTATGAAAATAATTCACTAAACCACCCAGAGTATCAAACCCTGTGACCCCATGAACCAGTACAATTGGGTATTTAGTTTTAGTATATCCCCACCAGGCGTGGGAGTTTGATGCAACCATCGCAAGGGATAGGCACACCGCTGTGAGCATGAGTTTACGCATTCCTGTCTCCATATTTTATTTTTATTTAAAGTAGTCAAATTGCGCATTTGAACGATCCATTCTATGGAGCCTGCCAAAACAAAGGTATCGCCCATTTGGGGGAGGCACACTGTCTGCCAACAAACCATAAATGCGGCTTATGCAGATGAGAAAAGCGGTGTTAGAATATGCCCACTAGAACTATACGAGAGACAATCGCATGACCGATAAGAGTGACATTAAGCTAGACAGTTACGAACAAAAAGTCAGTTACGGATTCGGTTGGCAGTTTGGTCGGCAGCTTCATAAGAACAATTTTGAAGGGCTCGACATCAATGCTGTGATGACGGCAATCAAGCAATGTTACGAAGGCCAACCCAGCTTACTCAACGATAAAGAGTTAGATAAAGCATACGATGCCGTCAAAGACAAAATGAAGCAGGCAAAAGCAGAGCACGCCAAAAACCTTAAGACGCTCAATCAACAGTTTCTTGAAGAAAACGCTAAGCGTGAAGGCGTTAAGGTCACTGCATCAGGTCTTCAGTATGAGATACTCGAAGCAGGAACCGGCCCCACGCCTATTGCTAATTCGGTTGTACGCACTCATTACCACGGTTCATTTATCAACGGACAAGTGTTTGATAGTTCCGTCACGCGTAATGAACCCGCTGAGTTTGCCTTGAATGAAGTTATTCCTGGCTGGTCGGAGGCCTTACAGATGATGCCTGTGGGTAGCAAGTGGCGTATCGCAGTACCGTCCAATATTGGCTACGGTGAGGCTGGCTCACCTCCAGTAATTCCAGGCGATAGCGCGTTAGTATTTGAAATTAGCCTACTGGCTGTTGTGGAATGAACGACTAAAATAAACAGCGACAGATACCACAAAAACTATCACGGTCACGTCACGATTAAGGTGGGGTGACCACACCGATAAGAGAGAAAAGGAGATTCTTATGTCAGTATTTACCCCTTCAACTATTTTAAAATCGTTCGCCATTGCCATTACGCTTTTCATAGCGTCAGCAGTACATGCCGAGCAACCCCTCACCAAGCAGGCTATTGAAAAATGGCTCAGCTCAATCGACAGTATTCAGGCGTGGTCCGATAGCGTTGAGGTATTACAAGATGACTCATCAGACGACGCTGAAGATTCATTTACCGTAGACGGAATGCTCAATCAACTAAAAGCTGCCAACGTTTATGACGAAGCTGAAGATGTCGTCCAAAAGGGTGGGTTTGACTCACTAGAGCAGTTCGCTGATATTCAAATTCGAATTGTGAAGGCAATGATGTCACTGGAAATCGATAAAGGGTACGCCGGCGGCGAAATACAAGCCCATCTCGATCAAATCAAAAACAACCCCCATATTTCTGAAGAGCAAAAAGCGATGGCGATGAACATGATTCAATCATCTATCGACATGGCAAAATCAATGGCTAATTCTTCGCCTGCCGATAAAGCCGCTATCAAGCCTTATATTCAGCAGATACAACAAAAGCTAAATGATGAAGAAGAAGCGATGTAAGCGTTAGTTACTGTAGCGTAGCATCAACCGAAACACAGTATCAAATAAAGGACGTTTCACAAACATGCGACATATTAAACCCGTTATACTCAGCGCCGTTTTCGCGCTATCCTCGAGCACAATAGCTCATGCTGAAGAGAACCCATTAAGTGGTGCAAAGTTAGGCTTTGGCCATGACAAAGGGTTTGGTCTGACCGGTCAACTAGGCAAGTTTAATGGTTTTATTGGCAATGATGGTCTCGCAGTAGACTACATTATTGTGAGAGAAAAAATAGAAGCTGAAATCCCGCTGCATTGGTATATTGCGGGAGGTGGTTACATCGACTGGAGAGGAGATGATGACTTTGGCTTACGCTCACCTGTGGGCCTAGATCTAAACTTTGCAAAAGGATGGGATGCTTACGTGCAAGTCATACCCGAGCTAGAAATAGTGCAAGAGTTTGAGTTTGGCTTAGATGCTGCTATTGGTGTACGTTACCAATTCTAGAGGTCTAACCTACTACTGAAACACTAGCATAAGATTATTAGCCGGCATCTGATGCCGGCTTTTTAGTGCTAGGCCAAAATTAGCCAATAGGTCTTCAACCCTTTCTATCTCTTTAATGCCGCTTTCTGGATCTCTTGCTTTTAACCACTGATCAAACTGCCGATTCCCTTCTCCGGTGTACTGCCCATTTTCATTAAATGGCCCATAAATACAGAGGATACCGTCTAACGGTAATATGTTTGCGGCACCGACTAACAAGGCTTCAGCAATACGCCAGCTCACAAAATGAAGCGTATTAGCGGTAAAAATGGCATCATAAGTCAGGGTCGTTGGCCAATTTTCACTCGTTACATCGAGCTCAATGGGCTCACACAAATTGCCTAGCGCCGCGTCTTGCCACCACTGCCTCATACCTGGCAAGCATTCTTTTAAGTCGCTCGGCTGCCATGTTAAATGGGGGAAACGTTGGGCTAAGTACACACCATGCTGCCCTGTGCCGCTCCCTAACTCTAAAACAGCCTTCACATTATTCAACACACCACTGAGCACTTCAGCAATAGGTTGTTGATTTCTTAGGCAAGATTCAGCAATAGGTTTCATCAGCTCACTCTATATCGGTCATCGACTGTATTGATTTTAGTGTTTATTCAACCTAACATCGCCAAGCTACACTCGCGCCATTAGCGTTGAAGATATTAATATTCGAATCAAAACAACACGTTTGAGGTACCACTATGACAGAAAGCCAACTAATAGAACAACTGGAAAACACACCTAAAACCGTTGAATTTGATCAGGTTATTGCCGTTATTGCAGAAAATTACGACTACCAGCCCACACGTTTTACCAATGGTGATATCGTCAACGAAGCAGGTACCAACGAGGGCTCTTGCAAGTTGTTTGCATTCGGGTTGATTAATCAATTATCTGACGAAGAGATGCTTGCATGCTTCGGCAAGTATTATCGTGACGATGTATTAAAGCACCCAAATGGGACAGATCACGCAAACATTAGAACATTTATGAACGCTGGCTGGGACGGTATCAAGTTTGATCAACCGGCACTCGCTGCTAAATAATGTTTGATAAACAAGATCTCGTCAAATTAGCAAAGGTGAAGATGCCTTTCGGCAAGTATAGCGGTCGAGTATTGATTGATTTGCCTGAAGAGTATCTGCTTTGGTTTGCAAAAAAGGGGTTTCCTGAGGGGCAGTTAGGGCACTTACTCAAACTTTCTTTAGAAGTCCATATTCATGGATTGACCGATATTATCAAACCTATCAAGAAAATGGATCTCTGATAAACGGTTTATTCACTGATGCTTAACATCATTAAAAGGCTGTCATTCCCGCAAACCAGATGAATTGCGAAGCAAGAGCGCGCGTCCTTGGGTGGGCGGGAATCCATGTCTTGAAGCGATGCTAAAACCTAAGTCCCCGCCTTCGCGAGGATGACAAGAGGATACAATTACGGTGTCTCTGAATAGGCACCAATTAGTGCTGATGACCTCCAACACCGTGCGCATGGCCATGAGATGCTTCTTCAGCGGTTGCCTCACGCACGTCAACAATCTCAACATCAAATACTAATGTGCGGCCCGCCAACGGGTGGTTGCTATCAACATCAACGTTAAACTTACCGGCTTTTACCACCGTAACCTGACGCGGCCCGTCTTCGGTTTCAACTGACACAACCATGCCGGCACGAATCTTAGACTTCGACTTCTTGTCTCCATGCAAATGCTTAATCGGAATCCGCTGCTGGTTGCCTTCGTTACGTTCGCCATAGCCTTCAGACGGTGGCACAGTCACTGAGAATGTATCACCGACCTGTTTGCCTTCCATTGCGTTTTCTAAACCTGCAACAATATTATTGTGGCCTTTCAGAAACAACATAGGGTCGCCATCATGAGAGCTCTCTATCTCCTTTCCTCCCTCTTCAGCTAGCCGATAATGAAAGCTGACGACCTTGTTTTTATCTATGATCATGCGTATTTCCTCAGGAAAGGGTCAATAAAAAGGCCGTTATTATCGTAGCTCCTGCCTTGAAGCGCAAGAACCTCATCAAACAGCTGAAGAGCACGACCAATGAAATGCGAATTGAATAGCCCTATGCTATGATGAGGGGTAATAAGTAGTTTACTATCTGGGTTAAGAGGCACTGGGTGATGGGCTCTACACGTTATCTTGTTATGTTTATCGGCTGGGTCAGCGTTGTGTTGGGCGTGGTTGGTATTTTTCTCCCTCTACTACCTACCACTCCCTTTATTTTGTTGGGCGCTTGGTGTTTTAGTCGTTCTTCACCTTTCTTTCATAATTGGCTTATCGCCCACCCCAAACTGGGGCCTATTATTGAAACGTGGACTAACGGAGATGGGCTTCCGGTGAGAGTGAGAAACAGAATCATCTTCTTTATGTGGGTTAGTATGATTCTCTCAATGTTACTAATTGCTAAGCTATGGGCCGTTTTATTATTGGGGACTATCGGCGCATCTGTAACGGTTTATATTATGCGAAGGCCTGTCGTCTATTAGACGCACAGATTAGAATGTATTCTGTCTAAAAGAGGTTATCGATGTCGGTATTTTTCGTTCATGAACCCTCTCGTGGAATAGTCACACCGCTTTCCGATAAGTTTCGGATACGGCAAATACTTGCACCTGAAGAGCTGGATGAAATTCAAAAAACCCATCGAAAGATTACCTCTAACCCTGAAAACTACCCCCAACCTTCACAACGTGAGCGAATCAACCCAGACGATGATCAGCCCACCGAGCAGCAACGGGAAAGCCAACTGGCCGCCAATGCTTACTCAGCCACACGTGATCAGCCAACCGACCACATGTTTCAGGCCTTTGCATGGTCGATTATGTCTAAGCCTGTTATCACCACACCTATTACATCTTCACTGAGTGATGCAATAAAGTTAATGCAGCATCACAGTATTAATCACTTAGTTATTATCGATGAGAAACATCAGCTGGCAGGATTATTATCTGAAAAAAACATTCTGCCCTACTTAATAGAAACCGAAATTCCAATCAAAGAAATCACCTTAGACGTCTTTTGTCGTCGAACACTACTATCAGCAACGCCTGACACCGACCTCTACGAACTGGCTCACGTCATGTTAGAAAACCGGATAGATGGCATCGTCATCATCGAAAACAATACATTACAAGGCATCATTACCTATTCTGATATGGTGAAGGTGTTATTAAAAGCTAAGCAACTAGAGACGACCGCTTGATGAGCCTTCACCATTGAAAGAATGTAACTCATGCGGTAAATGCTGCATCAAATATGGTGATGGTGACTTATCGGCCTCAAAAGACGATATCGAGATGTGGGAACTATTCCGGCCGGATATCTATCGTTATGTGCGCAATAACCAAATCTGGTTTGACCCCGAATCCGGAAAACCGCTAACCCGTTGCCCTTGGTTACGTGAAGAGCCACCTCAAGGCACAAACTCAGTACGTTATAGCTGTGACATATACCGCGACAGACCCGAAGACTGCCGCCACTATCCTAGCCTTATTGATGAGATGCAGCGGGATGAGTGCGAAATGCTGGAGCCACATGACCTATTAAAGCCACGACAGGCTCAGCAAAAACTCGATTTAATTATGACGGATAGCCGCCCGCCAGCACTTTACGATTAGCCCATACATCACCACTACCAAGGCAACACATCACCATTGGAGTGCCAAAACGTACCCGTCGTTTCAATCGTTAGCGCTGTAATACGCTGGGCCAATCGCTCTGCCGCTGTGGCAGGTGATATATCGCCCGCATAACCCACCATAGAGGTCTGTACAAAACCCGGATGAAGAATGGCGATTGCAACCCCTCGAGGCTTTAAGTCATTGGCCAATGACTTTCCCGCGGCATTAAGTGCGGCTTTCGACATCCGGTAACCATAATAAGCTCCAGAGGTGTTATCTGAAATCGAGCCCATTCGGCTGGTCACTAATGCGACCTTAGCGCCACGTTTCAACGCATTATCTAAGGCGTGAGTCACTTTTAAGGGGCCGACGGCATTAACCTCAAACTGACGAGATATTTCTTCGAAGTCCATATCGTTGAACGATTGATTAGAAAAAATTCCCGCGTTGTTGATCAAGATATCAATCGAACGCTCGCCTATTGCAAGTTTCAGCCGATCAATGCCGTGGTCACTCGACACATCAACATCTTCAACAACCTCAACCCCTAACCCTTGTAACGCTTCAGAAGCACTGCGACAAACGGCTATAACGTTCAACCCTTTTTGTTTGTAGTAAGCGCAAAACTCAAACCCTATCCCTTTATTCGCGCCCGTAACGACCACTGTTTGACTCATAAGACACCCTTTTTAATCCGTTTAAACGTTAGTTAATGGCTCTAAAGTAGCCAATATTCAAGGGATGATCAAACTTGAAAGACCCACACCACACACTCAGCCCCCCCCCGTAGCCGTGATGCAGCGAAGCGGAATCAAGAAATCTGTACCAGGACGCGATAAGCATCACAGATTCATTTGTATAAATCTTATTATTTTCTATGATTATCAGTAGTGATATCGCCTACCCATCACCGCTTCCACTATTGATAGTCTATATTGGTACCATGAGTCGCATTACACCAACATCAAAAACAGCGAAGATTTTAATCCTAACCATCACCTTGTTAATGTCTGGGTGCAGTGGCTTTGGTTTTTTATTTGAAAGACTCGACTGGCTGATGGTTTGGCAATTAGACCGTATGTTCGACCTCAGTACAGAACAAGAAGAACATATTAAACCCAAGACGATTGAGTTGCGCGAATGGCTTAGAAACGAAGGGTTTCCGAAGGTCACTGATGAATTGAACCACACCCTTAGACTGTGGAACAATGGGAAGTTAGAGGCGGCTTATCACTATATGGAAAGCACATCAGACGTGCTTATCTCGGCGTTTTTAGTTCAGTTAGTACCCGTTGTGCAAACGCTATCACTGACGCTCACCGAGGCGAATGCCGAACACTATCGACAATATAATAATGAGAAGCAAAAAGAATGGTTTGAGTATGCGGAGTCCGATGAATCAAAGGCCGATGCAAGAATAGAGCAACTCGAAAAGTGGTTTGGCCATTTATCCGACCAACAAATCACAACCATCAAGCCTTATACAAAGCTTTACCCTGATGAGCGCCAGATTAGAGTCGATAATAACAACCAGTGGCGAGAAAAGATATTAGCAGCAGCGCTAGCTAGAGATACCGCACAATTACAAAAATGGATAGAGTCGCCCGATATTTTATGGACTAAGGAGTATGCAAGCGCTTACTATAAAAACAAACAAGACATCGCAGGTATGATGAACGCGCTTCTTCCTACATTAACAATCAAACAAAAGAATCATGCGACTGACCGAGCTCTAGACTGGATTAGCCGAATGGAAGATACGCGCTAACTACGTTCGTTACCGCGGTATTAACACAAAGGCGGACATACCAATCCGCCTCTATAGGTGGCGAGTCTTTAGGGTAAATATGCTCGTTTTATTTAATCAACCCACGAAACACATCACCTTCTGCCTTCTGTTGAAGCTCAAACAGTACCGATTCAACGCAGCTTAACTTTGCGCCACGCTGGGTCATCATTTGTAAGCCGATTTGCTTGTTATCTTCAGTTCTAGAAGAAACAGCGTCAGCGACAACGGTAACGTCGTACTTGTGTTCCAGTAAGTCTTGTGCGGTTTGGTAGACGCAAACATGCGTTTCGATACCTGCTAATATCACACGTTTGCGGCCTTCATCATTGAGCCGTTGGCGGAACTCGTCGTTCCCATAGCCACTAAAGCTTGATTTTGCGATAGGTTGTTCCGGTGATAATTTAGACCCAAGGGATTCAACTGTTGGCCCTAATTTATCGGGTAGTTGCTCTAACCATATAATCGGTATATTCAACAACTTAGCACCGTCTATCAACAGCCCGAGTCTTTCGATTAAACCCTCGCTACCCGACATGAGCTTAGCTAACTTACCCTGCACATCAATAATAACCAGCACTGACTGCTCTTTGACTAAAGACACGGTGTACACTCCTTATCATCGTTTTAAACTATATAGTATAAGCTACGCTTTAAGTCTCTCGTCATCAAGCGACGATCAACCCCTTTTAGCACTCCCTGCCAAAAGGGTGTTCCGCATAGCCGCTGCAACGGGTAAACTAGCGACTTTAGCACTTCACTCTAAGGACATTCATGGCGATCAACTGGTTCCCCGGCCACATGCACAAGGCCCGCAAAGAGATTCGAGAGATCATGCCGCAAATTGATCTCATTATAGAAGTACTTGATGCGCGCATCCCGTTTAGTAGCGAAAACCCCTTAGCCGACGCGCTAAGAGGGGATAAGCCCTGCATTAAAGTACTCAATAAAAGTGATCTCGCTGACCCTGTGCGCACCGAAGAGTGGGTAAAATATCTAGAGAAGAACAAGGGTGTTAAGGCGATTCCTACCACCTCAGAGCAACCGGGGCAGATTAAAAATCTATTAGACCTATGCCGCCAGATGCTCCCTCATAAAGCCGATTCAGAACTTTTGGTCAGAACCTTGATTATGGGCATACCCAACGTGGGTAAATCGACCATTATCAATACACTCGCCGGTCGAATGATAGCCAAGGTGGGTAACGAACCTGCTGTCACCAAGCGCCAACAAAAAATAAACCTGCAAAATGGTATTGTGCTGTCAGATACCCCAGGGTTTTTATGGCCAAAGCTTGAACCTGAAAGCTGTGGCTATCGTCTAGCGGTAACCGGCGCAGTGAAAGATACCGCCATTGAATATGAAGATGTCGCCTCTTATGCCGCTGAGTTTCTACTAACCGATTACCCCGAAGCCGTCATGGAGCGATACCAACTAGAGTCTTTACCCGCTAGCGATTTCGAGCTAATGGAAATCATTGGCCGTAAGCGAGGCTGTTTAAGGCCGGGTGGAAAGATAAATCTTCACAAAGTATCTGAGATTATTCTCAACGAGCTAAGAGATGGAACCCTAGGGCGCCTAACACTCGAAACACCCGCCATGGTGGAGAAGGAACAAATTGATTTAGCGGTAGAAAAAGAAGCTAAAAAAGCCGCAAAAGAAGAACGGAAAAATAGACGTAAGGGACAGTATTAGTTCTCGGCAATAGTTGGCTAAGAGGGCGCAGGCTTACAAGCACTGTTCGGTCAGTAATATAACGTTTGACCGAATAGTACGTTACTCAGGCCTGACAACTTAGCTTTTAACTACCGCTCTAGCCTTACTGGCCACCGATATTAATAGCAATACCAGCCCACCCGCAATCATCCCGATTATGCCATCAAATAATATCGGCGTAATAGCCGTTGAGTACGACCCCACTCCTGAGGCGACCATTGCGGCCACATTTGCAGACTGCTCATGTAACCAGTGGAAACTATGCACTAATATTCCCCCCCCGACCAAAAACATAGCAATCGTGCCGACAATAGACAGTGTTTTCATCATATTAGGTGCAAATATCAGCAAAGAACGCCCCATAAATCGTTGGATAGAACGATAAGAGCCTGAGACTGACTTACGCAATAGATATAAGCCAAGGTCATCGAGTTTAACGATCGCAGCAACTAACCCGTACACCCCCACCGTAATAAGCAACGCTAATGAAGAAACAATCATTACCTGCATGGCAAACGTTGCTTCTTGAACCGTACCTAATACAATCACTACAATTTCTGCGGATAAAACAAAATCGGTGCGAATAGCCCCTTTTATCTTTGCTTTTTCCAGGGCAACAAGGTCAACGTTAGGCTTTTGCAGCGCATTGACATGTGCTTGGTGTTGTTCTGTTAAGTCTTTTTTACTATGCAAAAGCTTATGCGCAACTTTTTCAAACCCCTCATAACACAAATACAGGCCACCAATAACAAGCAGCACGGTAATTAGGGACGGCGCAAAAGCACTAATCGCCAATGCTGCGGGGACTAAAATAAGCTTATTTAAAAAAGAACCTTTGGTAACTGCCCATACAACCGGTAATTCACGATCAGCTTTAACACCAGACACTTGCTCTGCATTTAGCGCGAGGTCATCACCTAATACACCTGCCGTTTTTTTAACAGCAACCTTTGACAATATCGCGACGTCATCCATTATCGCCGCAATATCATCTATTAGGGCTAAGAGACTAAAAGACATCTATTCACTCCTGAAATAGTAAGAAAAAGGAGGGGGATTTAAACAAAATGGAGGGCTTAATCCAAGAAATCTTTTGTAAGTAGAAAAAATAGAAGGCGCAGCTTAAACGATGGCAGAGGTGTTAGGCGAACCCCAATCCATAAAAAGGTCTAATTTTGTGTGCGAATAGAAT
The DNA here is from genome assembly GCF_026016465.1 of Alkalimarinus alittae. Classification (NCBI taxonomy): domain Bacteria; kingdom Pseudomonadati; phylum Pseudomonadota; class Gammaproteobacteria; order Alteromonadales; family Alteromonadaceae; genus Alkalimarinus; species Alkalimarinus alittae. Next base: position 4,135,141 of record NZ_CP100390.1, read on the forward strand.
GCTTAAATAATCGTTTTAGTGACAGTTTCTGAAAAGTCACTTTCCAGTCCGTTACTATCAACAACAGTAATGGCAAAAAGGTGTATGCCTGCATCTAAAGCAGATAAATCAAGCTCTGTAACATCACCAGCCACTTCAAGAACTTCTTCTACACTGCCATCCTCGGTCGTGTGATAAATTCTAAAGGTATCAATCTCATATAGCTCAAGGTCACTGCCATCGGCTCGAGAACTGGGCAAAGACCAAGATAGCTTTGCAGATCGGCGCTCTTCTATTAAGACCTCTTCTTCTGCCTGCACTTCTGCTGCCGCCACTTGCTGGACTGCGCTACTGGTAGAGCTTCCGCCACCACCGCCACACCCCGTTAACATAAGCGGAGATAAACTCAGAACTGAGGTTAATATAGTGTTTCGCAAATGACGTTGGAGCTTTAATAACTTCCAAACCTGCCATCTAGACACCAGTTTCATCTCAACCAATATATCACCCAGGTGTTTATCTGTGTGTGTTTGAGCAATAATCGCATCGTCAAGTTGCTGCTGAGTAATAACATTACTGTCTAACAGCAAATCGCCTAAGCGGGTTTTCTTTTGCTCTCTTAACATCATCACTTTTACTCCAAATACATAAGCCCCGAAGGGTCTATGAAGCAGGTCGCCATATTAACCAGTTATACACACACAACAAAAGCGTCGCCGATATGCGACACAAATCACATAAAAAACAATAATCTCTTGTTTTTACGCTCATTTTCGCTTTTTCACCTTATGTTATCACTATAGGTTAAAACCAAAGATGACGCATAATTCAGCAAAAACTATCTTGTCAGTTTGTGAATAGTCACTCAGTTACGGTGAGATTCAAGCCCATTTTCGCGCGCCGTCACATTTTCTAGCTCAAAAAACCGTTAAAATCTGGTACATATGTAACACAATAAAATAACCTAAAATAAGAACCCAACAAAAAAGGATGACGCCATTCATGCTGCGCTCACCATTATTAGTGCTGTTTTGCTTTTTAGTTGCCTGCACTGAGCAAAAATCATTTAGTGTTCAGAATATCCAACCATTAACACTGGCGCCTCCTGCTCATTTTATGGCAGGAGCTGCAACTGCCGACATAACGCCACCTCCCGGCTACCTACCCAGAGCAGGCTATGCTCTCTGGTCAAACATTGGCGAAGGGTTTCGCACTCGACTTTATGCTCGCGTTTATTATCTACGCGATAGCGACGGTGACAGTCACCTTATTGTTCAGACAGACCTAACCGCGGGCTCAAGAATACTTCATACTCGATTAGGAGAATTCCTGGCTCAGCACACCGATATAAGCACTAGTAATATCACCATCACAGCAACGCATACTCACTCAGCACCCGGTCAGATTTTGGGTAGCCAGTTCTATAACAAACATATATCACACCAGTCAGGGTTTGCCAGCGGCTACTTTGACTTTGTATTTAACCAAATTAGTAATGCGGCTATCGAAGCATATCAGCAACAAAGGCCCGCTAAACTGGCAACGGGTAAAGTTGATATATGGGGCCTAACCCGTAACCGCTCAATACAGGCTCACATTGAGAATGACAATGTAGAAAACAAAAGCATCACAGATAATCGCACCTTCCACCGAGTAAACCCATCACTCTATATGGTTAGGATTGATAGCCTCAACGAAAATAACGAATACGAACCCTTGGGCGCATTTGCCAGTTTTTCCATTCATGGTACCGCGCTACCTCAGCAAGAAACCCTATTCAATGCGGATGTTTGGGCTTATATCCATAAAGACTGGGAGCGATTTATCGCCCGTACCTATGACCTATCTCGCGCTATTCATGTGTCAGCATTTGAGGGGGCGCATGCAGACACTGCACCAGCACAGCGATTTGGCATGGGCGGCTATATTGAAGCCAGACGAATTGGCCAAGGTGTGGCTAAAAAAGTCACCGCACTCTACCAACAGCTAGACGACCAACTAACCGATCAAGTGGATATTGCATCCGCTATTCGCCACGTCAACTTACGTGAGAATAACATTATCGACGGCTACGAAATCTGTAAAGATGCCGCTGCAGGCATGACGTTAGCCGCCGCGCCGCAAGAACATACCTCTCCGGTGATTGGTTACTTGCCATTCTTTAAAGAAGGTTCTCGTCGCTGGGGTAGCGAAGAAGATAACTGTCAGGGCCGCAAACGTATTCTAGGATTTTCCCTGCTTCAACCCATTTTTGAGCCCAAAGATAGCTTTCCAGATTACGTATTATTCCAGCTAGTCAAAATTAACGACTTAGTCATGGTACCTCTGCCTTTCGAATTCACCACCGAATCAGGCTATAGACTCTCTAACGCTATTAAACAATCGTTCATTGAAGCGGACAAACCGATTAAGCACGTTATGATATCTAGCCTTGCCGGAGGCTATACCGGTTATGTTACAACCCCTGAAGAGTATGGGCGACAATACTATGAGGGGGGCCACACTATCTATGGAAAACAAACATTACCCTACTTAACGGCCCAATCAAGCAAACTAGCTCATGACATGCTTAATAGCAAAGACCCCGTTATAGCGCTACCTGCACAGTGGCAATATAGCTTTGAAGTAAAACGCTTTTTACCTCAATCCACACGTGCATCAGGGCATCGAAGTGTTCTACAAAGCCCAACCTACATCCACGCCTCAACCAACTTAGAAGGACAGTGGACGTTTAGCTGGCTAGATGTGAATGCATCAAAAATTGAGCTGCACCGACCGTTATTAAGCATTGAAACTCGCCTCAATAAGGAAGAGTGGGCGCCGTTAGAGATAGATGGCGTAGCCGTTAACGATGATGGGTATGATATGGCAATCAGGATTAATGAAACGGATGCAGGCAATGGTATGGCGGAGTATAGCGCTTACTGGTTCAACCCTTTGTTTGATGGGGAGCAACGTCAATACCGCTTTGCAGTAGAACCTAGAGGTCAGCAGGCAATATTCTATTCACCTGCATTTAACTAACTAAGTTCAGCATAAACCACTTTTCACTACGGTTATCCTCGCGCAGGCAGGGATCCATTTTCTTTCGGTAGATATGAACACCGTGGATTCCCGCCTGCGCGGGAATGACAAGGAGACAGGGGAAGGGCGAAGCATCACTTACAACAAATACTTACCAGCACTCGCGACAACAACCGTCAATAAACCTAAAACAAGGTTAATTCCAACGATCTTTCTGATCTGGTTTAAGTTATTGCCAGCAGTCGCCCAATCGGCCGCTTCTACTGCGTTTTTAAGACGCTTAAAAGGGGCAAAATAAAGATGCGCGTAAAGCAAGAACATCACATAACCTAGCGCTAACATGATATGAACATGTTTACCGATACTGCCAAAGCCACCGTATAAGGCGATCATGCCATGACCTGTCACGATTAAAGTAATAATACTCGCCCAAACCCAACTAAAAAAGCGGACAAACACGTGTGCCCAGAGCTGAAGCCTTAGAGGTGGCTCTAATACTGTAACCGCAACAGGGCGTAGACATACATAAGCGAAAAACATACCGCCAACCCAGATAACGGCGGCTAGCAGGTGTAAAGATAACGCAATTGACATACTTAGCTCTCTTTTGGAGTCATTATTTTAAATGAGTCAGGGGGATTTCTGTTCGATCAATAATCTTACGCAAAACAAAGCTAGAGTGAACCCCTGTAACCCCTGGAATGCGCGTCAATCGACCCAACAAAAACGCCTGATAACCATCCATATCCTGTACCAACACTTCAATTAAGTAATCCGCTGCTTGCCCTGTGATCAACGAACAGGCCATAACTTCAGGATAACCTTCTAATGTTTGCTCAAAATTTTCGAACCGGTCAGGAGTATGTCGATCCATACTCACTTGGATGATGGCAGTGAGTTTAAGGTTTAATTTATCAGGGTTCAACAATGTCACTGTTCGATTAATAATACCGCTCTCTTCAAGCTGCTTAACACGCCGAGAACAAGGTGAGGGCGACAGGCCAACCAGTTCAGCTAACTCTAGATTAGTGATACTGCCATTTCTCTGTAGTTCTTCTAATATCCTTCGATCTAACCTATCTAAAGTCACCATAAAAACCCAATTTTAAAATCAATAGCCCTAACTATAATTATTAATAAGCAATATATCACCACAAGATAACAAAATAATAGATAATAATTGCTAAACATATACCAATTAAAGCTTTATTTGCAATCTTTACCCCTAGAAATAGCCCTATAATTTGCATTCGACACGTTAATACAGGAGCTACCCACCATGTCAGGGTTCAATCATAAAAAATACCGCCCCGTTGCCCCCGTTCAAATGGCCAATCGAACTTGGCCTGATCAGGTTATTACCCAAGCCCCTAGCTGGTGTAGTGTTGACTTGCGTGATGGTAATCAAGCGTTGATTGAGCCTATGTCAGTTAGCCAAAAGCAGATGCTTTTTGCATTATTAGTTAAAGTAGGGTTCAAAGAGATAGAAGTTGGCTTTCCCGCCGCATCACAGCCGGATTTTGATTTTGTGCGTTGGTTGATTGAAGAAAACCAAGTACCCGACGACGTCACTTTACAGGTATTAACACAAGCGCGCCCCGAATTAATTGAACGCACCTTTGAGTCTCTAAAAGGCGCTAGGCGTGCGGTGGTTCACGTCTATAACTCCACTTCAACGGTGCAACGGGAGCAAGTATTCAAGTTAGATAGGCAGGGTATTGTGAATATTGCGGTTAATGGCGCCAGCAAAGTTAAAGCGTTGGCGGAGCAAAACCCTGAAACAGAGTGGGTTTATCAGTATTCACCTGAAAGCTTTACCGGTACCGAATTAGATTTTGCGGTTGAAGTCGTTGATGCTGTCACAGCAGTTTGGCAGCCCACCCCTGAAAATCCGGCCATTATTAATTTACCGGCCACAGTCGAGATGGCAACGCCCAACGTATTTGCTGATCAAATTGAGTGGTTCTGCAACCATGTTCAACGTCGTGATGCGATTATCGTCAGTGTTCATACCCATAACGATCGCGGTTGCGGTGTCGCTGCGGCAGAGTTGGCGGTGATGGCCGGCGCTCAAAGAGTAGAGGGCACCATGTTAGGCAACGGAGAACGTACCGGTAACATGGATATCGTCACAATGGCGATGAACCTTTACAGTCAGGGTATTGATCCGGCGTTGTATTTAGCGGATATGGATGAAATTGTCCGAGTGGTCAAAGCCTGCACCCAATTACCTGTCCACCCAAGACACCCTTATGCAGGCGAACTGGTTTATACGGCATTCTCGGGCAGTCACCAAGACGCAATCAAGAAATGCTTAGCGCTATATAAGCCTGAACAACCTTGGCAAGTGGCTTATTTACCGATAGACCCTACTGATTTGGGTCGTAGCTATCAAGAGGTCATTCGGGTGAACTCTCAGTCAGGCAAAGGTGGCATCGCTTACACCCTTGAGCAACAGTATGGCGTGCAACTACCACGCTGGCTACAAATTGCTTTTAGCACCGTGGTTCAGCGCCAAGCAGAAGTGAATGGAGGAGAAGTATCTCCAGAGTCGATGTGGCAGTTGTTTAATGAGGTTTATATTGATCATCAAGCTCCCGTACGCTTAGGTGCTTTTGAACTAAAGCGTACGACTCATGATCATGTTGACGCTCAGCTAATAGCAGGCGATCAAACGATCGATGTATCGGGTGATGGGCATGGGGTAATGGACGCTTTTGCACGCGCATTGCAAAGCCGCTATGGCTATAAAATCAGCATTCAGGAGTATAGCGAACACGCCATGCAAGAAGGCAGTGACGCAGATGCCATCTCATATTTACAAGTAATTATCGAGGGGCAAACTTTCTATGGTGTAGCCATTCACGAAGACATTGTTACCGCTTCGCTAAATGCTATTTTAAGTGCGACTAACCAGTACATGCTTGAAAAACAACAGGCTGTAGCTTAGTAACCACCGACTAACCCCAGTTTAATACATGGGGTTAGTGCTTTTTTCCTGCCAGAAACCAATACGGCTATCAGTGATCGCCCGCGGTTTGTTTACTGTACATACGCTCGATATGAAACAGCGCTAGCGCGACGATGATAAAGGGCAACGTACTCAAACTATACCCCTCTGTAGTCCTCTCTAACATAAGATGTATAAAGAACATTGCTAGATCCAGACAAAGCAGCGCGGTTAACCCGCCAGAAATATAATCACCGAATTCATCCAACCAACTAGACGTGTGCTTTTCCATAAAGAGCCCTGTTCTTATAATTGAAGTTTAGGTTCTTTAAGTATATTAGGCTGTTCAGAATTTGCTCAATTTTTTATGTGTTTATTATTTCGTTATACCTCTGATGCTAAATCACCTGATATAGGCATAACGCCCGCCTTTTTATCAAAAAGGTGCGGATACGCTGATCGAATCCCATCCATAATAAAGTCATAGGGAACATCTGCAAATTCACCGTGTTCATTTACATATTCCATATGCTGTGCGCCATCATCCGTAAACGCTTGAAAAATAGAATCATTTATGCCGTCAAAAGCCAAAGGTTCAACCTTCATTATCAAACATAACCGTTTGTTAAACGCAGGCGTCGCTTTCACCCACTGGCCATTAAGATACAGCTCAATATAGCCATGCATTCTAAAAATATCCGAACGTAAAAACTCGATTAGGCGTGGGCTCGAAAGGTGATTCTTTACATCAGCCAATCCAAGGCGAGCGGGAATACCCTTATAACGCGCTGCAGCCCCTAAAAGCACAGCCTTAGGAATGCAATAAGACTCACGGGTTGCTAACACATGACTAGCACTAAAGGACTGAGGGTCAGTAGAAAATACGTACGGGTTATAACTCACATCGTCTCGCGCTGCGAGATATAGTGCTTTTGCCACGTCAACCGGGGCATTAGAGACACCGGCTAATGCTTGATCAGCCCATTGTTGAACAGAAGGCTTATCGAAATCATAGAATGGCGTAGTAACTAAATATTGGTCTAACGAGTCGGCCATAGGTTTCTGCCCATTTTTTTGCGTGTATTATAACCCTAAGCATGGTACGAAACAGGAACCTATTCAATGATAAAAACGCTCAATAGAGTAGACGAAAGCGCCATCTACTGAGGATTTAAAGCAGCCGCTTCTGCAGCCAGCTAGAGATATCCTCAATTTCTTCTAGACACACCTGATGCTCCATCGGGTAGGTCAAATACTCCGCCTGATAACCGAGCGCAAGAATATCTTCGTAGCCTTTACGACCTAATGATTCCGACACCACAGGGTCTAGGGAGCCATGATAAACCTTAATAGGGATGTTTTTATTGACCGGATTAGGTGCGATCGTTTGAGCCGTAGCAAAGTACGTTGATAACGCCAAAAGGCCACCCAGCTTTTCAGGATACGTGAGTGCTGCATGGTATCCCACTGCGCCACCTTGCGAGAAACCAACAATGATAATACGCTCACTGGCAATGCCACGTTCCTGTTCTCGCTGAATCAATTTGTGGACTTCAGCAACGGACTGTAGCAATTGTGCCTCATCAACCTTACGATCAATATCCATTTCTAAAATGTCGTACCAAGCAGGCATAATATACCCACCATTAACCGTAACAGGGATAGACGGCGCATGAGGTAAAATAAACCGGATAGCCGCAGACTCAGGTAAATTAAGCTCTGGCACTATAGGCTCAAAATCGTGCCCACTGGCACCTAGCCCATGCAGCCAAATAACCGAGGCATCGGCTTTTACAATAGGTTCTATTTCTATGGTGGGCAAATACGACACAGCCGTTATCTCTTTAATTAATTTAAAATCGTAATCCGGCCTCAAAGCGAGCAATATTAGCATCAGACTTATTGCTGCCAGACCCCATATCCACTTTTTGATAACCATAACTACCTCTTACAAATACATTCGAGGTTAAATCAGCTCTCAGCCCTAAAGCCGCATTGTAAGACCACTCTGTTGTATTGTATGAGTTGGAGTAACAATACCAATAGTAGTAGCCGCTACAGTAGTAATCTCCGTTACTCACATTCGAGTCAACATAGGTAAAGCCGCCCCCTAAGACGGCATAAGGCGTTATCCTTCCTTCTAGTAGATGGTAGGTAATATTAAAATTATTAGTATAAAAGTCACTACGGTGACTCAGCGTTCTAGCATTACCTAGGGAATCAGTATATTCCGCCTTGTATTTGGGGTTGTTATGAGAAAACTCCCATGCAAAATTCCAATGGTTATCCATGTTATAACCTAGGCTAAACCCCCAGCCTGTATTATCGGCAAACGTTGATTTTGCACCATTTTTACTCGCGACAGTGTCCTCACCTTGATACTTTGCCATCAAGGTGCCTTCCCAGTTACCTGCGCGTTGGCTAACATATTGAGCATGAGCGCTAGCTGATATTAATAGTATGGCTAACGCCGTTATTATTCTTGTATTCATGTAATCATTTCCCTAACGCATAATATTAAAGTTAAAAGTGAACCCTAAGCTTACACCAGTTTCAATGTCGCTAACGTTCTTTCACGCGTTTCTTTCAATAAAGCAGCATCATTAACAAGTGACTGGCCATAAGAAGGGATCATCGTCTTCATTTTTGAGTGCCAATTTGAATCTGTAAGGCGCTCTTTAAAACAACGCTCTATTACATCAACCATCGCCTGAACAGCCGTAGATGCACCAGGGGACGCGCCTAGCAAGGCCGCAAGCGAGCCATCTGCTGATGCTACCAACTCAGTACCAAACTCTAGTTTACCCTTGCCATTTTCGTCTTTCTTGATGATTTGTACTCGCTGACCAGCTTTGGCTAATGTCCAATCACCTTCTTTCGCTTCAGGGTAGAAATTACGTAGCGCATTTACTCGCTCCTGATGAGACTGAAACGCTTCTCCAATCAAATAACGCGTCAGATCCATATTCTTAGCACCAACCGACATCATCGGCGCTAGATTATTTCCTTTCACCGAGCCAAAGAGATCAAGCTTAGAGCCTTTTTTCAAAAACTTGGTTGTAAACCCAGCAAAAGGTCCAAACAACAACGCAGGCTTACCATTGATAATGCGTGTATCTAAATGAGGAACAGACATTGGCGGCGCACCAATAGGCGCTTTACCATAGGCTTTTGATTGATGCTGCTGAACAACTTCTGGCTTAGTACAGACTAACCACTGACCGCTGACTGGAAACCCACCATAACCTTTACGCTCAGGAACTCCTGATTTCTGAAGTAGCGGCAACGCACCACCTCCGGCACCAAGAAAAACAAACCCAGCATCAATAGTACTCACACCCTTGCTTTGTTTTTCTTTAACACAAACCGACCAACGACCAGACTCTTGCTGCTTAATTCGTGTCACTGGGCTGCTTATCAATAATTCAAAGTTAGGGTTACGCTTTAGGTTTTCAACCATATGTCGTGTTAATGAACCAAAGTCGACATCTGAGCCATAGGCAACACGCGTAGCCGCAACGGGCTGATTAGGATCTCGCTGACTCATGGCTAGCGGCATCCACTTTTTCAGCACCTCGGGGTCTTCGCTATATTCCATATCTTTAAACAGATGATGAGCACTCATTAACTCAAAGCGCTTACGTAAAAACTCGACGTCTTTTTCACCCCAAACAAAGCTCTGATGAGGTACAGGGTTAATAAAGTTTGTCGGCGCTGGGAGAATGTTATTCTCAACCAGGTACGACCAAAACTGGAGCGTTACTTCAAATGAAGCATTGATATCTTGCGCTCGCTCGATTTCAACGCGACCATCCTCTGTTTGAGGCGTATAATTAAGCTCGCAATACCCTGCATGCCCAGTACCCGCATTGTTCCACCCATCGGTGCTCTCATGAGCAACATGATCTAGCCGTTCCACCATAATAATCTTCAATGATGGGTCTAATTGACTGAGCATCATGCCTAACGTGGCGCTCATCACGCCACCTCCGACCAACAATACATCTGCAGTTTTTACAGCCATTCACATTCCGCCTTTGCCATCTAATCGGTTGGACTCAAAAAGGGTGAGGATTTTAGCTAAATTTTGTGATCGAGACCAGAAAATAACCTTATTATGACGTAGTAATGGCACTGATATTACGAAGTGATAAGGTTTAAGCTATTAACAGCGATAGTTATAGCCCAGAAGTGATTATTTTGACATAAGCAAGTACCACAATGTAACGCGGTTTAGCTAAGCTTAAAACGCAAAAAAGCCGGCATCAGCCAGCTTTTTGTACCCAAACGATAAGGCCTTTTCGCCTTACCGTTTAAATACTTAAACGTTACCTCTTATCTTGGTCCTTTTCTTTATCTTTTTCGGTGCCTTTTGTTGTATCACTGCTTTCACCGCCGCACCCACCACAACAACTCATATGCTTACCCTCTAAATCAGATTAATTATTTATCCACATTCACTAATAATAGAGGGTGCTGCACTCATTGTACTTGATGAATGTCAGGCACTAGCCAGGTCGACCATCAACTCTTGCAGATACCAACATCGGAGCATAATAAAACAGGTATATGCTATAAGCCGCGACCCAAAGAGCCGCAGCCCCCACAATACCCCAGTTTGTAAACGAAGGGAGTAGCGCAGGTAATAGCACGCGAACCGCTGCAGCGATCAAAATTAAAATATAGCCCAAGGTCATGAGTTTAGGTGGCTGGAGTTTTCGTCCGGTATGGCCTAGCGTGACTCTTGAAATCATCGCCAGAATCATGCCGCCCATCGCACCGACTGTAAAACAATGCAACGCAATACTAATATTGGTCAGCCATCCCATACTAAACAGGAACAAGGCCACCATACCCACAGGAATAAACAAGTACGAGAAGTGAAGCGACCAAAGTAGCGGTATATTTAAGGTGTGTGCGATTCCCCAACGTAAAAAGCGCCAGCCATTCGATACAGCCGCGACAAGGCTCAGCACTGCAAGCAATGGTGCCGGCACCACCGAAAACCCAATAAACGCAACAATCACTAGCGCAATAATACTGCCAATACTGAGGCCATCTAGCCACCCAATATTAGGTAGCCGTGTATAGCCCGAAGCGCTCGAGGTGAAAAAAGGAATCACTCTACCGCCGACGATGGTGATCACCAACGCAGTCAACAACGTGGCACCATGCAACGAGTGGAGCGCGACCAAAGCATCACCGATTAATGTGCCCCAGTGACTGACTGCGTTCAACATCATCAGCACTAACAGAATCGGTACAAACATCAGATTACGCCACTGTTTTACCTTAATAACGGGGTAAGCCATGGCTAATGCGCTCAGAAATAAGAAGCTTAAATCACCCACAGCAACAACCCAACCAGGCAACCCAGCACCAAACGCAACCAGTAGTCGGCCTAACAACCATGCACTAGCCAATACCGCTAGTTTATTACCCTTTACCCCTGGAACCCCTGTCCAACTCTGCACCGCTGTCAACAAGAAGCCAACCACGATCGCAGCACCAAAGCCAAACAGCATTTCATGGCCGTGCCACCAAATGGGGCCACCATAAGGCTGCCAATCAAACGGCGAAGCCCAAAAATAAGCCCACCAACTGATTGCAATAAGAGAAAAGAGCGTCCCCCCTAAAAACAGGGGTCTAAACGCCAAACGCAAAATTGGGGTACTTGCCAAAGCGGCACTGGTATTATCTACATTAGACATCGTTGCTTAAACCCATATTGTCAAACACATAACCCATCAAGGAATGAGTCATTCTGCATCATCAATCATATGGGTTAAATGGGATAGATCAAGCCAAACGTTTTTTATATCGCGCCGGCAGCAAAGAAACATTAATAAAGACTATGCTAGACTTGATAAAAAACAGCCTTTAGCCCCGTGAGTTAATGTGATTAATAATAAAAAAACCTTCCACTCGTTCTGTGATGACGCGTTAGCGGATCACGATGCCGTTGAAATCGCTCGATTATTAAAGTCAAAAGCCATCAGCCATAAAGACGTGACTGACGCGGCTATCGCTCGGGCTTACAGCGTTAACCCCAAAATCAATGCGATTGCGACAGAATGCTTTGAGAAAGCCTCGTCAGAATCGCACACCCTAGGACGCGGATACTTTGCCGGCGTGCCAACATTTATCAAGGACAATACACCGGTTAAAGGGCTACCGACTCAACATGGCTCGGATGCTATTCGCGCCAAACCTGAGAAAAAACATGGACCTTACACCCGTCAATATATCAACTTAGGGTTCTCTGTGCTGGGTAAAAGTACCCTGCCTGAATTTGGGCTTAATGCCACGACCGAACCCGTACACGCGGCTCCCACACGCAACCCTTGGAATATTGAATACTCAACGGGCGCCTCTTCAGGCGGTTCTGCTGCGCTAGTTGCGGCGGGTGTTGTACCGGTTGCTCATGCTAATGACGGAGGCGGATCAATCCGTATTCCCGCAGCCTGCTGCGGACTGATAGGGCTAAAGCCGAGCCGAGGGCGGCATGTAGACTCAGATCAGGCCAAGTTACTGCCAATCAATCTGATTAGTGAGGGCATAGTCAGCCGCACGGTCCGAGATACCGCTTACTTTCACCATGAAGCAGAAAAATACTTCCGCAATAAACGTTTACCTGAAATCGGATTAGTAGAAGGCCCCAGCCATAAGCGCTTGCGCGTAGGGTTAATGATTGACTCTATCACCGGATACGAGACCGATGAACAAACTCGCGTTGTGGTTCATAACACAGCCACCTTACTCAGCGACATGGGACACTATGTTGAAGAGATGCCGATGCAGATCCCTAAATCATTCATTGAAGACTTTAGCCTGTACTGGTCGATGCTAGCGTTTATGACCCAAAAAACAGGCAAAATTGTGATGGACCGCAGTTTCAACTCAGACCGACTTGATCCTCTAAGCCTTGGACTCGCAGGACTATTTAAAAAGAACTATCACAAAACCCCGCTGTTTCTATATCGCCTTAGGCAAACCCAACGGGATTACGCTAAAGCATTTTCACAATATGATGTTATCTTAACCCCTGTTTTAGCGCACACAACGCCAACGCTAGGGCACATCAGCCCCACAGTGCCATTTGATGAGCTGTTTAGCCGCTTAATGCAGTATGTAAGCTTTACTCCTTGGGCCAATGCCTCTGGCGGACCCGCGTTATCACTGCCAATGGGGCAAACCCCAAATAATTTACCCATTTCGGTTCAGCTTATGGCGGGCCATGGTCAAGAGCGAACACTTTTAGAGGTCGCATACGAAATAGAACAAGCACAAGCTTGGCGAAAAATACACGCATAGTCGCCTGAGCAGTTAGATAGCAATGTTCACGCAACATACTTAAAGCAAAAAGGCTTAATACAAGGATGAGGTTATGAAACGGACGTTTTTCTCATTAATATTAATGATCTGTGGCTTAGTCCTCAGCTTACTAGCTACTGCTTTTTATTTATTCAATTATAAAGAGCCCCTTGAGGGTTTTGATCAAACCCTTCAAATGCAAACCGTTTCAAATCAAGGGAATCAGCTTACCGCCACGTTTATCGGCACCTCGACATTGCTATTCTCAGATGGCGATAGCGCCATCATGATAGACGGATTCTTCACTCGCCCCACCATCAAAACACTACTGTGGAAACCCATTCAACCAGACATTCCGTTAATTAAATCAAGTCTAAAACGACTCAACATTACCCAGCTCAAAAGCGTCATCGTAGCCCACTCTCACCATGACCATGCCATGGACGCCCCAATAGTCGCCCAATTAACAGGCGCGACACTATTCGGGTCAGGGTCTACCGCTAACATTGCAAGAGCCTCAGGGCTAGCAGAAACACAAATAGAGGTGGTCGGCGCCAAACGAACCCTCTCGTTTGGTCAGTTCAAGGTCACGATGATCAAGTCTAAACATACCCCTGTACCTGCCGCTATGGCTTGGCTGACAGGTCATGGTAAAGATATTTCGCAGCCATTGCCGCCAAAACCGAGACTCACCGATTTCAAAGAAGGCGGTAGCTATGCCGTGCACATAAAGCACCCTCTTGGTAACATTTTAGTGCAAGCCAGCGGTGGGTATATCAGCGGTTTGCTCGAGCCTTATCAAGCCGATGTTGTTTTTTTAGGCGTCGCAGGTTTAAGCAAACAGTCTGAACAATTCAAACACGATTATTTTAAAGAAACACTCCATGCGGTAGGTGCCATTAAAGTCATCCCCATTCATTGGGATAACTTCATGCGGCCGATAGGAAAAGCACTAGTACCTGCGCATCCACTTATCGATAATATTGAACAATCAATAACGGATCTAGCAGACTATATGCATGATAATGAAAAAGGGTCGCTGATAATGATGCAAGCATGGGATACCATTACACTTTACTAACGTGATTTAATTTAAAATATATACCGCCTCCACAGAAAGAAGACCTATACACGATGCAATCAGACCCTCAAAAACTGTTAAAGAAAAACCAAAACCTAACGCATTCAGAAATGCAGAAAGTGGTTTCTCATGTACAGCGTGATGATAACGACTGGATTATCAATACCGTCATGATCGAGGGTTGTGATGTGCCGTTTAAATTTAAACGTAAAGAACAATATAAAAACCTTAAAGGCGCACGCGTTAATCTCACCTATTACCCCAGCAATGAGAAGGTAGGCGGAATACCGTTTGAAGTAATGAACGTGGTAAGAATTAAAATTGCGTAAAAAATCAATATCGCTGTCAATATTTTGGTTTTTTGCTCTAGACTGTTGATATAAAACAAATCAAATGGACATCACTCCCCGTAGAGTGTCGTCTATCAAGCGCTAATAAAAATCGGAGATATTCATGCCATTTAAACCTGAGTTAGTAGATGAACTAAACGTGTTGGTTAAATTTAAAGACAGTACCCAAGAAGGTATAAAGGTACATAAAACAGCAGCACCCGCATTGATAGATGCCGCTGAGCGTCTATTCGATAAAGGAATGATTACCCAGAAAGACGGCGGTTATCTCACCCCTAGAGGCTTGGTCACCGTTGAACACGCCCATACATTACATGACTTACTCTCATCAAACCCTGAATAATATTTCATCACGTCGAGCAACAATACAGATGCTAAAAAATACGATACTTTCCTGCCTGGCACTCAGCCTTGCATTATTAACAGGCTGCAGCGGACACCCAGGTACAGGAAAGTGGGCTACAGTCGATAGCGATTCCGCGCCGTTTTCTCACATCAAGGTTGATTTTGACGGGAAGGCCACTATCCACCCAACCGATAGAGCCAGCCCAACGCTAAACTGCTACTGGCAAGCAACCAGTGCAGAAAAAATAGGGATACAGTGCGGTAGCGAAAACCAGGAAGAGGGGACTATTTTCTACGCCCTTGAAGTGAATAGCGAAAAAAGCCTCGCTACACTTACATTTGAAGAACAAGCAGTAGGGCAGTTTAAGCGCTTACCCTAACGCTCCTCATAGCCATCCCAAAATACGTAACATGTGAACCAGTCTAACCAATCAGTAATGTTTAATGGCTAAAAATAACGATATCATGGTTAGCGAACAATTAGCTGGTGGTAAAACCAGACACATTTAAACCTTTAGGAATAATAGATGAAAATTGTAAAACTGGCAGGTGTGGGTATTTTGGGCTTGGCGTTAGCCGCGTGTAATGATGGTCAGAAAAAAGAAGTCTCTCTGGACACTGACCTAGATAAAGTCAGCTACGGCATGGGCTTAAACATCGGAAAAAACTTCAAGCAACAAGATCTCCCCATGAATATTGACGCGATTGCCGAAGGCATGCGTGATGCAATGGCAGGCCAGCAACGTTTAGATGATGACATTATCCAAGCATCTGCAGAAGCTGTTCGCGATAGAGAAATGGAAAAGCAAAGAGCATTATCTGATGCGCAGAGCCAAAAAGGTGTAGCGTTTTTAGCTGAAAACGCCAAGCGTGAAGGCGTAACTAGCACTGAAAGCGGCCTTCAGTATGAAGTGATTACACAGGGTAGCGGCGAAGGCGAAAGCCCAGCACCTACCGATATCGTGTCAGTTCATTACCACGGTACGTTAATCGACGGTACTGTGTTTGACAGCTCTATTGAGCGTCAACAGCCTGCAGAGTTCCCACTTAATGCCGTTATTTCAGGCTGGACTGAAGCGCTTCAACTAATGAAAGTAGGCGATAAGTGGAAACTTTACCTACCTGCAGAGATTGCATACGGCGCACGTAGCCCGAGCCCTAAAATACCGGCAAACTCAGCATTAGTATTTGAAGTTGAACTGCTAGATATTAAGAAGTCTTAATAAAGCTTCAGCTTAAATTAGACTCTGGTCGCGGCTTAGAGTAGCACCTACAAAAGACTCATACCCAGTACCTATAGTGCAACCTGTAGGGGTGCCACTTTGCCGCGATAGAGCTCAGCATTCAATCTGAGACAGGCGCTAACCTTCTTCTCAAACAATTGAAACGCCAAACAAATTCTGGTGAAACATCCCTAACAGGGCATACATCAGACCACCTAGAATAAGCACAATAACATCATTCCACAAAGGCTTCGTCTCAACCTGTAAAGTGACACCTCTGGCATTGACAGACGTAGAATCAATCACCGCATACATTAAAAAACCACCAAATAGCAGTATTGACGCCATATCGCCATTGATCAAAAGATGGCCTCCCGCCCAGAGAGATACCCCTAACAACATAGGGTGACGCGTATGCTTTTTGATATTAGAAGGTAAATAAGCAGCTACGAGCAACACCATCGCAGGCAGCATAACTAACTTTGTCACAACCGCTAACATGGCTGGCGGATGCCACACGCTTACAAATTCTGCCTGATATTTCCCATATATCATTAACGAAAACCCCACCAAAGATACGACAGAAAATACCGCTTTATAAGACAATTCTCCAAACGTTCTGATCAGAATTGATCGTAATGTCGGATTCGTCGGCAGAAGGTGTATCAAAAAGAAAATAGATAGCCCGATAATCAGCAACTCCATACCTTTACACTCCAAAAAAACTAGAAGGACGTTAATATTATTAACATGAGTGTATGTGAGTCGCTTTAATTTAAACAGTTATTTAACGAAACCGTGAAAGCGTAATAAGAGGCGCCATAAGGCACGATGTAATCGGTGGGAACCATTACGAAAGAAATAATTAACAGCAGATGCAAAGCACCTACTGCTAATTAACTCACATAGCGTACTACTTAGAAGCGCGCTTGCGGCTTAAACCAAAACCAACTAAGCCTAGGCCCATTAGCATTAATGCAGAAGGCTCAGGAACAGATACACTTACATCTGGAAAGGTATCTGCAATTGAGATGTTATCAACATATAATGAAGAGTCAGTTCTGTGAGAGATACTCTCCCAAATACCAAACTGAATTTTTGCATTTGGGTTAAAGTCGTAGATAGTAGAAGTATCTATCGTTCCAGAGAACGAAACCCAGCCATTTGAATCTTTATGGGTGTGAACCAATACGTCGATATCTAAGAATGTATCTTCGTCTAGTTTAAAAAGCTTTGCCCATGCAGTATCAGTAAACCAGCGCGTAGTATCTTCTTCTACAAACTTGTAGTCGAACGATACAGTGATGCTTTCCACATCAGCAGGAACATAAAACGTCTGCCACAAAAGCTCAGTTCCAAACCCACTTGGATCATCTAAACGAGCAATATGGTTACTGCTGTTTTCAGGGTCTGTGATAACAGAAACACCACCGCCTATAAGGTTGGTTGTTCCCCACCCAGTAAGTCCATTTTCAAAGTCGCCATTCTGTATCAGTGAGGCGTTTGCACCAGCTGCCAGCGCTAGAGCACCGAAACCTGCTACTAATTGCTTAATCATCTCTAAATCCTAAAAAATAATATCAATAGTTTTAACTTGAATAACAACAATAGCACCTATCGTGCCAACTAAAACTAACGCTTATAATTCAACAAGATAAAGACAGGCCTGTAAAGTCTTCATTACTCGCGCCATAAAAAATGTAAACTATATCGACACCGACGTCAGATTATTATCCACTATCTTGGCATTAGCGGGTTGCAGTCTTTCATTACGACCTTCCCTTCTAGTAAAGCCCCCTTAGAGTATTCTCTAAAATGGCAGGTATTGGTTTTAGGGTCATAGTTTTCAATCCAAAGATTATCATCTTTCCACGTTGCCCCCATATGAAGCTGTCCTGCGGGGATTGTAAACGTCATCACACCGCCCCAGTTTTTTACAAAAATCTGTTGGAAATGAAAGAAGTAGGCTCCCCAACCAACCACCATAACAATCAGTGAAGTGATAGCAGCCGCTTTCCAGTTATCATGCCTTCCGCCAAGAAAATACAGCGCTAATAATGCTAACCCAATAACCAGCGCCCAATATGCGTAAGTGATCATAGTGATTCCTTATCTAGTAATAATGTTTGTTGTTGCTATTTTACCGCCATTCTTTAAATCAAGTGTAGTAGAAGATAACCTGCTTGCGTCACAACGATTCCCCCCCCCTTAGCTCCCTTTTGCTTGATACATTTGCCTCGCCAAAGTGACGAATTTGTCACAAAAATGCCAATTTGTAAGAGGTTGTCGTGAAATGCTACGCAATTGACGCCTTTGGAGGCATGCAAAAACACTAAAGTCCTTTACGATGGTCGGCCATTAATAAAAACAAGGCAAGCTAAAGAGGCTTGGTGGTACTAATGCATAATCAATCTGTTGCTTCAGCGCCAACAATAAAAAAATATTCAAATTCCAGCCACATTGCAGCGGCATCGCAAAGCCCTGCGGCCATTAACTTAGACCTTAGGTACGCTGACCGTCCCGTTGACGGATTTTTTACTCATTCAGAGCGAGTTGCGTATCTAAAACGCCACGGCAGCCACGCGCTTTCTTTCTGCTCTATGCAGCCAGATATGCGCTACTTTGATATGCCTGGTATTGGTTATATTAGCTATATGAAGAACTTTAATGGCAAACCCTTTACGCTGGGCGACCCTGTTTGTTCATCTGAACACATGCCGTTAATCATCAATAAGTTTCTTGAGCAGCACTCTAATGCTGTTTTTTGTCAGGTATCTAAACCTGTCATGCAACACCTGCATAATGAGCACAAGTATTACGGTACTCAGATGGGCTCTCAATCTACCGTTGATTTAGAAAACTGGAACCTCAAAGGTAAGAAAAAACAGGTTATCCGAACCGCCGTGAATCAGGCGATAAAAAGTGGCGTTGAAGTGCATGAGTCGCGCTGTGAAGATCACACCCGAGAAATCTCTGAAAAATGGCTGAAGACACGTAAAATAAAAGGCCAAGAGATTCGCTTTTTGATCCGCCCTATGAATATGACTTACACCGAGGGTGTTCGATACTTTTACGCATACGTAGATGGCAACCCAGTCGGATTTGTCTTCTTTGACCCTATATATGAAAACAATCAAGTTATCAGCTATGTGCCCAACATCTCACGCTCAAATGTAGAGTTCAACCAAGGCTTGTTTTACACCATTATGAGCCACGCGATGGAAATTTTTCAGGCAGAAGGGATTAAGCAGCTCGATTTAGGCTTTATACCGGCTAGCATGGCCAAAGACGACGAAGCCCAAGAAAGTTGGTGGATAAAAAAAGCGCTGCGCTTATGTTATGAACACGGTGGCTTTATGTATAACTTTAAAGGCATCGAGTTCACTAAGTCTAGATTTAGAGGGCAGGTTGATCGCACTTATATCTGCCATAAACGCGCGGTACCCGTCTTTGATTTTGTTGGCATGTTTAATATATTAAATGTGTTCTAGCACTTGAATGCATACCCCTTCAGTATTCAGCCACACCGACGAATACTGAAGGGGTCAATCTCTATCAAAAAGGTGCATTTCCAGGTGTTCTTGGAAATGGAATTACATCGCGAACATTTTCCATACCCGTCACATAACTTAGCAGTCGCTCAAAGCCCAGACCAAAGCCTGCATGCGGAACCGAGCCATACCGTCGCAAATCACGGTACCACCATAAAGCCTCTTTGTGAGATTCGGCGGGGCCTTTAAACGTTGCATCTATACGGGCATCCATAACATCTAACCGATCTTCCCGCTGGCTACCACCAATAATCTCGCCGATACCCGGTGCCAATACATCCATAGCGGCCACCGTTTTATTATCGTCATTAAGTCGCATATAAAATGCCTTAATATCCTTAGGATAATTCATAATAATAACCGGCGCGCCGACATGCTCTTCGGCTAGGTAACGCTCGTGCTCTGACTGCAAATCAATACCCCACTCAACCGGATATTCGAACGTCTTTCCGCATTTTTGCAATATAGCGACCGCTTCGGTGTAGTCCATACGCACAAACTGATTTTCAACAACGTTCTGCAAGCGATTAATAGCGTCTTTGTTAATGCGCTCAGCAAAAAATGCCATGTCGTCAGCACGTTCATTCAGCACCGCTTTAAATAGGTATTTGAGGAAATCCTCAGCCAAATCTGCATCATCTTTAAGATTAGCAAACGCTATTTCAGGTTCAACCATCCAAAATTCAGCCAAATGGCGACTGGTATGGGAATTTTCAGCTCGGAATGTTGGGCCAAAGGTATAAACCTTAGACATGGCTAGGCAGTAAGATTCAACGTTAAGCTGCCCAGACACCGTCAAAAAGGTTTCTTGTCCGAAAAAGTCTTTAGCGTAATCAATCGCGCCCGCGTCTGTTTTCGGTGGGTTTACCATATCCAGCGTACTGACCCTAAACATTTCGCCTGCGCCTTCACAGTCACTCGACGTCAAAATAGGGGTGTTAATCCAGTTAAATTCACGCTCATGAAAATAGCGATGTATTGCGCTTGAGAGGCAGGTTCTTACGCGAGTAATAGCACCAATAGCATTCGTCCTTGGGCGCAAGTGAGCAACTGTTCTAAGGTATTCAAAGGTATGCCTTTTTTTAGCTACAGGATACGTTTCAGGGTCATCGACCCACCCCACCACATCAACACCTGTGGCCTGAATTTCGTATGCCTGCCCTTTGCCTTCAGATTCCACTAAGGTTCCAGTGATGATCACTGAGCAACCCGCACAGAGTTTTAATACTTCTTCTTCGTAGTTATCAAGCTCGCTTGGCACTACCGCCTGCAATGGATTAAAACAAGTGCCGTCATGAACATGGAGAAACGAAATACCTGCTTTCGAATCTCGACGGGACCTAATCCACCCTCTGATAGTCACTTCGCTACCTGCAGCAACGCTACCCAGTAAAAGTTGATTGATTGAATGAATCGCCATATCAGGGAATAAGCCTCATCTAAAGTTGATTAACAAAAAGCACGTTATCCTGCCGCTATTAACGAAATACTAGCGGGTAATCCTTTAATCATAAAGCAACTTAGATGAATTTATAGGCTTGCGACCACGATAAATTCAATCTGTATTATTGCAAATCTTGCCTATACTAAAAATATCGCTCATAAATAGATTGTAATAATGAAATTTAGTACCCGCATCGGTTCTTTTACCCTAATAGCTAGCCTCATTCCTTTATGCTTAGCCATAGGCCTCAGCTTATGGCTTACGTCGAGTCACACCATCAAGTTAACACTCAGCAGCGTAGAAGGTGAATTAGCGTCACGTAGCGAGCAGTTAAACGGCTTTTTTAGAGAACGACAGAGCGAAATTAGCTTATTGGCGTCACTCCCTTTGCTCAAAAACGAGTCTTTTGAGCAGTCCTTACCTTATTTACAACAAGAGCTGTTACGACAACCCAATATCTTTGAAAAATTTATTCTAGGTGACGCCAACGGCTACTTTAGAAATACTTCTGGGGGTAACCCTCATCAGACGATGCTACGCACATTTGACGACAGCAATCCAACATCACAGCCTAAGTCAATTAAGAATAGAGATTACTGGCAATTCACAGTGGCTAAACCTCGCCCTGAATCATCACCAACTTACACATCTAACCCCATGATTTCGTTCACCACAGGGGTTAAGCAAATAGTCGTAGCAGCAACTGTGCGTGACCAACATAACAACGTAAAAGGGCTTATTGCTGGGTCTTTACCTTGGGCGCTCATTGAAGCACAGCTCAACTCGATTAAAGCAGGCATATTCTCACATTACCCTAATGCTCAATTTGCTATGCTGTCCGGGGACGGAACCTATTGGTACCACTGGAATAAAAATAAAGTTATTCGCGTTTTAAAAGACGAATATGGCAATATAATCAAAACGCACTCAGGTGAGAAAGCATCCCAATTAACCAACATTATTCATGAAAATGACCCCGACTTGAAAGCCATAGGACGCTCAATTCTATCAGGCGAATCCGGTTATAAAACCTACCGTAATGAAAAAACAGGGGAGCTCGATTACGCGGTCTATACCCCTATAGGCTCGACAGGGTACTCGTTATTGCTATCGGTACCTAAGCACGAAATACTCGCTCCCGTTTCTCAAATGATCGCGCTAATGCTGACGCTCCTTTTAGTCGCTATCGCCTTAAGTATTTTTGTGTCATATATTTTGTCAAAAGAGCTTTCCTCACCCGTCGTCACCCTAAAGGAAGCATTGCAGAAATTTAACCCTGAGGGGAGTGAGAAATTAAACTTAACCTCTAACATAACCGAATTTCAATCGTTAATAGATACCTTCGAAAGCACCGCCGAAATGGTTCAAAAGCGAGATCAAAGCCGTAATGTTGATCTTTATAGAGCGAATCAAGAACTCAAAGTTGAAAAAGAAATAGCCGAGCGCGCGAACGCAGCCAAAAGTGAGTTTTTGGCTAATATGAGCCATGAAATAAGAACCCCTATGAACGCCATAACCGGGATGGCAAATCTTTGCTTATTAACCGACTTAAACGATGTCCAGAAAGCTTATTTACATAAGCTAAAGTCTGCATCGGGTACGTTGCTCGCATTGATCAACGATATTCTTGATTTTTCGAAAATTGAAGCAGGGAAACTTGATATCGAAGATATTCCCTTCAATCTTAATGAGCTGATCGATAACCTGGCGAATGTAGTCGCGGTCAACGCCGAAGAAAAAGGGGTTGAATTCATCATTAAAAATGACCTAGAAACGCCGCACCACCTTCTTGGGGACCCGCTACGAGTTAACCAAATTCTGGTCAACCTATGCTCAAACGCTTTAAAGTTTACCGATAAAGGGGAAGTCATAGTCGCTATTCGCCCCGTCAAGAAAGATTTATACAACGTCACACTCGAGATCAGTGTTCGGGATTCTGGTATTGGTATGCCTCCAGAGAAACTCAAACACCTATTCGATGAGTTCTATCAAACAGACTCGACAACCACCCGAAAATATGGAGGTACTGGCCTTGGTTTAGCCATCACTAAAAAACTCATTGATATTATGGGCGGCAATATCTCAGTAGCAAGCACTGAAAATAAAGGTTCTGAGTTCATTGTCACCCTACCTTTTGAAATATCCCAACAAAAGCAGATAGATTATCAGCAGTTTGCCAATCAACTTAAAGATAAACGCATTCTTGTAGCTGACGATAACGCCCATGCCAGAGAAATTTTCTCTGAGACACTTAAACGATTTGGCTGTAATGTCGACACGGCCATTAATGGCACTCAGGCACTCGAAAAATGCAAACAGAATAACTATGACCTGATTCTTCTCGACTGGAACATGCCTGACTTAGACGGCTTAGAAACGTTCAGACAACTAAAGTTAATATCACAAAAAATGCCCGCCGTCATCATGGCAAGCGCTCATGCACACCAACGCGTCGTCTCTGAAGCAAGAGATATTGGTATTGAAAAGTTTTTAACAAAACCCATTAAAAACTCAATTCTTTTTGATAGTGTCGCACAGATTCTCGTTGGGCAAACCGACCCCGAAAGCATGCTCGACTCAAATACGTCTGAGCCGCTTAAAGATAAAATAAGCAGTGAAGTCCAAGGCGCCCATATTTTGGTAGTCGACGATATTTTAGTCAACCGAGAAATAGCCAGCGCGCTATTAACTGAAGCAGGCTTTAAAGTATCTACCGCGGTAAACGGCCAGCAGGCCTTAGATACATTAGAGAAAGAAACATATGATCTAATATTAATGGATGTTCAAATGCCCGTGATGGATGGCTATGAGGCCACACGAAAAATAAGGCGTAATCCAGAGTATAAAGAACTGCCGATTATTGCCATGACCGCTAACGCCATGGTCGGTGATAAAGAGAAATGCATTGCCGCAGGTATGAACGACCACATAGCGAAACCGATTGACCTTGATAGCATGCTAGCCACCATAAATCAGTGGCTACGCAAGGTCGAAAAGGCGGCTGAATAAAGCCGCCTTACAAAGATTAACTCTTTTTTGTCTTTTTAACTTTTTTGACTTTCAGTTTGCCTTTGTCCGCAGACTTTTTCTTTTTCTTGCTACTCGCGGCCTTACCTGAAGCTTTAAGTTTTTTCGGGCCTTTGTAGGTCGCGGCCAACTCTTTAATAACCTTACGTTCAAACCTCACTTTCAAATAGCGCTCAATCGACGACATTAAGTTCCATTCTGGTTGAGCGATAAGCGAAATAGACTTACCCTCTGCACCCGCACGGCCCGTTCGCCCTATACGATGTACATAGGCATCACCTTTACGAGGCATATCAAAGTTAATAACCAGATCGATGCCACCTACGTCTAGACCTCGGGCTGCAAGGTCTGTGGCAATTAACACATTAACCTTGCCACTACGGAATGACTCAATAGTCGCTTGACGGCCTTTTTGCTGGATATCGCCATGCAACTGGGCCGCGCGAAACTTATGGTAACGCATTAAACCATCAAGCCGTGCAGCCAGTGTTTTTGAATTAGTAAACACAATCGCTTTTTCGTAGGTTTCGTTATCTAACAACCAACGCAATAGCTTTTCTTTGTGGTCAACATCATCGGCCAAAACGATCTGCTGCAGGATAGCCCCATGTTGCTGGCGATGGTGATGCACCAACACGGACTCTGGTTCATTGAGGATTTCTTCTGCAAACCGTCGAATAACGCTGGGTAAAGTCGCCGAAAAAAGCAGCGTTTGATGTTCAGTAGTACAGTACTTCATCACATTAAGCACGTCACTTTGAAACCCCATGTCCAACATACGGTCGGCTTCATCTAACACCAATACATCAATCTCAGACAGGCTTAAAGATTCATTTTCCAAGTGTTCAATCAAACGGCCAGGGGTCGCTACAACAACATCCGGTAGGCGTTTTAATGCGCGCTCCTGTACTTTAAAATCTTTTCCGCCGGTAACACTTAGCAGGTTTAGGTCGGTAAACTGGGCTAACGCAGCACCGGCTTTAACAATCTGGTCTGCTAACTCTCTTACCGGCACCAGCACTAACGCGCGAATCGCTTTCGGCTCAGCCTGTTTAGCTAAAATACGATGCAAAATAGGTAGCAGAAATGCAACCGTTTTACCGCTACCCGTTGCGGCACTGACCAGAAGGTCTTTATTGTCTAATACAAGCGGGATCGCTCTTTCCTGTACCTGTGTAGCCGTCTCAAAACCCAGCGCTTGAGTTGCCTCGTTCAAGTGCGAGTGGAGCGATAATTCGGTTAGCATATTTATTACTCAAAAACTCAAAAGTGTGATTATAACGTTTTTTGGCAGAACTGCTGCAAAATGTCGCGCGGTTTCAGCTCGACACCCACTTAATGGTAATAATAGCGCCAAAAACAACAAACCCCAGTAAAAACTAGGGCTTGTTGCTAATCGAAGGGGCATAACCTACTAATGAATACTCATGCCACGATTATTGCGTGCGGGGATAGCTAATGCTGTGACGCTGCCTCAATACTCTGACTCATCATCCATCGGTTCTTCTTGAGACATATCCGCCTCTTCGCCTGTCTTAATAGGCGCCTGAACCTGATCTGTCATGTCTCCCTCTTTCGTGTCCATTTCAGTCATACCTGAAGCGGTAGGAGAGTCTTTCAATGTCTGCTCAAACTGTTCTGCAGCACCTTCCTGCACGGTTACGTCATCCATTGATTCATTCTTGGTCGCGTCTCCTGCCAAGGCAGTCTGGCTCATCAAGAAAAATCCTAAAAAGATCCCTAATATCATTTTCATTGTCTGTGCTCCTCATGAACGCTTATTTACGTTCGCTAGTAATAGGATGCTACACACCACCTACAGTGTAGTTGAGAAGCGTTTGATGCTTTCGACTATTTACGACTATAAATCATTCGCTATAGTCGATTATCCTATTAAGAATAATGAGCGTGTCATATAACAATTAATGAAATCGTACTAGGTCATCTTCAATAGTCAGTGTGGCGTTCTTGATGTCACTAGGTGAAAACCGATCATTCGGAGTCAATGTATATACGGGATAAGCACTAAAGTAAGCCACAAACCAGTCATTTAAGTTTTCGATGAATTGGCTGCGATATTCTTTTGGCACAAAATTATTAAAAAAGAATGAGCCGGTTTCGTTCAATGCAGTGGGCTCGAAATAAAGGCTCTCTTCGCGGGCGATTAAGTGCCCCGTTAGCTCAATACTCAAAGACTCCGCTATATCGAAACCGAGTATAGTCGTTCTAATGACAGGCTTTGCTATAAGGTTTATACGTCCAGCCTTGTCGGTTTCACCGTTTATTAATGCTACGTCTGCACTATTAAGTTCAACTTTCGCTTCAACAATCGGGTCAGACACTACTCGCTCAGCAAAAAAACCACTCAGGCTCGCAACTTCATCAGGGATGTGAATTTGAACATTCACAATACCATTAACCGGCAACTGCTGGTCAAGACCCGCTTGAATCTCACTCTCTTTCAAGAATAGCTGTTCAGGCTGCTTCTCATTGCACCCCGAAAGCACCATAGCCCCTAATAAGATAAGCACGGTACTTCTCAAAAAATTAATAGGTTGAATCACAGTAGACAACATAGCCATAAAACAGATACTCCTTAGCCGGATGAATACAACAAAGTTTACGTTGGGCTAGGGTGAGTTACCAGCGCACATGCCATCTAAAAATTAAATCGAATTAATATCTATTGCCTAAACAGGCTTTTTAGGACCATCATAGACACCATAACTTATTAATAATAAAACTAATCATCTACATCAGTTAGATTTTGCTCCAGGAGATAATCATGCACGGATTAATGATGGACACCTCACTTACAGTCTCATCCATCCTCCAATATGCAGAGCAGTATCACCAAGACGGTGAAATTGTCAGCCGAAACGTGGAAGGCGGAATTCACAGGTATCATTATAAAGACGCCGCAGCCCGAGCTAGACGCCTTGCCAATGGTTTAAAAAGATTAGGCATAAAACAGCAAGACCGAGTCGCGACCCTCGCCTGGAATACCCACCGCCATTATGAAATTTATTTTGCGGTTTCTGGCAGTGGCGCTGTCTTACATACCATGAATCCGCGACTGTTCCCTGAGCAACTGGCATTTATACTCAATCATGCAGAAGATGAAGTGCTGTTTATCGATCTAACATTTATACCATTGCTAGAAAAAATAGCGCCGGAATTAAGATTTCTTAAACAAGTGGTGGTCATGACAAACCGCGCAAACATGCCCGACTCACCCCTACCTGACGCGATCCCATTTCTTTGTTACGAAGCATTAGTCGACTCAGAGTCAGCAGAATTTGAATGGCCAGAGGTCGATGAAGAAAGCGCAGCCTCTCTCTGCTATACCTCAGGCACAACGGGCAACCCTAAAGGCGTGCTTTACAGTCATCGTTCAACCGTTTTACATGCTTGGGCGAGCATCTCAAGAGACGCGCTCGATATTGGAAACAGTAGCAACTTATTGCCTGTCGTACCGATGTTTCACGTTAATGCTTGGGGTGTACCGTATTCAGCGACGATGGTGGGCGCAAAATTGGTTTTACCGGGTGCGGGTATGGATGGTGCGTCACTCTCAGCGCTCATTGATGCAGAACAAGTGGACTTGCTTCTCGGCGTACCAACGGTCTGGCAGGGGCTTTTACAATATTGCGAACAGCAAAATGTCACCCTTAAGCCGGTCAAAAATGTCGTGATTGGTGGGTCCGCTGCCCCTTTGTCGATGATTAAAGCCTTTCAGGAGCATCACGATGCCTTTGTCATGCATGCATGGGGAATGACTGAATTATCCCCTATCGGCACGATCAACAGCATGAACCGCCACATGAAAAGTTTAACGCTTGATGAACGCTACCAACTGCAAACTAAACAAGGTCGTCCAGTGTTCGGCATTGAGATGAAGATTATCGGGGCTGATAATCAAACCCTTCCCCATGACGGTGATTCATTTGGCCGATTGATGGTGAAAGGCCCTTGGGTGATAAAACAGTATTATAAAGATGAAAAGTCGCCACTAGTGGATGGTTGGTTCGATACCGGAGATGTCGCCACGATTGACCCACAAGGCTATATGAATATCGTCGATCGAGCTAAAGATGTCATCAAATCAGGCGGGGAGTGGATCAGCTCGATTGATTTAGAAAATGCAGCTGTTGGACATTCTGCGGTTGCAGAGTGTGCCGTTATTGGTGTCCCTCACCCTAAGTGGGATGAGCGCCCACTGTTGTTAGTTGTCACCAAAGAAGGCGAAGAGACGAGTAAACAAGCACTTATTGATTATCTTTCAGACAAAGTAGCCAAATGGTGGCTGCCTGACGATGTAATATTTGTAACCGAGTTACCCCACACAGCCACCGGCAAACTACTCAAAATGAAGCTTCGTGAAACCTATCAAGACGCACTTAGCCGACATTAAACCTCGCTCGTGAGTCGTCCACTTATGGTTTTTAGCGCCTTTAATCCATAAGTGGCGATAAATCTGATAGGTTGTTTTGTCGCTTGCAGAATAACCTTCTATACTCAATAGAGTGCCCAACAATGGTTTCTCTCGGTAGCATAAAAGCTAAAGTTTTCGGGTAGTTGGGCGATGTATTCATAGTAATGATAAAACGGGTCAACCCGCTCGTTAGCTGACATCTGACGCTTAACCCCATGGCTAAGCAAAATAATCATGAAGTATTCAGGTTCTTATTGTGCTAAAAAATATTTTCTTTCCAGGGATGAAACTCATATCTCGACTCGGCTTTGCCAACAAGTTTATGCTGATCAGTTTGCTATTTTTTGTACCGTTGGTCTGGCTGAGTTATACCGTCATCAATGACGCCTATCGACAAATAGAGATTACAGAGAATCAGCGAAAAGGATTGGAATTACTGAATCAAACACAGACACTAGTGAATGCAGCTGAGCGTTATAGAGACGCAAAAATCGTCGCGGCATATCAATTCTCAACTGATTTAAATGCCGGTTTAGTCGACTATCAAAAGGCGGTCACAAAGGCGATCAGCACCCTCGAGGAAAGTAACGCTAAATTCACCCAAGAAGCAACCTATTTAAAATTACTGCAATCGATTAAACAGTCGTTTAAAGAGATGGAACACGTTTCCGTCACCAGCAATAACACGCCGTTCACCACGTTTAATACTCTCAATTCTCTGGTAGCAAACAGTAACGCATTGCTTCAGGCCACCGTCGAACTAAGTCAGCTGTCAATTGATTCAAATCCTGAAACAAAATCATTAGTCGACTTTGCCGTCCGTGATTTAAAGCCATTCAGCGAAACCGTGGGGCGACTCAGAAGTACGGGTTCATACGCCTTAACCTTACCCTATTTAAGTTCTAATATTGCTGAAGAGTTAGATGCGAATTCAGTCAAACTGTATGAAGCTCAGCCACAGCTCAAAAAAATCGTGAGTATCATGATCCCTCAGAGCCAGTCGGATTTACAAGAAATGGGGTTAACGCTCGCCACTGATATTACCCAACTGTTAGATCTAGTTGATAATAAAGTCATGACCGCAGTAACTTTTGATACGCCCTGGCAAACTTATTTTGATGCGGCTTCAAAGTTCACAGACCTTCAATACACGCTCACCAGCAAAATTTTCTCCGCAGTCGATCAGCGTTTTAAAGTGAGGCTAGACGAGCAACATAACAAATTACAGCTAACCAGTATGGCCATAGGGGCTGTGCTGTTACTAATTATGTATCTCTATGCGTCTTTCTACCTGTCTTTACGTACCTCAATAGACCGTTTATTAGACGCCGCCTGTAAGATGGCAGAGGGGGATATGACGGTCACAATGACAGTAGCGACTCACGATGAGTTAGGGCATTTAACTGAACAGTTTAACCAAACAACAAAACGTATGAGAGAGTTAATCAGGGAAGTCCATAACACCTCAAATAGCGTCTATCAGCAATCTCAAGAAGTAAGCCAAATAACCGGCGTGACCAGTAGCTCTATTAACCAGCAAATGGCAGAAACCGAGCAAGCCTCAAGCGCTATGACTGAGATGTCTTCTAACTTTGGTGAAGTCTCTGACTTCTCGGCACAAGCAGAAAGTGCCGCTCAAGAAGCCAGTAATGAGGCAAACCGGGGGCGAGAACAGGTTCAAAAGACCCTGCTCAATATTAATAATCTAGCGGGTGAGATTCAAAGTTCATCCACCGTTGTTGACCAATTAGCAAAAGATAGCGCCAATATCAGTCAGGTGCTGGTTCAAATAAAAGGCATTGCAGAGCAAACCAACTTACTCGCTCTTAACGCTGCAATCGAAGCCGCGCGTGCCGGTGAGCACGGACGAGGCTTTGCCGTAGTGGCTGATGAAGTACGTTCCCTTTCAGGTCGTACTCACGAATCAACCGTAGAGATTGAAGAGATGGTCGATAAGATTCAGCTAGGTGTCGGTAATGCCGTCACCGCCATGTCCAATAGCCATAAAATGGCAGAAGCGACGGTAATAGAGTCAAAAGCAGTCGAGGATGCATTAGATGCCATTCATGATAAAGTCTCGTCTATTGCCGAAATGAACACCCATATTGCCGAGGCTGTTAAGCAACAGGCTGCTACCGCTGAAGACATTGATAGAAACATTGTAGGTATCAGCCGAGCAGCAGAAGGCAATGTCAGCAATGCAGCAGAAACAACCCGAGCGAGTGAAGAGATGGCAAGCAAAGCCAATCAGCTACGCGAAATGCTAACCTCATTTAAGATCTGATTATGTCCCTGCAATCACAATACAATATTACTGAAAAGACCATGGCGAGCTACTCTCCATTGGATCAACTCTCATCAACGTATTTAATTGAGGTTATCAAAAAGGGCAGTGTGGTCGTTTTTGAAGCAGGCGATGTACTCTTTGAAAAAGGCCACGCGCTAAAATTTCATTACTATTTATTAGCAGGCAAGATCACCGTTAAAAAAGGCCTTTTTTCTAGCAAAACCGTTGATAGTAAACGTAAAGAGTCAAAGCACCCGATCAACCATCTTATTCCCAGCGATGCTACCGTAAAAGCCCAAACAACCGGCCATCTATTCTTAGTAGACCCTAAACTGCTAGACCGAGCCCTTGCCTGGAGTGAATCAAATCCAAAAAATGATAACAACGGTCCTAAAAAGAACTCAAAAACAATAACGCCAAACGCCGCTCAAGGTGAGTTTGATGAGGAATATTTTAACTGGATGACCAGTTTGTTGGAGTTCCCACTCTTCTTAAACCTACCCCCTGCCAATATCACCGAACTATTCGACCAGTTTGAACGCGTAGAAGTCGAAAAAGGGCAAACCATCATTCAAGAAAATGATGAGGGCGACTACTTCTATTTACTCATAAACGGGAGTGCTCAAGTGGTAGTCGGTGACCCAAAAACCAAGGTCGCAACATTAAGGCCAGGCGCTTATTTTGGCGAAGAGGCGTTGGTGTCAGATATTGTGCGTTCTGCCTCTGTGATAATGGAGGAGGATGGCTGCCTTGCTAGGCTTGATAAAGAGTCTTTTCAGAAATTACTTCACAGCCCATTAGTACAATATGTTTCAATCGCAGAGTACCGTAATACACTTGCAGCGCCTGAAGAAAAAATGGCACTACTGGATATTCGCTCGTTGTCAGAATTTGAGCATATCCCGATGCCAGACTGCCTTCATATACCGTTAAGCGAACTGCGCGATAGCCTATCTAAACTCGACAAGTCCGTGGCCTATTACCTGACTGAAGACGGCGGACAACGTAGTGATATCGCCGCCCATATACTGTCTCAACATCAATTTAAGGTATTTGTCTTACGTAATTAATATTGCCAGACTTTTCAACGAGAGCACTGACATACATCGACTGATTGCATTATCTTAGGTATTATATCGGCTTTTTCTCAACGCCTCTTAAAATGGCGATTAGCATAGGTGGGTAGTCGATGAACAAACAACGGGTTTTAACCGGAATCACCACCACTGGCACTCCACACCTAGGGAATTATGTCGGAGCCATCCGGCCTGCCATTGAAGCAAGCCAAAACAATGATATCGAGTCATTTCTATTTTTAGCCGATTATCATGCACTGATCAAGTGCCAAGATCCTAAACAGGTACATCAATCAACCATGGAAATCGCGGCCACGTGGCTTGCGCTCGGGTTAGATACCGATAACACATTATTCTACCGACAATCAGATATTCGTGAAATTCCTGAACTGACATGGCTGCTCAGTTGCGTTTGCGGCAAAGGGTTAATGAATCGCGCTCACGCCTACAAAGGTGCTGTCGATGCTAACGTAGCCAACAACGAAGACCCCGATAAAGCCATCACCATGGGGCTTTTTAGCTATCCCGTATTAATGGCCGCCGACATCGTGATGTTTGGCGCCAATAAAGTCCCGGTTGGTAAGGATCAAATTCAGCATGTTGAAATGGCACGCGATATGGCGCAACGTTTCAATCATATTTATGCCAGCAAAAAACAACCTATTTTGACACTACCTGAATATGTGGTAGGCGATAACGTCGCAATACTACAAGGCCTTGATGGTCGTAAAATGAGTAAGAGCTATGGCAATACTATTCCATTGTTCTTAACTGAAAAACAATTGCAAAAACATATCAATAAGATACAAACCAATCTACTTGAGCCTGGCGAAGCTAAAGACCCCGACACCTCTACCGTCTTTCAGATTTGGCAAGCATTTGCCAGCGAAGCACAAACAGCTGAAATGCGTCAAGCATTTGCTGAAGGTATAGGCTGGGGGGATGCCAAGAAGCGTTTATTCGCGCTGATTAATGAAGAGATTGGCGAAGCTCGTGAGCGTTACAACGATCTAATCACACGCCCACAAGAAATTGAAGCAGAGTTGCAAAAAGGGGCAGAGAAAGCGCGCAAGCTAAGCCAAAGCATGATGGAAAAGGTGCGTACAGCCGTGGGTATTTATGGTTTAAAGTAGTGATTTTAGAAGAGTAGTCTATCGCGCCAAAATGGCGCGATTCTCTTTTCAAATACCCACTCCATTATGGCTCAAGTATTACCTGCTTTTCTTTTTCTGCTTTTAAAGAGGCTAATTCAGACTTAATCGCTTTATATGACTGGGTCAATTCATCCAACGTTTCTGCTAACTCATCTCGATTCACATTTAACACATCATGCTTCTCTTGAAGTGTCGCTAACTTCAGCTCAATGGCTAATTGTCGCTGAGCTTGTTCGGCTATTGCTTCCTCTTGTTCACCCATGACCAGTGCTGAGTCGATTAATTCCGCTTTTTTTTCTTCAAACGCTGCTGTCAGTGCTTGTTCACGCACGTCCATCTCTGCTAGTAAGGCTTCATGCTCAACCATAGCGGCTTTAATCTGCTCGTTCTCCTCACTCAAGCGGGCGATTAAGTCACTGCTATCATTTAGTTTATGAGCGCTCTCAGCCAACGTGCTTTCCAATTTTTTGCTCGCTTGCAGTAAGGCTTCTTTTTCTGAGGTCAAAGAAGCAATGGAGGCCTCTAATGCTTTTAGCCGAGTGTCTAGTTCTCTTTGCTTACCATTCAATTCATCTTCTTTTAGTACAAGCTTTTGCAGTACCTCCGCTTTTTGGTCTTCTGCCTTGGTCAGCACTGAGCTCAATTTATTAACGTTTTGATTAGCTTGAGTCAGACGCTGCGAAAACACATTATTCTTTGCGTAATAATCATACGTTAGATACCCTGAAGCAGCCCCTGCCATCAATAGTATCGGTAGCATAAACGATAACCGGCGCTTGCTCGCTCGCTGATACCCTTGCAGTTCATCAGCCCGTTTTGATTGGTCACTGTGAAACTGCTTAAGTTGTTGTTCAAGCTGTTGCTCTCGACGTCTAATATCCTGATCTTGAGCCGCCACTGACGCCTCTCGCTCTATGAGCGTTTGTTGCTTCTGTGCAAGCTTATCCTCTTGCCTCTGCTGCTGCTCTAAACGTCGTGTCAGGCGATCTTCCTGAACCTTTAATTCTCGTGCTTTACGCTCAATTTCTCGCTGTTCTGGTGACACCGCCATATAGGCTTCACTCCTAACACTCATGCTCAATGGGTTGATGAATTGACTCTAGGTTAATGTAAGTCTAGCCGAAAAAATAAAGCCGCAAGGATTATCCTAGGAAGGCTGATATCACCAGCCCTTTTCAAGACAGCTAGTTTTCTTTATTGTGTGACGCATAGTTTCAACCATTTATTCTCGCATGCGTCCCAATGTCTGTCAGACCGAGGCGCTTTAAAGGTCATCATTATGAATATCACACAACTTAAACCCCACTTAATTTGGCACTATTTTAATCAGCTGTGTGAGATTCCACGCCCGTCGAAACATGAGCAGGCACTAGTCACTCATATACTCAAGCTCGCTCATACGAAAAACTTAGACGCATTTACTGACTCAGCCGGCAACGTGATTATTAGAAAGCCGGCATCGAAAGGCCGTGAAAATGCTACCGCTATAGTGATGCAGAGCCATTTAGATATGGTGCCTCAAAAAACCGATGCCAGTACTCATGACTTCTTTACTGACCCGATAGAACCCTATATTGATGGCGAGTGGGTGACCGCTAACGGCACGACACTCGGTGCTGATAATGGTATAGGCGTGGCCGCGATTCTGGCAGTGATGTTAAGCGAAGATATCGAACATGGCCCACTAGAAGCACTCCTAACCGTTGATGAAGAAGCAGGTATGGGTGGCGCTACAAACCTTGAAGCCGGCGTGCTCAACGCGCGTTTACTACTTAACCTTGATACCGAAGAAGAGGGTGAACTGTATGTTGGCTGTGCAGGCGGTATCGACGTTAATATTGCTATCCCTGTTGAATGGGAAGCCATCCCCGACCATTACACGGCACTCAGATTATCAGTAAAAGATCTGAAAGGCGGCCATTCGGGTATTGATATTCATAAAGGGCTAGGCAACGCCGTTAAACTAGCAACCCGTATTGCGTTAGAGTCTCGACATGACTTTCCTGACCTTAGAATAAGTCGTTTTGAGGGCGGCACATTGCGCAATGCGATTCCCCGCAACAGTGAAATAACCGTAGTTTTACCTAAACAACAACAAGAAGATTTTGAAGACTATGTAAACGCTATGACGCTTCTTTTCAGAAGTGAACTGAGCGCGGCTAATGATACTGTTACCGCTGATATTCATCCACAGAACAACCAAAGCCCATCTAAATGCTTAACCAATGAGAGCCAATTACAGCTGCTTAATGCCCTTTACCGATGCCCCAACGGGGTTATAAAAATGAGCAGCATATTTGACGGTGTGGTTGAAACATCCAATAACCTCGCCACGGTATCTCTAAATGAACAATCTTGTGCAGCCCAATGTTTGGTGCGCAGTTCAGACAACACTGCCAGAGAAAAAGCCTGCGCACTCATTCAATCTGTTTTTTCAGAGGCAAACGCAAACGTTATTACCGATAACGCATACCCTGGTTGGCAACCTGCGCCAGCTTCACCATTATTAACCACCATGCAAAACGTCTATAAAAATACGTTTGGTAAGGACGCAAAAATACAAGTGATTCACGCAGGGCTTGAGTGCGGCCTTTTAGGTCAAAAATACCCTGAGTGGGATATGATTTCATTCGGCCCCACCATCAGAGGCGCTCATTCGCCCGATGAGCGAGTACATATCGAAAGCGTTCAACTGTTTTGGACCTACCTATTAGCGGCGCTAAAAAAGCTATCAACGCCAAAATAACCTAGCCAGACTTAACTGTTTTAACAAAAAATGGCCTTAGAGGGTTGCCAACCATAAGCATCTAAGGCTAGACTTTGCTCCATAATGATCAAATTTAGATCAGCCCATTAATCAACAGCGAGCCTTGCAAACACGTTTTGCTCGTTGAATCAGGTATAAAATACGTAATCATGAATCGCTCTATTATGCTCGTCGTCAATGTTCTCGTCCTGGTGGTCGTCGTACCGCTCCGGGGAGTTTTGCGTTGCTGAGTAAATAGTTAACTTAATACGTATAAAACCCCCGCTTCGAAAGAACCGGGGGTTTTTTCGTTTTTGGGTAACAGAAAAGACAATAATAGATCCCCGCCTTCGCGAGGATGACTCAATAGTGAAAATGAACAAGGACACAATCATGAACGGCGCAGAGAGTATTATCGCGGCATTTAAGACCCATAAAATCGAGACTATTTTCGGCTACCCTGGTGGCTGTATCATGCCCCTCTACGATGCGTTGGTCTCTGTCAGCGACAATACACCTGAGCAAGCATTACAGCATATCCTCTGTCGACACGAGCAAGGCTGTGCCTTAGCTGCTGATGGTTATGCTCGAGCCAGTGGTGAAATTGGCGTATGCATGGCTACATCTGGGCCGGGTGCCACAAACCTTATTACAGGGGTTGCCAATGCCTTTGCCGACTCAATTCCGATGCTAGTCATTACAGGGCAAGTACCAACGGCGCTAATTGGCACAGA
Organism: Alkalimarinus alittae; assembly: GCF_026016465.1. Classification (NCBI taxonomy): domain Bacteria; kingdom Pseudomonadati; phylum Pseudomonadota; class Gammaproteobacteria; order Alteromonadales; family Alteromonadaceae; genus Alkalimarinus; species Alkalimarinus alittae. Next base: position 4,171,861 of record NZ_CP100390.1, read on the forward strand.
CGCTTTTCAAGAAACCGATATTCTTGGCATGACGCTAGGTATTGTTAAACACAGCTATTTAGTGACTGACGCTGATGAGTTGCCGAGCATTGTGGATCAGGCGATACAGTTGGCTCAAAGTGGCAGACCCGGCCCTGTTTGGGTAGATATTCCCAAGGATGTTTTATTAGCGCCTGTGAGCCGCGAGGCATTAATGGCAATTGAGTCTAATGCCTGCGAGACCTCACCTGAAAAACAAACACCTAGGCCTGACATAGCGATGCCAGCTCAGAAGGAAACAATTGGAAAAACATGGCAAGGCAATATCGAAAAAGCCCGCCAGTTGCTAGCATCTGCCAAGAAACCATTACTGTATAGTGGTGGCGGGGTTTCAATGGCCATGGCAGAAAATACGCTTAGAACGTTTCTTGAAGAAACCCAAATACCCTGCGTAGAAACCCTAAAAGGGTTGGGTAATAGCGGTCGCTCATATAGTCACAACCTTGGAATGCTTGGAATGCACGGCTCTAAAGCGGCAAACTTAGCCGTTCAAGAGTGCGACCTACTCATATCGGCAGGCGCACGGTTCGATGACAGGGCGACCGGTAACGTTAACACCTTTGCACCTAACGCTCATATTATTCAGATCGAGTGTGACCCTGCTGAAATATCAAAGTTAAAAGCCTGTGATATTGCCTTACAGGGTAATTTAGCCGAGATATTACCCGCATTAAGCATGCCTCTAGATATTACCGAATGGCAGAAAAAGTGCACCATTGACAAAAGAACCAATGGTTTTTGCCGTCCAGCCAATAGCGAGCAAACGACTCCGCATGAGACGATCAATGGCCCTGACTTTGTCGCTATGTTATCGCGGTTAAGCCAAGATAAGAGCATTATCAGTTGTGACGTTGGCCAACATCAGATGTGGGTTGCACAACACTACACGTTTAATCACCCAAGAAGCCATCTCTCCAGTGGCGGTTTAGGTACTATGGGTTTTGGTTTACCCGCTGCCATCGGCGCGCAGTTTGCTATGCCTGACCACACCGTTATTAATGTGAGTGGTGACGGCTCGTTTATGATGAATGTACAGGAGCTAGCGACCATAAAGCGCCACCAATTACCGATCAAGATTATTATTCTTGATAACCAATGCTTAGGAATGGTGAGGCAACAACAGGAATTATTTTATAAACAGCGCTACAGCGAAATCGACCTTTCAGACAACCCAGATTTTCTTAAAATGGCCGAAGCCTTTGAGATACCCTCGCACTCAATCACGCAGGCGAGTCAGATGCGACGGGCAATCGAAACACTGTTTGCCTATGAAGGGCCGATGCTGCTCCATGTAAAGATAAACAGCCAAGAAAACGTTTGGCCGATCGTTAAGCCCGGTTCAGCTAATAGCGAAATGATTGATGAAACTAGCCATACTCAACAAACAAAAGGGAGTGCAGCATGAGCCAGATAGCCTACAACCAAACAACCATTCAATTTAGCGTAGAAAACACACCGGCTATTTTAGAGCGCTTGCTGCGCACCATCAGAGTAAGAGGCTTTGCATTAGACAATATGGTCATGAAATCTAATGACCAACTCATGGAAATAGAACTGAGTGTATCCGGCGAGCGGAGTATTTCTATGCTAATTAATCAGTTAACTAAATTAGTCGGTGTAAAGGATATCTGCTCGCTTGATAAATCAACACGCGAGCGAATGTCAGCATGAGACTCTAAGGGCTCAGGTTAAATCGCATAGCCATGAATTAAATAGGCTATGCGTTAAAATGACGAGCCCGGTGATTCTAGAAAATCTAGTTCCTCAGTGGTAGACGCTCTCCCCAAGGCAGCGTTACGATGTGGATATCGACCATACCGGTCTATAATTTCTTTATGGCGATATTCAAAGTGCAGTTTTTCCTCCAGCCCTGGCTGACTAAATAACGGCACTGCCTGCTCATGAATAAGGCGAGACTCACTATGCATATAAGGCATATAGATAAACCCCTGTTGCTCTACAGGTAAGGCTTGGTCTAGCGTTAACTCAACCGCACGCTGAGCCAACACCAATGCAACGTTATCATAGGCAAACGCTAACGCTTGATCTCGAAACATATTACGAGAGAACTGGTCTAAAATAATAATCTCAGCTAAACACCCTTCTGCACTTGAACGCCAGCGATAGAGCTCGCCTTGCGCGGCTGCTTGGTGAGTCATAAAAAATCGATCTTTAATGACCTGATCAAAAGCAGCATCTTTTTCAAACCATTGTTTAGGCGTGGTTTCATGAAACCAAAATTCAATAATATCGCGACTATTTACCATCATATTTTTCACCTATGTATATAAGCGTTATCTAACCTAACACTCTCAAACGGATTTAAAGCATATCCGTTAACATAATCCCTATACCAATGCGCTCTATCTGATAGTTATAATCAATCAGGCTCTCACCATAGCCATTATAGTACTGAACATAACCTTTGAGTCGGCCCCACAAGGGAAAGCTCACACCGACTTCAATCGCACCATTGCCTTCTTCAAAGTTGTACCGTGTCATGCCTGTAAACTCGACATCTTTATGGGAGTACACCCCGTGTAATTCATAGTGCCCTAAATAGTCTTCAATATCTGGGTTGTCATCCCCTTTAGGTGGTGGAGGCGTTGTTGGGTCGCCATCATCGACTTTAGCCTGCTCAGGGATTCTATACCAAGGCTGAACGTAAACACTCCAGTTGTTTTGTGCAAAACCTACGCCTGCATAAATTCGGTTCCAGCTTCGGCTTAACAGTTGTGAGCGACCATTGGATTCGTGCTCAATACCGACCCGAGTCAATAACGTTCCGTTCCACGGTTCAAACGGAAATGATGTTTCATAATAAATTTCAGGGCGGTAATTTGTCTCTCTAAAAGGGGCAGAAATATCTGGACTATAAAGCTGCCAAAAAGACTTCAGTGTAAAACCAAAGTAAATGCCATCATTTTCATACAATAATTTAGAGTACGTTAGCGGCACTTTAAGGCTAAGCTGAAGCTTAATCTCTTCATTGTTAATCGGGTCAGTAATGCCTGGGTAAATATCTTGTTGGTATGGCTGCTGGTTAGGCGAGTCTATATAGCTATAAGCGAGAATATAATTTTGGCGATGTGGCGTAATGACAAATGGGTTAAATTCAGTATTTTTCTCTTCTATTAACCGCGCAGGCACTTCTACTGCAGCCGCTCTCAAGCGCTCACAGTTTTCTTTTAGTGTTACTAACGATGACTCTGGCGTGGCATTTTTTACGCCTTCTAAAATACAGTCATCGGCTTCATCAGCCATCGCACCTGCGGAAACAAGTACTGACGTCAGCCCCCCTATGATGTAGCTGTTAGCGCATTTTTTATTGATATTCCATTTATCCACACGTCTACCCTGCCTTTGTTTTTTAGGACACCTTTCAATGCCGAGTTAACCTATAATTAATGAGTTTTGAACTATACTTTTTGTTAAAATATTTTATCTCAGTTTTATTTTGATCTACTACTCTGAATTCATCAGTTTTCAGCGCAAGGAACTCACGTGTACGCACTCTCAAAGATTACTAGTCGCTATTGGTATCGGTCACGCCTTTTTTGGCTTTTATTCATTCTATCCAGCTATACCATTGCTGGTTTTTTTATTCTTCCGAATGTCATCAAAGATATAGCGATTGAGCAAATAGAACAAAACCTAGGCTGGACAAGCAGCATTGAAACGGTTGAGCTTAATCCATTTACACTTACACTAACCATTAACCAATTTGCAATACAGGACGAACAAGGTAAAACCGTTGTATCGTTTGATCGCTATCACAACGATATTGAGCTTCGCTCACTTATTGAAGGTGCGGTAACATTTTCCAACCTTGAGCTGATCGCCCCGTATGTCAAACTGGTCATTGATGAAAACGGCCAGACCAACTTCCAAAAAGCAATCGAGAAGGCTCAAGCAGACAAACCTGTAGAGGCTAGCACAACAGATGACAATAACGCTAAGCCGCCTAAACTTTTATTTGATAGCATTCTCGTTGATGGCGGTGAAGTAGAAGTCATAGACCACACACAATCTGAGTTAATCGAACATCAACTCAAGCCCATCAGCTTTGCCTTAACTAACTTTTCTACGTTTGTGAACAAAGCAGGCGCTTACCAATTAGATATTGCCCTAGGCACCGGTCAGCAGTTAGCTTGGAGAGGAAACCTCGGCATTGCTCCGTTCCACTCAAGCGGCTTTCTAAAAGTAGAAAATATAAAAGCTGAGCGGCTATGGGCATACGCACAAAATCAAGCACCCTATACACTCACACACGGTCTTATCGGCATCGAAGGGCAGTATGATGTCAGAATGACTGAAAGCGAGCCCTTATTAGAGATTAGTAATGCCACTATTACCCTAGATAAGCTACTACTCGCACTTAATGCAACAGACGATGCATTTTTAGATATCGACAAACTGTCTATTGGTCCGCTTGATTTTAATCTAGCCAAACAAAAACTAGATATCAGTCGTCTCGCTATCGACGCATTATCACTCAATCTTGAGCGTGACGCTCAAGGCCAGCTAACATTATTAGCGCCTTTTGCTCAAACGTCGGTTACCGAAAAACCGTCCTCTGGCGCCCAAGCAGAATCAAACGCTGACACGACTGCTTCAACTGTAAACGCCTCAGTGCCTGCGGATAAACCTTTTCTATGGTCGATTGGCGAGATTCAGCTAAATAAAAGCCGCCTCAATATTACCGATCGACAACCCTCAACGCCGGCAAAAGTAACCATAGAGAATATTAACAGCCGTTTATCAGGTCTAAGTCAGGACATGACCAAGAGTCTCGATTTTGGGCTTTCTTACTTTGTTGAAAGCTCCGGTAAAAGCGAGATTAGCGGGCAGGTAACACCCACACCCCTTAATCTTAAAGCCGCGATTAACATCGACAACCTAGCACTGCCTATTATTCAGCCGTACCTTAATGACCATGTCAGAATAACCCTTGAAGAAGGTGCGCTTTCAGTAAATGGCAACCTAACCCTGGCGTCTGACTCTAATAGCAACGTAATGAATGGTGGCTTTGATGGGGCCGTTAGCATTAATCAATTCAACACCACAGATCAAACTATCAATGAGCGCTTAATCGGTTGGCAAAGTCTTTCAATTGAGCCCATCAAGGTAAACTTTAACCCACTCTCCATTGATATCAACGACATTCGTTTTGAGCAACCCTATGGCCGAATTATCGTCACTGAAGACCGCTCTACAAACCTAGCTCAGCTGGTTGTCGCAAATAAAGCACCTCAACAGGCGGTTCAAGAATCCACAACGGTAGAGCCAACACCGATTGAACCAGCAACCGAAAAAACGGCAGCAAAAACTGAACCGCTACCCTTAAATATCAATCGCATTTTATTTAATAACGGCGCAGCTTATTTTGCTGACTTATCATTAACGCCTCAGTTTGGTACCAGCATTCAGAATATCAGCGGCGAAATTAGTGGCTTAACCTCCAAAAACGCCGAAAAAGCCTCCGTGGATATTAAAGGTACGATTGAAGACTACGGAAAAGCACTGATAAAAGGCAAAATCAACCCGCTCAGCGGCGACTTGTATACTGACCTAGCCGTCAAGTTCGATAATATCGAGTTATCAACAATGACGCCCTATTCTGGCCGCTATGCAGGCTATAGAATCGATAAAGGTAAGCTAAACCTTCACCTTAACTATAAAATCGATAAACGCATGTTAGTAGGCGAAAACCGACTGATTCTCGATCAGTTTGAGCTAGGCGATACCGTCAATAGCGAAGAGTCTATTAACCTACCATTAGAGTTAGCGCTCGCCATTCTAAAAGACCGTAACGGTGTTATCGATATCGACTTGCCAACCCGAGGAAACCTTGATGATCCGAACTTCAAAATCAGCGGGATTATTCTAAAGGCGTTCACTAACGTCATTACCAAAGCCGCTACTGCGCCGTTTTCGATGATCGGAAGCCTAGTTGGTGGAGATCCAGAGGCGCTCAATTCAGTCTCTTTCGAGCCAGGCAAAGCAGCATTAACAGCCGAGCAAACAGGTAACCTTGAAAAACTAGCTAAAGCACTCAATAGCCGTCCACAACTCATGCTTGAGATAAGAGCAAGTGTTGACGAAAGCCGCGATGGAGAAGCACTCAAGAAAGCGAAGCTAGAAGAAAAACTGGCGGCACACGGCAGTCAACAACGTACTGCTGCACTTGAAAAAATTATTACAACAACATTTGGTCAGACTGCGATAGACCAGATCAAGGCTACCGTCGCTTCATCCGTTAGTAACGAGAATGAGACGACCCCAGAACAAGCCACTATCAATGCTCAAGCCTACGAAACAGCACTTTATAACTCCGCTTTAAAAACCGAACCGGTTTCTAGCCTAGAACTGACAACTCTCGCTAAGCTGCGCATCACCAGCATCAAAACACAGCTGGTAGCGCAAAATAACGTACCCAATGACCAAGTATTTGCACTACAGCCCTCACTGGAAGGGCAAACAAAAGAGGGTCGAGTCATCACTGAGTTTAACTTAACGACTCGATAATTGACGGCACACAAACTACGTGCACGTCGCTATGAACGAGGTATTGAAACTAATCGATGGTGAGCCTAATCAAGTCGATTTCGCTTAATACCATACTTTTTTTCTAACTTAGCAATGATACCCTCTGTCTGTAGACTGTCGATGAGATGATTTAGCCCGCCCACCGATATTGCAGCGCCTTTCCGTACTAGCATTCGGTGCAAATATTCTTGGTCTAGCTTATTGGATATTAATAGCTTTTCGCGGTCTTTCGGGTTTTGGGCAAGGTAATCATTCAAGAAAGATTGCGTAACTACCGCGATTTCAGCCAGTTCAGGGCGATCTGTTAGGATTAACCGTATATTTCTTAAATGATCAGTCGAGAGTAGCACATTAAAGTGCTCTGACAGGTAATCTTCATCGGAATTAAAGTTCGCAAAGCCATAGTGATAACCCAACATACCGACTATGCGCTTACTGGCGATATCATCAAAAAATTGCTGATCGCGCTCTGGTCGATTATAAGCAATATAAACCTCGGCACCGTGCATAAATACGTTAGACGCCTCAACCGGTTGTTCTGCCCAACCCCAGCCAGAATTCTCAAACATGATAAGATCATAACGGCCTACCGAAAAATCCATATAACGACGTTTTGATGAGGTGGGAAAATACTTAAACGTATACTCACTTTGAACTTGGTTTAAATGTTCAATCAAATCAATGGTGATGCCGTGATTAGGTTGTTGTATATCGCCTGAACTAACGAAGGGGGGAAACTCATAACCACCGACAGTGATAACTGTTTCAGCTTGGGCAACAAAAACAGTCATACTCAAAATGGCCAACAGCGAGTAACGAATAAAACACATTTTAAATCTACCCAATATCTTAGAAGGCTGTAAGGTCACCCATCATAGAATATTCCATTATGAGCATAGATTAATTTTGGTTAAATTATACACAAAAAATGCATTAATACTCGAATTTTATCTGCGCATCCTCTCCTTCTAGCAACGCCTCTAAAACCTTTCCGGCTTCCGCCCATTCAAACTCAGGAAACATAGCTTGAGCACTGACTATTTTATCTGCGTAAGCTTTTTTTAGCTTCATCTCAATGCTATGGGTATGAGATATAGGCTGCTCAAAAAATGTAGCGACTTTGTCTTTTATACCCGCCTCTTTCACTAATGATTCTGGCAAGAATGACACCAGGCTGTTAATAGCGTGCTGAGTTATTTTGGCTTCGTAGTTTCCTTGGCCTTCTTGTTGTATATAAACAATAGCATCAGCCCAGTCTGCCAGCTTAGCAATTTCTTTTAACGGCGTGTTCTCCATCTTCTGGTCGAGCTTTCGCAGTGGAGGGTGAATCTCATAATCAAACTGCTTAAAAACATCGGCTTTATCGCCCAGCATGGCTTCTAGCTTACGCTTACTCACTGACGGTAAATCCCCCCCTATAAGCTCAGGGAGATCGTGATTAAGACAATAATCAACCAACAATATTTGCTTTTCAGCCGTGTAATAATCGGCACTTAAGATTCGCCTTGCCAATGCTCTAGCGATCATAGTGACCATATAATGATGCTCGGCCAGATACTGTGGTCTACCATGCTTAACGCTATTCCAACGAACCACATGACCGCTTCGAACAATATCTCTTAAACTTAACATCGTACTCAATTCCTAGAAGGTTATAGCACCACAAAGGCAAGCGTTACTCGTCTAATCAATACCTAAGATCTTATGCATCTGTAATGTTAGTCGCCATTGGGGGTGAGCAAGACAGTAGTCCGTTGCCAACCGCATATTCGTTGCCTTTTTCTCATCTCGCCCTGCGATAATTAGAGGGTCCGCCATCGGTGATAAAAAATAGTGCTGTGCTTTTATGTGCTCAAAGCGCTCAGGCTTTGCCAATGGCTGCGGAAATACGAGTTTTATCTCATTACACTGCATCAGCACCACTTCAGCATCAGCTTTAGGGCTTACACAGAGCCAATCTATGCCTTTAGGGGCAGGGCGAGTACCATTGGTTTCAACACCTACTTCAAAGCCTAGCAAGTGCATTTCATCAACTAACACCTCATTAAGCTGCAACAAAGGCTCCCCGCCAGTAAAGATCACATAGGGCTTAGTTTTGTTGCTGTCAGCCGTTGTCGTTGTGCCCCCTGCGGCTTCTATCCCAGCATCCCAAAGGACTTTTATTGCGTTAGCGAGTGCCTGAGGGGTGTCAAACGTACCACCATTTTGGCCGTCTGTTCCGACAAAATCGGTATCACAGAAATTACATACGGCATCTGCACGATCTTGTTCACGCCCAGTCCATAAATTACATTTACTAAAACGACAAAAGAGAGACGCGCGGCCAGACTGAGCCCCTTCACCTTGCAGGCTATAGAACATCTCTTTAACGCGATACACATTAACGCTAGGCATGGGTTTCCTTTCAGGAAATAACAACGATTAAACGGACTCGTAAGGCACGGGGTCGGTCATGCCGTTTTTAGTGAACGCTTCAAGACGCTCTTGGCACGAGCCGCACTTACCACAGGCACGATCACGCCCGTTATAGCAGGTCCAGGTTTTACCATAGTCTAGCCCCATCGCAAGCCCTGTACGTAAGATATCTATCTTATTCTGCTTAGAGAACGGGGCAATAATATCCACAGCCTCATAATTTGCGATCTGCGAAACTGCGTCCATTTTGTCTATAAATTCAGGTCGACAATCAGGGTAAATGGCATGATCTCCCCCGTGAGCACCATAATAAACTGCGACGGCATGTATCGAAACCGCATAGCCGATGGCTAAAGAAAGCATGATCATATTGCGGTTAGGCACCACTGTCGATTTCATACTTTCTTCTTCATAGTGCCCTTCAGGAATTTCGATATCGTCGGTTAAAGAAGACCCAAGCAGCAGCTGGTTAATCGCTGTGATATCAACAATTTTATGAGGGATCGCTAAGTCATCACACACCTTTTGTGCATAATGAAGCTCTTTAGAATGGCGCTGACCATAGTTAAATGATAGCGCATAGACCTGCTTCCCTTCTTTAATCGCCTTGTGCAACAAGGTGAAGGAGTCCATCCCTCCTGAATAAATCACCACGACTTTTTCAGACATAATTTTCCAATCGGTAATAACGTAGCTAAGTTCCTAAGACTTTTGTTCGACATTGCGAACACCTTTATGGCGCAAAAGTCTCATCCCGCTAGGCAGCTTAACTGCCTAAAATGTCTATTGTACGGCTGCAGCAAGTCAGGGGAAAGGCTCTTCCCCAATAATTCATACTACACCGCCTAATGTTAATAGTGACCAGAACCTCATTTGATACAAAAACCTAAACGGAAGCTACGCTAATCTGCTATAACTAATACTAATATCGGTACGTTTTTGAAGCGTCTATTCAGTATTTACTGAGGAATAAGCCATGCCTGCAGAAGTCACTACATTATCTATGACGGTTACTATTGTTTGCATCATAGCGGCCTGCTTATCGCTGCTTGCCAGTTACCAACTAATGAAACCACTACCCGCTAAAGTATCTGCCAAATCAACCGCACGTCCTCTAACGGGGCTACTACTTTTAGCAAGCGCTGTGTCATGGTCTTTACTCGGTATTAATGCCGATAACACGTTATTACAAGGTAGCGATTCACTCGCGTCGATTAAGATTATAGAGTCACTGCCGTCATCTGCAGCCGGAATTGCACCCACATTTGAAGAAATTCAAGTGTCTGACAGCGCGCTTGCTGAGGCGCGCGCCATTACAGCTGCAGAAGAAATCGCAGAAGAACCCAAAAGCCCTGACTTTCAAAAACTTAGAAGCCACGTCACTCAGCTATTATTTAACTCTGACGAATTCAATTCAAGCGAAGACACGGTGTTAATAGACCTTTCACATGACCGTCACAAGGATATGATTAAGTATCTTGCAGACGAACGTCCAGGGTTACTCACCGTGATCTATCATAAACAGCAAGATACAGGCTCAAAAATGATTGTCTATTTCCCCGAAATAGCAGGTAATCAACTGATCTACACGCCACTAACAGGGCCGTCTTCACGCTCTTTATCAAAAGCTGAAGCACAGAGCAGTAGCAACTAATCAGAGCCTTCTCTAAATTACAAATTGCAGGGGCAATGACAAAACCGTTACTATAACCATTGTTCAAAGCCCTTCGGTTTTCAAAATCAACAACACAAGAGTGCAATCCCCTAGTCAAAATGAATTCTCCATCGCAACCTGTTTTTATTGATTTTGAAGCATCCAGCCTAGACCTGGTTGCCAGTTACCCTATTGAGGTAGGCATTTGCCTTCCAGATAGTAGCACCCATAGCTGGCTTATTAAGCCTCACGTGCTATGGAATGATTGGTCAGAATCAGCTGAAGAAATTCATGGTCTCTGCCGTCAGCGCTTAGTAGACGAAGGTATCGAGGTATATAGGGTCGTCAAAGAAATGAATGAGCTGCTAAGTGGCGATATTTTTTGCGATGCTTGGACATTTGATAGTTTCTGGATGCACCGTTTATTTAAGGCGGCAAAAGCTAAACCAACCTTTCATTTAGACTCTATTTCTATGTTGCTAAATGAAGAGCAGATTTTAAAGTGGCAAGACGTTCGTCAACAAGTGATTAGCGAAATGGATATCGTGACTCACAGAGCAGCCAATGACGCAATGATTTTACAAGAAACGTGGAAACGACTTCAGCACATTAAGTAAAAGCGAAAAGAAAGAAAAGAAAAAAAGGGGCAATAATGCCCCTAAATGAGAGCTTGTTACACTGGGTTCAACAGAGTATTTGCTACTCGAAAGGAGAAATGAAAAAACGCCCTACGGGTTGTTTCAACATGGTGTTATTATTCATCAGACAAAGAATGAAATCTGTACGCGAAAGCCGGTAACGGATAAGTACTTTCCACCATTCACTGCACAATTTACGGTATCACTCGCTCGGCAAGGAGGCCGTCGATGTTTATCCGCACGTATATTCAGGGTCATACTATAGACCTTTACACCTCAGGTTATGCATTAACCGTTTACATTACCTTTATTTTCTCCTTGGTTTATTTTTTAGCCGCATTTAACGGCTATAAATACACCCACACTCATGGTAAAGGAGTGAATAACTACCAGCATCAACGAAATAAAATCATTGCTATCATGGTGCCAATGGGGGACGATTCGATTGAGTATACACCGTTTGATTATTCGTTGGATGAGCAGGTGGTTACTTATGTGACGGGTGGGGTGAGGTCAACAAATGAAGACACCCTGTTTAGAACAGTAAACTACAAAGACGATATCGCGAAAATACCCAAAGCTGACTTAGAGTATGCTCTCAGTCTAGTAAAAGAGACCAATTTTCATTCTGTAATCTATAAAAACAAGTGTTATTACAAAGCAAAGGTATCAAATTTCTCACCTCACGCAATAAATAGCAGCAAATTTAAGACCCCTATACGTTGAGGTTTATATGGGCGACAATATTTTTTGCAGGGGTGTTCGCGGGCGTATATTTAGACATGTTAACCTTCCTGGTCGCTGTCAATTAGGCAATCCTTGCCAAATTTCGATCTAATCAATCGTTTTGAATTGATGAATTATACGGGCATTTAGTGACAGCCTCAAAGAAATACAAAGGGCATAACCCTATGCCCTCGTCACTCATCACTCATCACTCATCACCCTACCTACGAATAACAAGCACTAAAACGCGTTGTTATCCCTAATAGCATCATCACCCACATCGTTGGTCATAATATAATTATTAATAACATCTAATATTTTTTCATAAGAATACGGTTTCACTACGTAACCGTTAGCACCAGAGCTAATAGCCGTTTGGATGCTTTCGATCGAATCATCGGCTGTCACCAAAACAACAAATAGCTTTTTATTCAAGCGTTTCATCGCTTTAAGCACCGAAAGCCCATCCATATCTGGAAGCCCAATATCTAACATAATGATGTCATAGTGGGTTTCTACGCAAGCTTCTAGGGCTTTTTTTCCGTCTCCGGCTTCACCAATAGACTCTACGCCGACTTTTTCTAACGTATTTCGAAGCAAATCTCTCATTTCTGCTTCATCTTCTACCATGAGCACACTGGTTTTGCGCATGACATTTACCTCATTATTTTAAAAATTGTTAGCCCGCAACCTCAACGTTGGGGCGTGTTCGTTTCTTCACTTTTATCTTGTTCAGCTTTAGGCTGTATTTTTAGAGGCACAGGAGCTTCACCTTCATAAGGGTCGTAAGCCTCTTCTTCTAGCGCCTCATCATCGCCTCCGTGAGACGTAATAATACTGCCAATACTCACTGCTGTTGAATACAATGCAATCGCGATGATCAGTAATACAGGTTGCACAAAAATAACAAAGCGGGGTACTTCAGCTTCGTTTATGATTTTGATAATCAAAATCAACGCCGGGCCTAATACCACAAACAGCGTCACAGCAATAAAAAACACAATACGCTCTTTATAGCGCCCAAGATCTTGCGTGCCAATCAACCCCAATACAAACTTACCCACGCCCATACCTGCCAAAATGGCGGCAGCGATAGATAAATCAGGCTGCTTGAGCATTTCAATACCTTCTTCATTCCACATTCGCTGAAGCGCTATCACTAAGAATGGAAAGAGAATAAACAAAATATCGGCATAGGTGCCGTACATAGTGTTTACAAAATACTTCTCTGTTTTTTGATCTTTTAAATCATACCTGTTCATTACTAACCACTCTGTGCGTTGCTTTCCACTCTAGTCTTTAGCATAGACCATGAATGAGCATTGTTAATAAAACCATTACCTTGACGATATTCTGCGGGTCTAACATTCGTTATCAGCTAAATTTTGTTATTGATAGAGTCGCTTCTTCGACTAGCGCATCAAATAGACCCTGTATATTCTCATTTTCACCCTGTTTGATCGCCGTTTCGAGGCGACTCGCTCTTTCGGTCAGCTCAGGGAACCCTAAAGAGCCCGCAGTACCTTTTATTTGATGTGATTGACTACGGAGCTCATCCCAATTTTTCTGGCTAAATGCAGCAATCATCGCCTCAACCCTTTGAGGAACGCCTTTTACAAAATGCTCAACAATCGGCCTCAGATCTGGGTCTTGCCAAGGGTGCTCGTCGGGTGAAGCTGCATTAACTGCAGATGCAATAGGCAAGTACTGACTCAACATCTGGTACAAGTTCGCTATCTTAACGGGTTTTTCGACAACACCATTACAGCCGGCATTTTTCATTTGTAACAATTCATCTGCCTCATCACTAGCGGTAAATGCCAAAATGGGGCGGTTAAACCCTGTTTGACGTAACAGCGCGACCGCTTCTGGACCACTCATCTCTGGCATATGTTGGTCCATCAAGATAACATCAACGGTCTCTTTCATCGCTTTACTCACCGCTTCTCGTCCATTTTCGGCAATGATTATTGTCACGCCTAGCTTGGTTAAATAACGCGTCATCAGCAGACAGTTATCCGCGTTATCTTCTGCCAACAACACACGCCCCGACAGTGGCTGCATCTTACTCATAGCAGCTTTATCAGGTATATCTAGCGGTGATGTCTCTGCCTCGTCACTATGCTCAAGATACCGACTCAGCATTTTATAAAACGGACTTTTTTCAACCGGCTTAGCCATCACTTCATTACAGCCCGCCTCTTTGTATTCGGCAATATCCTCAGCCATCACATTTGCGGTTAATGCGATAATCGGGGTGTTGATACCCGCTTCTCTTAAGGCTTTCGTGGCGTCTCGCCCATCCATTACCGGCATCTGAATATCCATCAGAATCAGATCAAAACATTGCCCGTTTCGGGTGCCGGCTTCAAGCGCCTCTGCACCGTTTGTAACTAATGTTAGCGATGCGCCTGTTCGGCTGACCAGTTGCTTAATTAAACGGCGATTGACTTCATTATCTTCGGCGTATAAAACCTCCCCTTGTAAACAGGGTGTAGTGGTCACTTCAAGCTTAGTACGCTGATTATGTAGTTCGCTGCGATCACGAACAAAGCGAACATTTTTTAGTGGGCCTGTCGCAATGGTCACTTCAAATTGACTCCCTTCACCATATACACTCGAGGCGCTAATGGTGCCCCCCAACATTTCAGCAAGTCGGCGGGATATACTTAAACCGAGGCCTGTACCACCGTATTGCCGAGCGACCGAAGGCGAGGCCTGAGCAAACGGGTCAAACAGTTTTTCAAGCTGCTCCTGTTTAACCCCTATACCCGTATCAAGCACATTAATATACAGCTTTTCAGCGATAGGTTCACAACGCACCATCAACGAAACACTGCCTTGGTCGGTAAATTTGAGTGCGTTAGAGCAAAGGTTAATCAGTATTTGTTTTAAGCGCGTGGGGTCTGTTTGAATTTCAGAAGGCAGTGGGAAGTCGTATTTCAGATTAAAACTAATATTCTTTTCAGCTGCCTTGGCATCAAAATAGGTTTTTATCTCACTCAATAACGTTAATAGATTAACATTCATCACTTCAGTATCGAGTTTATCTGCATCGATTTTTGAGTGGTCTAGAATATCGTTAATAAGTTGAAGTAAGTGCTTTCCGCTACGTACCACTACCTCAGATGACTCTTGCCGTTCTTCGTCGGATAACGTCTCATCTAATAAGCTCTCGCCATATCCAATAATCGCGGTGAGCGGAGTCCGTATTTCATGGCTCATATTCGCTAAGAACTGGCTTTTCGCTGCAGCCGAGGCTTCTGCTACTTCTGTTTCAAGTCGTGCCTGCTCACTGCCTCGCTCGACTCGCTCTCGTTCAATACGCTCAGTAATATCAACAAACGTACCCTCTAGATGCTGAGGGATGCTTTTGTGATTATAAATCACCCTTACCGTTGATGTGGCCCAACACTCTTGGCCGTTTCGTCCATTATAACGCGCTGTCATTTCATAAACTTCATGACCCTCTTCAATAGCGCTTACCACAGTATTAAAATCTTCCTCCCTCGGGTAACAAATACTAATAGCATCCCTAACGTTTTTGATCATTTTCTGAGGAGAGCTATACCCTAACATGCTAGCCATTGCAGGGTTTACATCAATAAATCGTCGATTTAGAGATATTTGAAAAATACCCTCCACAGCATTATCAAATAGCGCTCGGTATCGCTTCATGTTATCCAGTGCTTGTCGGTTAGCCAACACTGCGTCACGCTGAGCAACCTTCAAGCGATCACCCAATGCAAATGAAATAAGTACTAACTGGCAAACAATACCAAGATGAGGGGAGTTACCCGTTATAAAGTTATAGGGGATATAGCCGGTCACCGTGAGAGCATAAATAGCGACTCCGCCAAAATTCAATATCCATGCAACAAAGTAAAAGCGTGCGGCTGCATTGCCTCTCATCATCACCGTATAAGCGATCCAAGCCATTAAAATGGCATATAGCAAAGTACAAAATACGGCCCATTGAATACCTGTTGTAAGGTCGGTATAGGCCGTAATAGTCATCGATATAACGACAATACCGATAAACATTTTTATAACAAAATCTAGCCCTGGTTCTTTCTCTTTAGTATCAAGAAAAGAGCGAGCCATTAGCAGCGCAAAAAACCATGATGCCCAAATATAGAAAGCCAGATACTTTTTATGAAATACATCAGGAATATCGCCAAACAACGATAGCCCATGCACACGCTCAGTCATTAAGAAGACAAGATACGAGGCCATGTATAAAATATAAAACAGGAAACTACGCTCTCTAACCGATATAAACATAAAGAGGTTATAAGCAGTCATAATCAGGATTGCGCCTATAAACGCGCCATATAACAGCTCTTCTACCGCAACATGATCAGTAAACCCTTCAGGTGTATAAATTGATAACGGTAAATGAATCGAGAAGTCATTCTTAATTTTGACATACAACGTTGCCTGCTCACCTTTATTTAAAGAAAAGCGATATACCTGAGTAACATGGTTAACATCACGATCATTTAAAGGGAGGTCATAATGCATTGATTTGTTGATTATTCGTGTCGGTGAATCCGGCTCCCCCACCACTAAATGAAACGCAGAGTACTCTAGCAATGGAAGGTCAAGTTGGTACCACCACTCAACAGAGTCACGGCTACCGGTATAGCGCATAGGAAGCTTTATCCAGAAGGAGGAATCACTATAACCTAGGTTCAATGGTCCCTTTTTAGCCGGCTTAAACTTATTTTTCCAACTTGGTTTAACGACATCATTTAACGTTAGCCCATTGCTTGAGTCCTCAAGAACCCTTACGGCCTCATTGATTTCATACAACAAGCTTTTATCGTTTAATTCTAAGACTTTTTGGGCGGGATAAAGAACCTCGGCTGAAGTTAACGATGGTATTAACCCGCACAATACGATGACCCATCCAAATAAAAATACGGATAGCGGCCACTTTGTTTTTTGAATGCGGTACACTCGTCTAATATCCTTTTTTTGTTATAAAGTAATCACTGAAAATGAATGCTGACAGCTAAAACGAACCTTGTAGACCGACTCTCGCTATTAAAATACATGGCATCCCTGTAACTTTAGACCTTTAACTTCTAATTTGCTCCTGCCACAGACCATATTTATGCATTTTTTTGTTACTTTTTCACACTAAAGTAGCCTCTAAATCGGCATTACGTCACTGATAACAAATACAGCAATTGAAATAACAGTCTCTAATAGCGAAAATAGCGCCTATATTGCCGGTTTTACTATAGTTCTTCGGCACCATTTATGTACTATCAGCAGGATGATAATGAAATATCTACTCATAGCTTCAATCTCTATAGTGTCTCTAGGTTTAGTTGGGTGCGATAAAAAGGAAGCCTTAGGCCATAATGGGCAACCGGTTTGTCTTAACACCGCAGTACCATTTGAACTCCCTCTCCCAACATTTGAAGTATCAGAAAACCTCAGCCGAAGTTCTAGTTGGGACTATTTACAAGCTATTCAGCCAACCGCTAATGCTAGTGCAGAAACACCCGACATAGTGGCCTTGATGGAAAGCAAAATAAAACAGTTTGCAGTATATGAAGGGCCGTCAACTGGGATCATATCTCTCAACAACCCCATCGATACTATGGATCAAGCCGAATCTTCTGAAGATACCGCAGGCAATATCAAAAGTGGTAGAATTCAAATTCAAGGCGCCATTCGTGATAATGTAAGCTGCTCCTATAATAACAAAGCAGCTATCTTGCGTGATGAAAGTAACTCTGACGAAACCACTAACTTCCTTCCTTATATCTTGGATTACAGTTTTATATCTTCAAGTAAGCAACTTTCACGAACCTTTGCCTACTTCAAAGAAGTTAAGAAAACCGTCAATGACGAAGAAGTAACCACCAATGAAGTATTAGCAACAAGTCTAACAGCCCTGAACCCTGATACTTTTTTAACATCGGGTTATAACGAACCTTTGTCATCAGTCATCAGCTGGGGGGACAGTAAAGAATCTTTAAAAATTACTAAAGACTACCAAACCCGAATTGATAGGGCGGAATATGTCTCGGCTACTGACTTTACAGTAACCACTAGCGCCACAGGCACCAACACTGAGATTAATAGACTTAAACTCTCCATCAACTATGGAACAGGAGAAGCAAATGTGTTTATTTCTGACTTTGTGAGTGCAGTTACCTGCAACCCCTCTAACGGTGACACATCATTAATACTAAAAGACCCTAGCCCCCAAGATCTTATAGACAACAACTGTCAAAACCTTGAAGACAGAACCACTTATCGCGACCCAGGTTATGATATAACAGGAGTGGACCCTGACAAGCCTGATTCGGGCACAGCTCCTACTCCTATTGAAACCTATACCGGCACATTTTCAGTAGGCGACCGATAATCTTCTTAGAAGCGGGCATCATGCCCGCTTCTACCTTCCCCGCGCCCCACCAAACAAAGCCAACTTACACAAACCTGCTATGCTTCAAAGATATAAACCTTAACTCGCTGTTCAATTTAAAAAGCACCGATAAAACACCCCTTATTTCGCTTCGCAGTTTCAGTGCGACGGTTTTAACAAGTGTATTTCAATAATTGAGCGGCAAAGGACAGGAAACCAGCCAATGAAACAAGTGACGATAGCCAGTACTATTCAAGAGTTTATGTCGTTTATCGAACTAATGGATGATGCCTATTGGGAAGCCGCCACCTTAGAATCTAAAGACCTTCTGTACGATATTATTAGTATTTTTTCATTAGAAATATCTGAGCTCAATAAGCTTAGTATTCAAGATCACCATTACCCTTATGAAATCATTACCGAAGGCATTCGAAGAGTGATTCCAAAAATAGAACGCTTAGATGAAAAGAAAGAGGATGTTATTCAACGTACTCAAACGTTGATTGATATTAAAGAGGTAATGTCAAACGTGCTTAGTATTCTTGAAGCTCAAACAGGCGGTTCATAAGTATTACGGTCACTCCTGCTAACCCAAAAAACAGTTAGCAGGAGTAAGTTCAACTAAGCAAATGCACTTACTTTTTTTGCATTGGGTATGCGACTACAGTTTTTACCCACCGAATTAACAAACATCACCAAACTCGGAATATGATGACCCACAAATGAGATCCCTGTGGTCAGCATCGAGCAAGAAATATCCCTCGCTTCATCAACCCAGCACATTTTATTAATCAGGCCAATGTGACCATACGCAGAGCCACTCATTGGCCCCCAAATGCCGACAGGATTACCGCCGAGCATCATGCCAGCACTGTAACGCATGGGCACCATCATCGTTCTATCGATTTGCATTGAGCCGTACTCTTGCACTGAACGCTTAATCGTTAACGGGTCACAAATGCGTTTACCACTCCATTCACCACCATTATTCATCATCTGGAAAAATCGAGAAATTTCTTCGGCGGTGGCAGCTAAATTACCCGCAGGAATAACCGCTTCTTGAAAACGAGGGTCATTGATGACCTGCCCGATGGTCTCAGCATCCGCGCCTAATGCACGCTTGACGACCCATGATATTGGAAAGCCAAGCTTCGGCCCCGTCATATAGTTTTCCGCCAACGTAGATAAATCTTTATCTTCAACCCCATACGTAAAGTATTTCATGCCCATTGGCTTGCGGATTTTTTCATCTAGGTATTGTTGAATGTTCTTACCTGTAACGGTTTTAATCACTCGCTCTAAGACATACCCACCAGTAATAGCATGATAGGCAAGGTGGTCTCCATCAACGGATATAGGCTTCGCCTCGCAGAGCAAACGCCATATTTCATCGTTATCCCAGAGCACCTCAATCGGTGTATTCGGTGGAATGCCTGGTATACCGCCTCGATGGGACAGAATTTGGTGAATGGTTATATTTTTCTTGCCGTTTTGGGCAAACTCAGGACAGTAATAACTAACAGGGTCAAGCAAGCTAATACTACCGTCTTCAGCCAAAATATGAACCAATAATGCAGTAACCGCCTTAGAGGCAGAGAAAAGGCAAATAGGTGTGTCAGGGGTCGCAATCGTTTTAGGCGTGTAAGGGGTGTCTAAAGGGCCATTGCCTCGCACATGACCAATAGAACGATTCAATACAATTTCGCCTTTACGCCTTAAACAAAGCTCTATCGCAGGCTGTGTACCCGTTTTGTATAAGTTTATCACCGACTGCCATATGTCATTCACACCGTTCTCAGTCATCCCTACTGACTCAGGAGACACTTCTCGCTTATGGTCAATGGATATAATCGAATTAAGATCACTAGGAACATCGATGGTATTTAGTATTTTTTTTAACGCTTTTTTCATCGGGTCTTTTCTCACTGATTCTAAACACAGGTTGCACACACCTCAGATGGCATAAACACTATTCAGCCATGTCTGTTAGCAACAACCGTCATAACCGCAGTTCAAATAATAACGCCTACAGATACATTAGTTTCTAGGTGCATTAACTTCTAGGTACATTAGTTTCAGAATATCAGGGTTTTTGGGTTTAATCATTAGACTGATTCGTGTTTTTTATAACCCATTATTAAGGAACAATGTCTTCAGTTAGCTTATCCTTGAATCTACACGACTCAGTAGGCGCTATTAGCCCTTGAGATTTGTTGCCAAATTAGAGGGAATAAAATCATCTTGACTAAAAATACCTAAAAAGTTTATAAATGCATTTATAGCAGGCGACAACAAGCTCATTTATGATACTATTCGCACCGATTTTAATATTCACTTCAAGGAAGAAGAGATGCAAGGCGCCAGTGCCCCGATACCCACATCTGAAAAAACCTTTCTCTACCTTTCCGCCGCAAAAAACCATCTAGGCCTTGTCATTACCTTTATCGTGGCACTGTTAATTCCGCTCGGCGGTATTGCGATCGGAATTGCAGGTAACGAAATACTCCTCATACCTATCATCGTTGGCCTACTGTTTTTCATCATCCCTTACTTCATGCTCTCAATGCTTAAGTCGACTATCAAACATGAATATGAAGTCGCTCTTGTGAATCAATTTGGGATTAAAGCAACCGGTATCGTAAGCCATAAATATATAGAGGATACCTCGCATTTTTTTGACAGAACCAAACACTACGGTGAAGATGGTGAAGAAAAATTAGGCGAAACGACCTATTTTATTGAATACAAATATGCTTACGACAAGGCCTATAAATCGGTATTTGATATTAGTAGGAAAGCGCTTTACGAAAGCATAGAGGTTGGCAGTACAGTGCCTATCAAATTGCTGGCTTCAGCACCCTGTAAATCAGCACCAAGAAGAGAAGATTTAGCAGTCGTCCATGGTTTTAACAAAGGCGACTGCCAATAATATTATGACATACTAAGCTACACAATCACTCTCAGCGACAATGATAGTACTCTCTGGGTAAGTAGACGCTTTTAATAACGCCTGTTCAGCCAACTCAATAAGATGGTCTACATGAAACCCCTCTTCTGGAATTTTAGTGGCAACACCAATACAGCCATATAATCTCGCTTCTATAGGGGTATTTTGTGCAAGCTCACCATCCACGACATCATTGAGTTTTGCTGCCATGTTTTCTGCTTCTTCCCAAGCCATCCCCGTTGAAATGACAATAAACCGCTCGTCATCATACTTTGCGACTAAATCAATCCCTCGACGAAAGACTTGCCGCAATGCGTCAGCCGTATTAGCCATCAACCTGTTCGAATTATCTAACCCCCGTGACGCTTTAAAGCCTGCTAGGTTCGATATGCCTATCAAAAAAACCGAGAGAGGGCGCCGTTCTCTTAGCATTGCCAACCATTCACGTTCAGCAACCTCTTCAAAATAACTTCGGTTATACAAGGAGGTTATGCTGTCGTAGCTTGATACTTTAGCCTCTACATCACTTTTCTCGAACTTTATTTCAGACGCCATTAACGCCTCTACCGCTTCAACTCTTTCGCCGACATCTCGACAAGAACCGATAAAATATCGTTTCTTTTCGCCATTATATTCAAAAGGGCCACCGCTAATTTCTAGCCATTTTTGGGACCCATCTTTGCAAATAGCACTGAGGGTCACTTGTACACGCGAACCTTCCCCTAGCGCTTGCCGAAAAGCTTTTGCCGCGGTAGGTCTCGTTTTAGTACCCAATAGAAAACGAGATCCTTTACCAATAAGGTCTGATTCGCTAAAGCCCGTCATTAGCTGAAATGCTTTATTCGTATAGATAATTTGATTTTTGGGTGAAATAGCATCAGTAATCACAATGCCATCACGACACCCGGCTAATGCAGCCATTAAAAGTTGTGTATCCAAGAGGAAATGTCCAATCTATCGTAAAAAGCCCATTCTAGCGGTTTCATTGAGAAATAGAATGGACTTATATCATTTCACTAGCATATTAAGTGATTGCTAAGTTCCAATGTAAGCCACTAGATAATGATCAACTAAAAGCGCTAAGAACAACAGCATCAAATACGTAATGGAGTATTTAAATGTATTAATCGCCGCATGAGGCCGTACGTTTCTGATCATCACTACAGCCCAATAGATAAACCGTAAACCTAACGCTAATGCAGCCCCCAAATAAAGATAACCGCTCATACCGGTGATAAACGGAAACAAGCTAATTGCCAGAAGAATTAAGGTGTACAGCAAAATTTGAACTTTGGTATAGGCCTCCCCGTGCGTCACTGGCAACATGGGGATATCAGCCTTAGCATATTCCGCTTTTCGGTGTATCGCTAATGCCCAAAAATGTGGTGGCGTCCAAGCAAATATAATCAGTACCAACAACAAGCTATTG
Source organism: Alkalimarinus alittae (assembly GCF_026016465.1). NCBI lineage: Bacteria > Pseudomonadati > Pseudomonadota > Gammaproteobacteria > Alteromonadales > Alteromonadaceae > Alkalimarinus > Alkalimarinus alittae. The sequence goes on from NZ_CP100390.1 coordinate 4,194,646, forward strand.
GGCTCAACAACACCGGTAACAGAGGTCCAGCCCAACAAAGGAGGTGCCGCACCGGCTAAACCACCAATGACAATATTTTGAGGAGTCGCGCGCTTTAAAAATAACGTATAAACAACGGCATAACCTATTAATGAAGCAAACGTGAGCCATGCAGTTAATGCATTAATCTGCGTGATTAATAAGGCCATACCCGATACGCCTAGTATGGTTGAAAATAATAACGCGTGGGTCACATCTACATTACCTTTGGCTAATGGCCTATTGCGAGTACGAGACATGATAGGATCTATTTTTCGATCGACAATATGGTTAATCGCCGCAGCCGATGCAGCCATAAGCGCAATACCTAAATTTCCGAACAGCATTACCTTCCAGTGAGGAAACGTCGGGCTAGCCAACATCATGCCGATAACAGAAGTAAGAATCATCAGAGCCACTACGTTGGGCTTACATAATTCTAGATAACTTCGCCAACTTGCCTTTACCCTATCATCATTAGAAGCCATGGTTTTTGAGCTATAGGCTGTTGGTTGAGTGGGCTGAGCCAAAGACTCTGGAATTGCTTTCATGAGGTCACCTCTGCGTTTTTCGCAAATTGTGGTGCTTTTGTTTTTGTTATATTTAGATAAGTTTGACCTAGCTCAGCCTGATGCGCATCACTCTGATACGCGCCATAAAGCTTAAAATTTAAGTACACGAGACTGAGTAGCAGCACCGCGCCACCCGCGTTATGCGCAACTGCGACAGGTAAAGGAATAAGCCAAAGTACATTAATAATGCCTAGACTAACCTGCACCGTTAGTGCCGCTAATACCAATAAAATCGCCATTTTAGCGGGTCGAGCTGAACGACCCCATAACCGCCATGACATCAAAACAAGGTAAACGGTGAGCAACAACGCACCGACCCGATGAACCATTTGAATCGCAACGCGTGATTCGCCGTCCATCAATCCCCCCAAGTAATTAGGGCCAATTGACTGAAACAGATTAAAGCCTGCCTGTAAGTTCATTTCGGGCCACCATGCCCCCTGACACGTTGGGAAATCAGGACACGCGACGGCGGCATAATTAGAAGCCGTCCACGCCCCCAAAAACACCTGTATAACGACCAATACTAGACCGGTTACGGCCCAAGGTGAAAACCGCATTTGTTTGACAAAAGACCGATCAATACTTGGGCTTTGATTAGACTGATTCAACACCCGCAACGTTAACAAGAACAATAATGAAAGCGTTGCAAACCCGCCCAACAAATGGCCTGACACGACTTGCGGCCAGAGCTTTAACGTGACCGTCCACATACCAAACAGTCCTTGGCATATTACCAACAACACCAAAAATAGTGGCAGTTTTAAGGGCGGCCGCTGGCTGGTTTGATGCTCGCGATGCTCTTTTTGAAAGCGCCTAAAATAACGCACGCAGAGCACCGCTTGTATCACTATCAATAACCCCAGCCCACTCGCAAAGTAACGGTGTATCATTTCTGGCCAGCCTTTATGAGCTTCAACGGGAGACTCAGGAAAACGCGCTTCGGCTACTTTTACATCATCTACATGTTCGGGCACGGTTAGAAATCCATAACAACCGGGCCAATCTGGACAGCCAAGCCCGGCATCTTTAAGCCTTGTGTATGCCCCCAACGCCACCACAATAGCCGCTAACAGCGTAGTAATCACTGCCATTCGCCTGATAGTGGTTGTCATTCCCTTTTCCATTTCAACACCTTATTCACTGCGAGCTTTTTACTATGTTCTTTATTTCGCTATAAGACTTAGCCAATATTTGACAATTTCAATAACCGCTTCATGTCTTTTAAGATCTCTTTGCCATGGCGATCGGCTTCGTATCTCAAAATCACATTACCGAGTGGATCAACAACCCAAATACTCCAGTTATCAATGGTTTCCCCATTCATTTTGTCGGTATTAGCATTCGCCACTCGCCCTGCAGAAAACCGTTGTAACGTTTCAGTGTTTACCGAAGCCAACGCCAACATAGGGTATTGCGGGGCAATCACTTTCGAGAGTGAATTGATATCATCACTACTCGCTAGCACTCTCGTCACGCGCTCAGATTCTTTTCCTAGCGCAATATTAACTTGCCGCACGGTATAAAGGGCTTTCTGACAAGCTTCACTGCAATCCTGATTACCTGTCACTAATAAAACCCACTTGCTTTCAGTGGCGTCTTTATCAGCATCAGCCGAGAGTAAATCCCACTTCAATGGTCGAGCGCCGGGCTCATCCAGTGAAAAATGCTGTTCCAATGGCGCGCCTTGCGAGTCGATGGCTTGTAACTCCGCAATATGAATAGGCGGCCATATCAGCTCGCCATTATTGGTTGAACCTGAAGGTACCCCCCAACCAGCAAAATACATCGAGGTCGCGGCCGCCATCGGCACAAACACAATGGAAAACAAGCCTAAGAGTTTAAGTCGATTGATGCGGATCGTTTTGCGGGTCAGATTTGTCTCAACTGTCATGGGTTTTTTCAACCTCTGTTGTATTGTTTTTTTTAATCGCTATGGCTGTCATGACCACTAGCACAAACGCCAGCGAAAACCATTGAACCGCATAGCCAAAATGTTTGTCAGATGACATTATTGATACGCGCCAACCGGTTTTTAATGCGCCAGGCTGTTCATCATCAATCAGCCGCAGCGTAAATGGATAGATATCTTGCTTTAGCTCTGCCATAAGACCTGTCATATCGAGCGCCTGAATACGCTTTGGCCACTGCAGGGTTGTGGGGTTATCAGCCAGCGTGAAGGCTTGAGTATTTTTGTAATAGACGGAGCCGGTAATCTCCACATCGCCTAATACGGGCTCAATATCCGGCCACTGATCCCGGTAAAGAGGTGCTTTAACCCACCCCCGATTTACCCACACCGCCTGACCATTATCTGTTCTGAACAAGTTAATCACTTCGTAACCCACATGTCCGTTGCGCGTTCGATTATCGAGCAGTAGATAGACCTTGCGATCAAATCGTCCTCTCGTATCGACGTTCTTATAATTCCACTGTTCTGCCGCTGCGGAGTCATGCCAGTCAACAGTATTGAGGTCTGTTAGCTCTATATGTTGCTCTTGGCGACCTTCTGCCTGCTGCTTAATAAGCGCTTTTTTTTCATCTCCACGGTTGAGTTGCCATACCCCTAACCCCACTAATAGCGGCGTCATCAATAGCGCAAAGATCATCAGCCCTAATGTTCCTTTTGTGCATCTATTCCTTCTTACCATTAATTTACAACTATACTGAGATAACACTGATTACGACTAGGCCAATACAAAATGCTTAAGATCCTTATTGTGGTACTGTTATTTGCGATTATCATCAGCCTCTTCAGTGGGCTTGTCTTTCTTGTAAAAGATGACGGAAAGTCCACTCGAACCGTTAATGCGCTAACCGTTCGGGTGACACTATCCGTATTACTATTGGCATTGCTGGTTTATGCGGTCTTGAGCGGGCAACTTCCTATAAACCCGTCACCCATCAGGTAACGGTCGCTAGATAACATAAACAAAAATAAACAGCCCTAACCACACCACATCAACAAAGTGCCAATACCAGCTAGCCGCCTCAAAACCAAAGTGGTTTTCATTATCAAAGTGCCCTTTTAGAATGCGCACGAACATAATGAATAACATCAGCGTTCCCAATGTCACGTGCGCCCCATGAAACCCTGTTAACATAAAGAACGTCGAACCATAAATACCCGATCGTAGCGTCAGATCGAGTGTGGTATAGGCTTCGATATACTCTTCAATTTGAAAGAATAAAAAGATCGCACCCAACAATATGGTCGCAGCTAACCATAGTTTAAGCTGTGTTCGGTTGTTCTTTTTTAAGGCTTTATGAGCGATGGTAATGGTGACACTTGAGCTCACTAGCAACAGCGTGTTTATTAAAGGCAGATGCCAAGGATCAATCGTCGCTTTAGCACTGGGGAAAAGTTCAGGGTTCGGAGTTTGCAATAACGGCCACACCGCTTCGAAGCCTGGCCATAACATCGCTGATGATCCCCTTTCGCCTTCACCCCCTAACCACGGCACGGCAAATACCCGCGCATAGAACAATGCACCAAAAAACGCGGCAAAGAACATCACTTCAGAAAAAATAAACCAGCTCATCCCCCAACGGAACGAGCGATCCATTTGATGACTATACATACCACTGCGGCTTTCTTGCACCACATTGCCAAACCAACCAAACAGCATATAGGCCATCACAATAGACCCTGCTAGAAATATTAACCAAGAGCCGCCGGTATCTCGGCCTGCTGAACTGTCGTTCATTATTGACCCTGCACCAAATAAGGTGAGAGCCAAACCGATGGTCGCAATGATGGGCCACTTACTTTGTGCGGGCACATAGTATGACTGTGGTGTGGTCATGGAGCCTCCTATTATTATTTTGCTTTTATACTCGCTTATGTATCCCTAACCAGCCTTATCTGACTCTGTAACTATCTGGGCTTCAGGCTGATCAAACAAAGTATAAGAAAGTGTCAGTTTGGTCAGGTATTCAGGAAGATCTTTATCTACTACAAACCTCAAGGGCATACGGGCCTCTTCGCCCGCTTTTAGCGTTTGTTGTGTAAAACAAAAACACTCGACTTTATGAAAGAAGTCCGTCCCTTCATTGGGTGATAAACTCGGTACAGCCTGAGCTACCATATCGCGAGAAGTCGGGTTACGCGCAATAAAGTCCACCTGCATCATCTCGCCGGGGTGAACCTCCACCTGACTGATCTCTGGCTTAAAGTGCCAGGGCATCGCCTCATTGTTTTGAGTCACAAACTGCACCTTAACCAACCTGGTTAAGTCTGTGTCCAACTCACCGGACTGCAGTACATACTTAGGCCCCGTTTTGCCATTAATGCCGGTTAATTCACAAAACACGTTATACAAAGGCACGAGGGCAAAACCAAAACCAAACATCCCCACAACAACGACCAGCGCTATCAGCACTGTTCGTTTATTTTTAGACGCTGATTGACCGCTCATATTGGGTTATTTAACCTCAGGAGGCGTTGTAAATGTGTGATAAGGTGCAGGTGATGGAATCGTCCATTCAAGTCCTTCTACACCCTCCCAAACTTCGTCCGTTGCTTTCTTACCACTGCGTATGGTGTGAATGACAATAAATAGGAATAACAGTTGAGTGAAGCCAAACAAGAACGCACCCAGCGATGAGATCAAATTGAAGTCTGCAAATTGCAATGCGTAATCCGGAATTCGGCGAGGCATCCCCGCCAATCCTAAGAAGTGCATAGGGAAGAACGCTAAGTTCATCCCCACAAACGATAACCAAAAATGCGTTTTACCTAATGTTTCGCTATACATGTTGCCACACCACTTCGGCAACCAGTAATACACCGCAGCAAAAATACCGAAGATCGCGCCGGGTACTAATACATAATGAAAGTGCGCTACAACAAAATATGTATCATGGTATTGAAAGTCAGCCGGGGCTATCGCTAACATGAGCCCAGAAAATCCCCCAATTGAAAACAAAATTACAAATGCGATAGAGAAGAGCATCGGTGTTTCAAACGTAATCGACCCCTTAAACATCGTCGCCACCCAGTTAAACACTTTAACCCCCGTTGGCACGGCGATTAGCATCGTGGCATACATAAAGAACAACTCACCGAATAAAGGAATACCCACGGTGAACATATGGTGAGCCCACACTAAGAATGAAAGCAGGGCAATCGCACAGGTCGCCCAGACCATTGAGTGATAACCAAATAATCTTTTACGGCTAAAGGTCGGTATGATCTGAGAAACCACACCAAAGGCTGGCAGGATCATAATATAAACTTCTGGATGACCAAAAAACCAAAACACATGCTGAAACAAGACAGGATCGCCCCCCCCCGCGGCATTAAAAAAGCTAGTGCCAAAGTGAATGTCCATTAACATCATGGTGACCACGCCTGCTAATACCGGCATGACCGCAATCAATAAGAATGCCGTTATCAGCCAAGTCCAGACAAACATGGGCATTTTCATATAGGTCATGCCTGGTGCACGCATGTTCAAAATAGTCGCGATCACGTTGATCGCCCCCATGATCGACGAAACCCCCATCATATGCACACCGAAGATAAAGAACGTCACACTCGGCGGCGCAAAAGTCGTCGAGAGAGGTGCATAAAATGTCCAACCAAAATTAGGTGCGCCCCCGTCCATAAAAAAAGTAGAGAGCAACATAGTGAAGGCGAAAGGCAGTATCCAAAAACTCCAGTTGTTCATTCTAGGCAGCGCCATGTCAGGCGCGCCTATCATCATGGGGATTAACCAGTTAGCGAGCCCCACAAAGGCGGGCATTACCGCCCCAAACACCATAATTAGACCATGCATAGTGGTCAACTGGTTGAAAAAACCAGGGTCTACAATTTGCAGACCAGGTTGAAACAACTCAGCGCGAATAGTCAGCGCTAAACAACCGCCTACCATAAACATGGCAAAGCTAAACCAAAGATACATCGAGCCAATATCTTTATGGTTAGTGGTAAACAACCAACGGCCAATCCCAGTTGCAGGGCCGTGATGATTCTCTTCTTTCAACTCGGTTTCAACGACAGCACTCATAAGATTAGTTTCCCTTCGCTTTAGCAATGTCTTGTGGTGACACAGAGTCGCCCGTGTTATTGCCCCATGCATTTCGTTCGTAGGTAATGACAGCCGCAAGGTCGACATCACTCAATTGAGCAGCAAATGCTTGCATGGCCGTGCCGGGCTTGCCTTTCACAACAATATTGATGTGGTCTTCACTAGGACCAATCGCCACAGGGCTGCCTTTTAATGCAGGGAAGGCAGGTGGTATACCCATACCGTTCTGTTGGTGACAAGCCGCACAATTAGTGTTGTATACGGCTTCACCTTTGGCCATCAAATCGTCCATCGACCACACTTGAGATGCTTGCAACGCCTCGGCTTTTGCTTTTGCTTGTTTCTCTGCAAGCCAAGCTAAATACTCTGGTTCTTCGACGGCTTTTACCACAATCGGCATAAAGCCATGATTATTTCCACACAACTCAGCACATTGCCCGCGGTATATGCCGGGCTCATTAACCTTGGTCCAAGCTTCATTGATAAATCCGGGAATCGCATCTTTCTTAACCGCAAAAGCCGGCACCCACCATGAGTGAATCACGTCATTCGCCGTCACCAAGAATCTTATTTTCTTATTTATAGGGATAACTAAAGGCTCATCGACTTCTAATAGATAATTTTCGCCTTTAGTCGTCTCGTTACTAATTTGATCTTGAGGCGTACTTAAATTACTGAAGAAGCTAACATCGTCATTGATGTAGTCATATTGCCATTTCCACTGATAACCCGTGATTTTAATATCAATGTCTGACTCAGTAGTGTCATACATTTCTTTTAACGTCGACGTTGCAGGTACCGCCATAGCAACCAGGATAATGATAGGGATCAACGTCCAGATAATTTCAACGGTAGTGCTCTCATGAAACTGAGCCGGCTTAGCCCCTTGGCTTTTACGATATTTGAACATCGACCAAAACATCACGCCAAATACCGCAATGCCGATCACGACGCAGATCCAAAAGATGACCATGTGAAGGCTGAAGACTGACTGGCTGATGTCGGTGACACCCGGCGTCATATTAACTTCATATTCAGCCTGAGAAGTAGAAGCTAATGCGAGTAAAAAGGCAGAAGTAAACCACTGAACGCATAACCTTAAAAACTTTTTGGAATGAAACCCGGCCAATCTAAGCGGTAGCATAGAGAGAGTCTCCACAGTTTTTTCTTTTGTTATTTTTATTCTGTTAGGTAACCAACACACTAAACTTAATCAAACACAGGCTCGACGCCTCCACTTGATGGAAACCTAGAATCACTTATTTTATATAAGTAAATTCTATTAACAGATCCTTGTTTAGTTCAGTATAGTCTCAAACTTTTTCACAAGACAAACTATTGCTTAAAATTTAATCAACTTAAAAACCATTTCTATATACTCATGCGATCTATAAATGACTTAAATCAAGGCGAGTCTGTTGCAGATAGTGCCTTAAACAAGCGAATATGGGCTATCGCATGGCCTTTGATCATCGCTAACATAACTGTTCCCTTACTAGGCTTAGTGGATGCTGCGGTACTTGGTCATCTCGACTCGCCTGTCTATCTGGGCGCGGTGGCTATTGGCGCTAATATTTTTTCATTTATCTTTTGGGGGTTTGGTTTTTTAAGAATGGGCACTACGGGGCTCGTTGCTCAAGCCTATGGTGCTCAACAGACTGGAAACAAACGCCCTTTATTACAACTGGTTTTATCTCAGGCACTAACACTTGCTGTCACAATAGGCGTTCTGCTCATTATCACTCAAGCGTTAATCTTTCAATTTGCTTTATATTTGATTGATGGTAGCGAAGAGGTCACTGAATTGGCTAGACGTTACTGTGAAATTCGTATCTATAGTGCCCCCGCAACGCTCGTACACTATGTACTGATCGGTTGGCTCATTGGCACTCAAAATAGTCGCGGCCCGTTAATTATTCTAATTGTGGCTAACGGTATTAATATCGTGCTGGATTACTGGTTTGTCATGGGGCTTGGCTGGAAAAGTGAAGGGGTTGCATGGGCTACGCTCATTGCAGAATACAGCTCTGCGGCTATTGGTATTGTCATCATCACCCGAAGTCAGTGGCTAAAAAAATGGCAGATCACTCTGCGAGATCTATTCAACCTTCAGCGCTTTAGTCATTTGCTACAAGTCAACAGACATCTATTTGTTCGCACCATCACCTTATTATTTACCTTTGCCTTCTTTACTTCTCAAGGGGCGCAGCAGAGTGACCTTATTTTAGCGGTTAACGCGGTTTTGCTAACATTTCTTCTACTGATATCTAATGGGCTAGATGGCATTGCCAACGCAGCAGAAGCACTTGTAGGCGAGGCCGTTGGCCAAAAGAACTCTCGCTATTTTAAGCAAATTATTAGGGTATCTGCCATTTGGTCATTTCTGACGGCAGCGTTCTTCTCACTCATATTTTGGCTATTTGGTGCTAACATCATTCACCTTTTATCCAATATTCCTGAAGTTGTCGCCTCAGCTCAGCAATATTTAATTTGGATAGTGCTATTGCCGATTATTGCAATGCCGAGCTACTTATTTGATGGCGTTTTTATTGGTGCGACCCGGTCACGAGACATGCAAAACACCATGTTGATGGCGACTTTACTGGTTTTTTTACCGATATGGTGGCTAACCCAAGGTTGGGGGAATCACGGACTTTGGTTCGCGCTAACGCTATTCTTACTCTTTAGAGGTGGGGCATTGGCGGTTCTCTACCTACGCTCGATGAAAAAATCGACGGTTCAAGACGTTCATGAACAAGGTTTTTTTAAATAGCCTGAATGAGTCTCATCCACACCATTATGCAATCTTTCACCGAAAAATCGCGGATTCATAATAAAAAAGACTAGGCGTCACCTTTTCCTTCAAGATATCTCTTCTAAACTCTCTATATCAACATTTATAAATCAGACCACAGCCTTTATCAGTTTTTTTAAAGCTGTTGTCGGTAGGTATTGAAGTAGGGACCTACATGAATTCTGAAGCAGTATTTAGAGTGATTGAACAAGCAAAGCGATCCGAAGCCAAAACACATGCCTTCCACCATATGATGGAAGATAAAATTCATCAGCTACATTTAATTATTGGCTTACATGATGAAGATCCCGCCGATTGCTTAGTTAAGTTTGCGATCGAGTATATTGAAATGGCCCCCAAGGTGATGGATTGCGTAGAAGCCTGTGCGAAAGAAGCCCATGCAGATTGGTTGTTTGAACCATTTTTAACCGCGGCATTTAATTACTTCGTTAACCCAACCGTAGTGTTTAGCCACTATACGGGTTTAGATGGGTTATTAATGAAGGCCTATCTATGCCATAGACTGCTAGAAGAGATGTACGAGAATAATAAATCAATAAGAAACAGCCAGTTATGTGCCGTAGAAGTCACACAAGCTAACTTACTGGCACACCAGCTTATTGGCGAACCCTTTGCCAATGAGTTAGATGAATCAATGCTCATGACGGTTAAGCAAGTCGCAGGGTCACCCAAGTACTATGACCTCAATCTCAGCACCTTTGTAGAAAAAGCACAGCACCAAACGTGGAAGTGGATGCGAGACCATTGGCAGACATTGCTGTCTCGCAACCATATTGAGTTCCACTTTTCATACCGAAACGTACTGTGATGACCGCTGTTATTTGAGTCAGATAACGGGGTATCTACTTTTTATCGCTATCATCAGGGCGTGCGCTTGGATCGATAATCTTGAGAGCGACGACATCTTCATCGACCTCCATAGGGGTCAGAAGGTTAACACGAGTCTCTAATACATCTGACTCACGTGTTTCTTCTTCATCCATCTGCTTATCAGTGTAACCACAGCTGACGCATTCCCGATAACTACCGTCTTCACTACTATATGTAATCAAGCGATCCATCTCGGCGCATTTGGGGCATACAGCCCCTGCAATAAAACGGCGATGTTGTTTCATAGGCTTCAAACTCAATTGCGGCTTATTTACATAAGCCTAAATAACGTATTGTACCTAAATTATGCCTGTTTGGTGTAATAACGGCTCTACACTCGGCTCTCGTCCTCGAAACTCAACAAAAAGTTCCATTGGTTCTCTTGAACCACCTTGCTCAAGTATTGCCTGTAAAAACCCTTGGCCCGTTTTCTGATCAAAAACACCCTTCTCTTCAAATTTAGAAAACGCATCGGCTGCCAGTACTTCTGCCCACTTATAGCTGTAATAACCTGCGGCATAGCCACCTGCAAAGATATGTGAGAATGAGTTCTGAAACCGCGTAAACGCTGGAGGCTTCAATACAGCGACTTTATCTCTTACGTCTTGAAGCACATCTGCAACATCAACAGGGTTGCTATCACTGTATTCAGCATGCAAGCGGAAATCAAATAGTGAAAACTCAAGCTGGCGCATCATCTGCATGCCCGCCTGAAAGTTTTTGGCCGCTAACATTTTATCTAACAGCGTCTTTGGCAACGGCTCACCTGTTTCATGATGGCTAGAGATAAGCGCTAACGCTTCAGGCTGCCAGCACCAGTTTTCAAGGAACTGGCTAGGGAGTTCTACGGCATCCCAGGCAACACCGTTAATGCCAGAGACTTCGTAAACATCCATTTTAGTCAGCATATGATGCAGACCGTGGCCAAACTCATGAAATAGAGTTGTCACTTCATCATGAGTTAATAGCGCAGGCTTATCACCGACTGGCGGCGTAAAGTTACAGGTTAAAAACGCAACAGGTTTAATCGTTTTATTATTGGCGTCTTTTCGCCTAACACGGCAATCTGCCATCCATGCGCCACCACGTTTATTCGAACGAGCATAGAGATCGAGATAAAACGAAGCAATCTCAGCACCGTCACGCTTAATGACATAATAGGTCACGTCTGGGTGCCACAAAGAAGCCACATCACTTACTTCAATATCAATATTAAATAATCGCTTAACGCAACCAAACATCCCTTCAATCACTTTATGCGCAGGGAAGTAAGGACGTAGCTCTTCTTGTGATATCGCATAACGATTTTGTCTTAGTTTCTCGCCGAAGTACGCTAGATCCCACGACTGCAAGGCACCGCCTTTTAGTTGATCGGCACCATGCGCTTGTGCAAACGCTTGCAGTTCTGCGACTTCGTTCTCTGCAACAGGCTTTGATTTTTCAGCCAATTCGTTTAGAAAATCGAGTACTTCAGTCGTACTAGATGCCATCTTTTTAGCGAGCGAACGATCAGCATAACTATCAAACCCTAAAATGTTGGCTTGCTCATACCGTAATGACATAATTTCTTTAATTAACGGACCATTATCCCATTTGCCAGCGTTCGGCCCCTGATCGGATGCCCGCGTTAAAAACGCTTCATATACCTCTTGTCTCAATTCGCGATTGTCGCAATAGGTCATCACAGGAAAGTAACTCGGGAAATCCAACGTGATAACAAATCCGTCCAGTTCTTTTTGCTCTGCCGCCTGTCGAGCACCCGCAATTGCACTTTCTGGCAACCCTGAAAGGTCTTTTTCATCGGTAATATGTCGGAACCAGCCTTGAGTCGCATCCAGTACATTTTCAGCGAATTTGCTAGTTAACTCTGAAAGGCGATTGGATAACTCAGAGTAACGTGCTTTTTTATCATCATCTAAATCAACACCCGATAAATGGAATGCCCTTAATATATTCTCAACTGACTTTCGGCTTTGCTGATCCAACGTTTTAAATTCGTCGCTCTTCGCAATCGTTTTATAAGCCTCGCACAGTGCTTTGTTCTGGCCAACTTCCGTTGAATACGCCGTCAATTTTGCTAGACAGTTGTTATAAGCGTCGCGGAGCGCTTCATCATTAACCACAGCATTTAAATGGCTAACAGCTGACCATGCATCATTCAGTCTGTTTTCTAGTTCTTCCATAGGGCGAGCAAGTGTGTCCCAGCTGATATTGTCAAGTGCCGTTAACTGTTCAATCGTTTGACGGTTATCTTGTAGAATTTGATCTATCGCTGGTTCAACATGCTCGGTCTTGATTAAATCAAAAAATGGAAGGGCTGATGCTTGCAGTAAAGGGTTTGTCATTCTAATTATGTTCCTAACTATTGTGTGCTGCGCCTGCCTAAATGTTAAAACAGTCCGTTTTTATATCAGGCACAACCAGTCAATTTTAGTATCTCTGAGTCATACCCTAATAATGGGTTCTTGTCAGGATAAAACAACCGATAACTTCCCATAATCTCATTTATAAGTCGTAATTACGCTGATAAGCTAATGACTTGCTCGCAAACATTCAATTCATAAACTCTAGTGGAGCTTCAAAAATGGCCGCAATACGATCTTATCAGGGAATCACGCCACAGCTTGGAGCCAATGTCTTTATTGACCCTAGCGCCGTTGTGTTAGGTGACGTAGTTTTAGGTGATGACTGCTCAGTCTGGCCCATGACCACCATTCGCGCCGATATGCATCGCATCCGTATTGGTGATCGATGCAGCATTCAAGATGGCTCGGTGCTGCACATTACCCACGCAGGTCCTTATAACCCTGATGGCTTCCCTCTGGTTATTGGCAATGATGTCACCATCGGCCACAAAGCACTGCTGCATGGCTGCACGCTGCAAGACCGTATTTTGATCGGCATGGGCGCGATTGTGATGGATGGGGCGGTAATTGAGTCAGAGGTTATTCTGGCTGCGGGGAGTATTGTGCCGCCAGGAAAGGTACTTAAGAGTGGGTATTTATATCGGGGCTCTCCCGCCAGAGAGGCTCGGGCGTTGACTGACGAGGAGATTAGTTACTTTACCTATACAGCGGGGAATTATGTGAAGCTTAAGGATAAGCATATTGCAGAGGGTTATGAGTAAGTACTCACATCACTGTAATATGTAGGTCGGGTTTCTCTAATGAGCCTACTTTTGGCAACCCGACAAATGTTAGACGCGAGCTTCAGTGTTAGATTCCCGCACCTAACTCAGCTATTTAGCCATTGTCGGGTTAAAACCCGACCTACATGGAGCTAGAGGAGACTCCTGTACGTTAAGAAGACTTCTTTGCACCTGCTTTTTCAAGTATCTCTGCGTATGCAGTAGAACTGCCATGCATGGATATTAAATCCAATATGGTTTTTCCATTTTCGTCGGTGGCATTGATGTCACGCCCTTCTGCGACAAAAAACGTGATAAAGCGTTCAAAATCAAAAGCGACCATATAATGATAGGCTTTTATCATCACATGGTAATCTGGGTGTGTGTCATCCAATGGCTGCAACGCAAGAAATGCCTTAACACGCTCATCGCTCCAATCTTCATCTACTGTTTTTGGCTGACTTGGACCGCTCATATAAAATCCTTAATGTATCTATCGTTAAACCAAGGGTGGGATTATTCAAGTATTAGAGCAGTATATCAAGTTAAGGCGCATGTTTAATGCCTAATCAAAAGTTAAACGTGCCTTCACTGCATTCAGGGTTATGTATTTTTATTTCAACCCGCCTATTTTTGGAGCGATTTTCAGGCGTATCATTACTGACGAGTGGGTTCGTTTCTGCGTGGCCTGCAGCCATAACACGGTTTGCATCAATTTTTTGCTCCAACACTAACTGGTGCACCACACTAACGGCTCGGGCGGCTGAAAGATCCCAGTTAGAACGAAAACGGCCACTGGTAATTGGTTCATTATCGGTATATCCCGATACGATTATATCGCCTTCGCAACGGGCTAACGCGGTGACTATCTTATTAATAATCGGCACCATGCCGGCTTTTAGTTCATCACTACCCGAGGTAAAAGAGGCTTCTGATGAAAACCGGACAATAACTTTTTCACTATCAAAACTAACGTCAAGCCCGTTTGAAGCAATCTCTTTTTCTAACTGTTGAACCAGTTCTTCAGCCAACGTTTCAGGTCCTGTATTGATGACGACTGGGGCCGGTGTTTCTTTTATAGGCTCATCAGTTATGCTTGACGGATCAGGGGTTGGCGGTGTTACAGAATCAACAACCTCGTCTTTATCTGCAGTAGGCGGGGGCACCAAATCGCTTTCAATTAAGGTAAGCTGTCCACCGGTTTTATCTCCCTGTATCCAGCTAACACCAAACGATACAGCCATCGACTGCGCTATCGCTTTATACTTTTCGGTATCCATTGAAGAAAATGAAAGTAAAAGAATAAAAAAAGTCAGCAGCAACGTCATTAAATCTGCAAACGTCACGATCCATCCAGTACCAGAAGCAGACTTTTTACGTCGTTTATTGGCTAGCGCTTGCATATCGTCAACTCCTTAGCACTAGTCTTGCTTTGTGACTAGATCGCGCTGTGAAGGGTGCACATAAGCCGTTAGCACTTCCGAGAGGACTCTTGGGTTTTGACCTTTTAAGATGCTTTGGATACTGGTGATAATCAACGACATATTCCGATGTTCATCCATCGCTTTATTTTCTAATTTATCAGCCAATGGTATCGCCATCATTTGAGCAATAAAAGCACCGTAAAATGTAGTTAGCAACGCGACAGCCATTGCAGGGCCGATGGTACTAGGGTCTTCCATATTGTTCAGCATTTGAACCAGGCCAATCAGGGTACCCAACATACCCAGCCCTGGCGCAGTTTCGGCGATACCTCGAAAAACCTTTTCTGCTACATCATATCGCTCGATCGACTGTTCGACTTCCTGCGTCAAGACTTCTTCTACAAACTCTGCAGGGTGCCCATCAACACAGAGGTTTATACTTTTCTTTAGAAAAGCATTTTCTACCTCAAAACTCTCTAGCCCCAGAATGCCGTCCTTACGCACGACCGAGGCTAACTCACGCACTTGTTGTATTAACG
Source organism: Alkalimarinus alittae (assembly GCF_026016465.1). Lineage (NCBI taxonomy): Bacteria > Pseudomonadati > Pseudomonadota > Gammaproteobacteria > Alteromonadales > Alteromonadaceae > Alkalimarinus > Alkalimarinus alittae. Next base: position 4,210,043 of record NZ_CP100390.1, read on the forward strand.
CGAGAGGGTCTTCCGTTCTCTCAAGAAAAGTCGTTCTAAACGCTAAACCTATCGACTTGAGCACTGAAGATATTCTAAATTTAATAAACGTGGCCCCCATCGTACCGCCAATAACAATGCCTAAACCGGGTAAATTGATAAAATCCCAGAGCGACGAGCCGGCGGTAATGGCTAAAATAACAATGCTTGAGCCAGTTAGAAGCCCAATAAGGGTGGCTATATCCATAATATCTACAGGTCGTTTTGAAGTGTTGGCTTAAATTTACTAAGATATCTCTTCAGCATAGGCTAAAAAGCCAAGAGAGGCCGTTACTTTTTATGTATCGGCCTAAACAACATTTTCTTAATGGTTATTATTGAGATAACGCTCTCAATAATTATTCAAACGCTCTCAACATAGCTAAAACAGGCCCCGTATCGACTCTGACTTGCCGCCAAATATAGAATGACTCTGCTGCTTGCTCCACTAACATGCCTAAGCCGTCAAACGTGCAGGCTGCATTGCACGATTCAGCCCAGCGATTAAACACTGTTTTGTCGGCTGAATACATCATGTCATAGGCGATGGTGGTGTCGTTTATGATCCCTTCAGGCAAAGGAGGAAGGTCTCCCTGTAAGCTTGCAGAAGTGCCATTGATAATAACGTCAAAAGACCCACTCAGTTCGTCAAAACCACAAGCAATTAGCTCTCCTCGCCCCGAAAATAGCGCCGCCAACTGCTCTGCTTTGGCGACCGTGCGGTTTGCAATGGTGACAGAAGCGGGTTTTTCTTCCAGTATCGGCAGCAGCACACCTCTGACGGCCCCACCTGCGCCCAATACCAATATACGTTTATCTGCGAGGGAGACGTTATGGTTCACGGTTAAGTCTCTAACTAAGCCGATACCGTCGGTATTTTCGCCGCAAATATCACCGTTTTCATTTTGATAAAGAGTATTAACCGCACCCGCTAACCTTGCTCTATCACTTAACTGGCTACTTAATGACCACGCCTGCTCTTTAAAAGGTACCGTAATGTTTAACCCTTTACCGCCATTATCAAAAAACGCATTAACAGACTCAGAGAATTCATCTACAGGGGCTTGAATCGCCATGTATTCAAGGTTTTCTGCACTCTGGACAGCAAACTCGCCATGAATCTTTGGGGACTTACTATGGCTAATAGGGTTACCCACTACCGCATACAAATCTACGTCAGCATTTACGTTCATTGCTCTATGCCTCTGCTAGCCAGTCGCGGTCGGTTAGGTAGTAATCTAGCAAGCGCGCTTCATCAGAACCCTCTTCTGCCTGCCAGTTATACTCCCATTTAACCAAGGGGGGTAAAGACATCAAAATTGACTCAACACGCCCTCCCGACTGCAAGCCAAACAAGGTGCCACGGTCAAATACCAAATTAAACTCAACATAGCGGCCACGTCTATAAAGTTGAAACTCTCGCTCGCGGGCGCCATAAGGAGTGTCTTTTCGATTAGATACAATCGGTAAATAAGCCTGTAGATAACTATCACCAATGGCTCGCACAAACTCAAAACACTTTTCGAAACCACCTGCATTTAAGTCATCAAAAAATAAACCACCTATCCCGCGTGGCTCATCTCTGTGCTTTAGATAAAAATAGCGGTCGCACCAGCTTTTGTAATCTGAGTAAACGTTATCACCAAAAGGGAGACAAGTATCACGCGCCACCTTATGCCAGTGAATACAGTCTTCATCAAATCCATAATAAGGCGTCAGGTCGTACCCGCCACCAAACCACCAAATAGGCTCTTCACCTTCTTTTTCAGCAATAAACATTCTTACATTGGCATGAGAAGTGGGCACATAAGGATTTTCTGGGTGCATAACAAGCGAAACACCGAGCGCTTGAAAGCTACGCCCAGCCAGTTCAGGGCGAGAAGCTGAAGCAGACGCAGGCAACTCAGCCCCCATTACGTGAGAAAAGTTAACCCCTCCTTTTTCAAAACAGACGCCGTTTGTCATTACGCGTGACCGACCACCACCACCTTCTTCTCGTTGCCATTCCTCTTCAAAGAACTGGCCTTTACCATCTTCTTGCTCTATCCCTTCACAAATTCTGTCTTGCAGATCAAGAAAGTAAGCTTTAACTGCGTTTATGTCCGGTGCCGTCACTATAATTCTCCATATCAACCAACGCTAACACGGTGGTTATTCTGCTAAATTTAAAAAATCTGAACTTAGTTTCTTATTATCTTACCTGTATCCAGCGATCTAATCCGAGAGGGTTGTGTCTCACCGCCTAATTCACCCGGTACAACATAGTCTATTTGGTCGCCAAAATACTGGTGAATCATACGCGCACTCATAGCAGGCTCTTCTCCTGCTGGGTTTGCCGATGTAGAGACGATAGGGTGACCGAATACAGCAGAAATCTCTTTGATAAGTAAATGCTTACTTACTCTAACAGCTACTGTTTCATGATCACCTTTGATCCAGTATGGAACAACACGCTGATTATCAGGCACCAACCAGGTGTTTGGCCCCGGCCAACTATCAGTTAATATTTTATGTTTTTCAGGTGGTAGTCCATCTAACAAAAAGCTGAGTTGCGCCATTTGACCACAGGCCAAAATAAGCCCTTTATTCATGGCTCGAGATTTAAGATTCAGCAAACGTTCTACTGCGTCTCTGTTCCAGGGATCACAACCAAGTCCCCAAACAGCCTCAGTCGGGTAAGCGATAATCCCGCCTGAGGTTAAGGTCTCAACTGCTTTTTTGATGTGAGAAGAATGTATAATATCGGTCATAGCGGCACATTAACCCAGTGCGCCAACGGGATCAAGCAGTGATGCTTTCTCTTACTTTTTGGAAGCCTCCAGGAACAGCCTGAACAACCCCTTTAAGCTCCAGTGACATCATTAAGATCGAAATATCTTCTGCTGATAATGCTGAACGCTCTACGGCTAAATCTACCGAAACCACATCATAACCAAGCAAGTCTAGCAGTGTTTTTTCCGCGTCATTGAGAGCTATAGGAAAATGCTCTGGGGGTTCAACCGAAATCGTTGTAGCTGTAGTCGTTGTGCTTGAAGCCGTTAATGTTGAAGCACTTACAGTTGACGCCGGATCGGTCGTGCTTTCTGACTCAAAAAGATCAGCGGTTACCTGAGGTGGCTTATTAATAGCTGCTGGAGCACGAGCTGCATCATTACGAATAAGCTGATGAAAGGCTAACAAACTACTAAGCTCTTCGAATATATCGTCTGCACTTTCAACCAGTTTAGCCCCCTGTCGAAGCAATTGGTGGCAACCTCTGGCCATGGGGTTATGGATAGAGCCTGGGATTGCATAAACTTCCCGCCCTTGATCAAGCGCACAATGGGCTGTGATCAGCGATCCACTTCTAGGGCTCGCTTCTACCACCAGCACCCCTAACGAAAGGGCACTGATGATGCGGTTCCGGCGAGGAAAGTTAGAAGGATGCGGCTGCGTACCTAACGGTAGTTCGGAGACAATAGCTCCTCGCTCCAGTATTTCAGCGGACAACCCTCTATGACGAGCCGGATAAGTAATATCCAGACCAGTCCCCACCACAGCAATAGTATGGCCACCCCCATCAATAGCCCCTTTGTGGGCTGCGCCATCAACCCCTAAAGCCATTCCACTTGTAACCACCAAGCCAACATTTACAATAGATTTAGCAAACCGATATGCGTTTTCCTTACCATCAATAGATGGGCTTCTACTGCCAACCATCGCTAACTGTGGCTCACTCAGAAGCCCTCTTGCTCCTTTGATATAGAGCACAGGAGGGGGGCTATCAATGTGTTTAAGTAAGGGTGGGTAATCTTTATCTTGAATCAATAATAAGCTGTTATTAGGCTCTGAAGCCCAGTCTAAGTCTCGTTTGATTAGGCGACCCAGTTCTGAGTCTAAACCATTCACTGCATATTGATCCAAAAGCCTTACTGAAGCAGGCTTCACGCCGGCAGCAACCATTAGTTTTCTATCGCCCATTACGACAGCGTCAGCTGAACCAAACCATTCAATCAGCTTATGGTAACGCGTTGCACCTACTCCCGGCAGGTGAACTAGTGCGAGAGATGCTAGCGCTTCGTTTGAAAAAGTGGGGGAATTAACGTCGAGAACGGGGGTTTGAGCGTCTGTCATGCGATCTTCCTTGACCGATAAAATGAATAATATACAAATAATAAAGAGAGCAATAATCCATATTGCCCCCCTTGTTGCTTTTAGTACCTAACCCTATGGGTTACGAACTTCATCCATAAGCGATAATGGACGTAATGCTTTAAGCACTAAGCCATAGCTCATTTTTTCAAACGTACGGAATACCATGAGTACCCCCGCACGATCTGCAGGCAGTTCAATTTTTTCTTTAGTGTAAGGGTCTTGTACAATGCCGCCTTTTTTGTAAACAGCCAATACATTACCTTCTTTAATGCCGTCACGCTCACCCTTGTTGATCACAACAACCGCATACTGGCCAATCTGGCTAACACCATTCACTACATCTATCATGTAGCCATTAACGTCAACATCTGGCTCACTAGGGTGAAACATCGAATTGATGGTTCGGTCATCAGTAGGCAGCAGTCTGTCACCTTGCAGTATCTCTGAGTTCGAACGCTGAACGTTAAGCGTTACCACTTCACCGTTAATCGCTTTAACTTTCGCTTTCGCTATCGACTTTGCTTCCAGCCCTAAAAACTCATTAGTCTCTGGGTCTACATAGGTTTTGTTACTGCGAAAAATACCCATCGACTTATAGTCGCCTACATCGCCTCGTGCAAATAGGTCATCGCCGGCACCCGTTAAGATGTGCTCACCTTTGCCGATTAAAACATATGGCGCTGCATTCAGTTCAGCCCGATCTACAATACGCGACTCATTTAAGAACTGGCTAATAGCATCAAGTGGAATAGCAGGAATAGCCGTTGTTAGGGGCGTCGCTCTCGCTTGAGGGCTCAATTTGATGACGCCACCGTTTGGGTTGCGCTTAATGGTGGTCACTTTTGGCAAGCCTTTGACGTAGACAAGCCCCAGTATATCCCCCGGATAAATTAAGTGCGGGTTCTCAACTTGAGGGTTTGCATGCCAAATCTCAGGCCATAACCAAGGGCTATCAAGAAACCGTGAGGAAATATCCCACAAGGTATCACCCTTAACGACAGTGTATTTATCCGGATGTCCGGTTTTAAGCTCTGGCTGCGCCATGGCTACCTGCATGCCCAACAACAGCATTGCCGATAGGCCTAACAACAGTTTTCTCATGATCGAGATCCCTTACTAAGCAAAAATATAATTGATAATCTGAGTATTAGCTAACAGTGCTAATTGCTGCTAGCCTCTCAGTCTGCGTAAAAGCACCAATGGCTCATCACACAGGCATTGGTTAATATTATTTTTCGAATAATAGTCATGTATCTTAATTATTAAAACTATAATTAAATAAGATAATCCCCATAACTATATAAGATCCTGACGAAAACTATAGAAAATTATAACAATAACTATAGAAAACACTCACAATAACTATAGAAGATCATAGGATTATTTGTACTATTCGCCTGTCTAATGGATAATAGTAGCAGGCATATCGTGACTTGTAACACTCTTTGGTTAAAAAGAATCGTTACAAATTGTTTAAGAGTACGACATAACTATTTATGGCTAAACTAGAAATTCTTGAGTTCCCAGACCCAAGGTTGCGCAAAGTCGCAGCACCCGTTACCTGTGTTGACGATGAAATTCGCACCATTATCGATAACATGTTCGAAACGATGTATGACGCTCCGGGCATAGGGCTAGCAGCCACGCAGGTCAATATTCACAAGCGAATTGTGGTGATAGACGTCTCTGAAGAGAAAGACCAACCTATGGTCTTCATCAATCCAGAAGTGACCGTTTTAGAAGGCGAACCTCACTCAATGCAAGAGGGCTGTTTGTCTGTTCCCGGTTTTTACGAGGATGTAACCCGAGTGGATCACGCGTTAGTCAAAGCACTTGACCGTGACGGTAATCCATTTGAGTTAGAGGTTAATGAACTGTTGGCCGTTTGTATTCAACATGAGCTGGACCACTTAGACGGTAAACTATTTGTAGATTACCTCAGCCCATTAAAGCGTAATCGAATTCGTAAAAAACTGGAAAAACAGCACCGCATTGGTGCCTAACCAGAAACAAGCAAAAAGAGGTTAAATCCCACAAGGATCTAACCTCTTTTTTATTTTCTAGAACGTTTTATTATTTGACTGCGGTTAGCCGCAACTCAAAAGGAGCAAACCCGCCAGTGGCTGATGTTTCCCCTATCCGTGCAGACATTTCATCTCTTCGTATCATCTTCGCAGGTACTCCCGATTTTGCTGCTTCCGCACTCGAAGCGCTGATAGGTAAAGGCTATAACATTGTTGCCGCCTACACCCAGCCAGATCGACCCGCTGGGCGTGGCAAAAAAATGCATAAAAGTCCTGTTAAAGAATTAGCAGAGCAACATAACATCCCCGTTTATCAGCCTCTTAATTTTAAAGAGACCGCCGACCAGCAAGCATTGTCATCACTAAATGCAGACCTGATGATTGTTGCCGCCTACGGCATTATTTTACCCAAAATTGTGCTTGAGACCCCTACACGCGGCTGTCTCAACATTCATGCCTCATTATTACCCCGCTGGAGAGGCGCTGCGCCGATTCAACGTGCCATTCAAGCCGGCGATACCGAAACAGGCATTACCATCATGCAGATGGATGAAGGCCTCGATACCGGCAACATGCTATGGGTAAAGAAAACCCCGATTACGCAAGATGATAACGGCGGTAGCTTGCATGACCGTTTGGCACAACTAGGTGCTGAAGCCATGCTCGAAGCACTTGAAAGACTTGATAGCGACGAACTCAAGAACGAGCAACAAGATGATCAGCAAGCCTGTTATGCTCATAAGCTTTCTAAGGCCGATGCTCAAATTGACTGGTCTCAGACGGCAGAGTCTATACAGTTAACGATTCGAGCCTTTAATCCTTGGCCAGTAGCCTATACTGTTGAGGCAGGTGAACGTATCCGCTTATTTGAAGCCGATACTGTTGAAAATAACACCGACAAATCACCCGGTACAGTGATCAATAAATCCCGCGATGGAGTTGTTGTTGCCTGCGGACAGGGTGCTATAAACATTAAAAAACTACAATTGCCTGGTGCCAAAGCGATGTCTGTAAGTGACTTCGTCAACGGTGGTAAAGCCATGCTTGAAACCGATACCTTATTCACAAGCGCTGGGGCTAACTCTTAACATGGCAAAGAAAACAGCTAAGAAACGATACTTGAAGCGAAAAGTTCCCATGGTTGAGACATTTAACCTGCGTGCTATTGCCGCTCAGGTGGTGCACCAAGTCAGCCATGAGAAAAAGTCATTGAGTAGTTTGTTACCCCCCGCGTTAGAAAAAGTAGCCGATACCGATAAAGCACTGCTACAAGAGCTTTGTTTTGGCACTTGTCGTTGGTATCACAAACTTGATGCCATCAAAAATAGCTTGATGGTTCAACCTTTAGGCCATCTCGATATCGTCGTTAACTCGGTTATTTTAGTGGGTATTTATCAGCTATTAGAAATGCGAATCCCCCCTCATGCCGCTATTTTTGAAACCGTTGAAGCGGCTGAAGCACTCGGTTTTTACCGATTAAAAGGCATGGTAAACGGAATTCTACGAAATGTTGAACGAGAAGAACACTGGCCAGAAGCATTAATCGAGACTGATACGGATGAGTCTTTACTATATGAATACAGCCACCCACGCTGGCTGATTGATAAACTCTCAAATAACTGGCCTGAACGCTGGCAAGACATTTTAGCCGCTAACAATCTACGCCCCCCCATGACCCTTCGGGTTAATACGCTTAAGATTTCTCGCGACGAATACCTTGAAAAGCTTTCACAAGCCGAAATAGAAGCCCACGCAACAAACTTTGCACCGGCAGGTATCACGCTTGAGCACCCTGTTGATGTCAACATGTTGCCGCATTTCAGCGAAGGTTTTGTGAGTGTTCAAGATGAAGCAGCCCAACTTTGCTGTGAGTTGCTAGATGCCCCTAAAGAAGCACGAATACTTGACACTTGCGCAGCCCCCGGTGGAAAAACCTGCGCAATACTTGAGCGGTTTCCTGACGCTGACGTGAGCGCGATTGATATTGACCCTGCCAGAGTAGAGCGTATTAACGAAAATCTTGAGCGAGCGGGGTTAACCGCTACTGTTATAACAGGTGATGCAGCAGACCCCGAAAGCTGGTGGGATAAACAACTGTTTGATCGCATACTGTTAGATGCGCCCTGTAGTGCCACGGGCGTTATAAGGCGGCACCCAGATATTAAACTGCTTCGCCAAGAGAACGATATTGTGCCGTTAGCCAATTTACAATTATCAATATTACAATCATCGTGGCAGATGCTAAAACCTGGCGGAAAGCTAGTCTATGCGACCTGTTCTGTTTTTTCACAAGAAAACAGCCGTATAATTGAGCGGTTTATTAGTAAGCAAGCTGACGCAACACTCATACCTATAGAGGTTGAGTGGGGAACGCCCACACCCTTTGGACAACAGTTATTTCCTCAAGCTGACGGCCATGATGGCTTTTTTTATGCTTGTTTGAAAAAGTCGGGTTAACCAGATATGAAGATTATTATTCTAGGTGCAGGCCAAGTAGGCGGTACTCTAGCAGAGAACCTAGCGAGTGAAGCCAACGATATCACCGTTGTAGACCATGACGCAGAAAGACTTAGACAGCTTCAAGACCGGTTAGATATCAGAACGATTCAAGGCAAAGGCTCTTACCCCAATATTCTGAAGCAAGCGGGTGCAGAAGATGCTGATATGTTGGTTGCCGTTACCAATAGTGACGAAGTCAACATGGTGGCATGCCAAGTGGCACATACACTGTTTAAAACGCCCACCAAAATCAGTCGCGTACGCGCAATACCTTACTTGCTTAAAAAAGACCTTTTTGGCTCAGATGCGTTCCCTATCGATGTCTTGATCAGCCCAGAACAAGTCGTCACCAACCATATCACTCGACTCATTGAATACCCGGGCGCCCTTCAGGTCACCGACTTCTCGAAAGGGATGGTTCGACTGGTGGCGATCAGAGCGAGTAAAGGGGGTCCTTTAGTGGGGCATGAACTCGCTTACCTGCGCCAACACATGCCAAATATAGACACCCGTGTAGCGGCAATTTTCAGAAAAGATAGCGCTATTACCCCTGACGGGAATACCGTGATTGAAGATGGCGACGAAGTCTTTTTTATCGCGGCAACTAATCATATCCGTGCAGTAATGAGTGAGCTGCAGCCATTAGAAAAACCTTATAAACGTATCATTATTGCGGGTGGCGGCAACATAGGTCACCGGCTGGCTGAAAAGCTTGAGAGCAAACACCAAGTCAAGATTATCGAGCACAACAGCAAACGTTGCGTTGAACTATCTGAATCACTCAACAAAACCATTGTGCTACAAGGCAATGCAACCAATAAAGAGATGCTGCTTGAAGAAAACATCGAAGATACCGATGTTTTTTGTGCCGTCACCAACGACGATGACGCTAACATCATGGCCTCTATGCTGGCAAAGCGATTAGGCGCTCGAAAAGTCATGACCCTAATCAGTAATGTTGATTATGTTGATTTAATTCAAGGCCGAGAAATCGATATTGCCATATCACCCCAACAGACCACCATTGGCAGCCTTTTAACGCACGTTAGACGTGGCGATGTAGTGAATGTGCACTCTCTCAGGCGTGGTGCTGCAGAAGCCATAGAAGCAATTGCACACGGTGATCATCGATCCTCTAAGGTTGTTGGTAAACGCCTAGACGAAATACCGCTACCTGAAGGCACCACTATCGGGGCGATTGTTCGGCATAACGAGGTACTCATTGCACACGATCATATTCGAGTGCAGCCAGACGATCACGTTATCCTGTTTTTGGTCGATAAGAGTAAAGTCAGAGAAGTTGAGAAGCTATTCCAAGTGGGTCTCGCTTTCTTTTAAAACAATAAAGACATCACTACATTTCTTAAATCAGTATTACAAGAGAGCAGGGAAACCACAGGCAACTATGCATCTTTCAATTATTTGTCGTATTTTAGGTATATTGTTGATGCTTTTCAGTATCACCATGCTGCCGCCTATTATTGTCTCTCTACTTTATGATGATGGACAACTGATGCCCTTTGCAAAGGCGTTTGGCCTTATTTTGTGCATTGGATTTCTGGTCTGGTTTCCGGTTAGAAATATAAAAGATGACCTTCGTGTGCGAGATGGCTTTGTTATCACCGTACTATTTTGGCTAGTCTTAAGCCTCAGTGGGTCAATCCCACTCTATGTCAGCGACAACCCATCCATGTCCTTTGTGGATGCATACTTTGAATCACTTTCTGGTTTAAGCACTACCGGTGCCACGGTTATCACCGGCATCGATGACTTACCTCAATCAATTCTTTGGTACCGACAACAGCTACAATGGTTAGGGGGTATGGGTATCATCGTACTCGCCGTTGCCATATTGCCGATGCTAGGCATTGGTGGCATGCAGCTCTACCGGGCAGAAACACCAGGGCCTGTAAAAGACAACAAGCTCACGCCCCGCATAACAGAAACCGCTAAAGCGCTCTGGTACATTTATCTCGGGCTCACGGTTACCTGCGCAACAGGGTATTGGCTAGCAGGGATGAGCGGCTTTGATGCCATCACACATAGTTTCTCAACCATTGCCATCGGTGGGTTTTCGACCCACGATGACAGCATCGGTTATTTTGACAGCACGGCGATTGAGCTCATCGCCGTGTTATTTATGTTTTTATCAGGCATCAACTTTGCCCTTCACTTTTTCTCATGGCGAAGTAAATCCATCTTCATTTACTTAAGAGACCCTGAGTTTAAATTCTATGCCTTTATCATCGGCGGCGTCAGCATTGTGAGTATTTCTGTATTAATCGCCACAGAAACCTACGAAGTCAGCGAAGCTATAACCAGTGGCTTATTCGAAGTAGTTTCAATCGCCACCACGACCGGCTTTGCTACCGCAGATTTTGCGAATTGGCCTCTGGTTCTGCCTTTCCTACTCTTTGTAGTGGCCTTTATTGGTGGCTGTGCGGGCTCTACAGGCGGTGGTATGAAGGTTATTCGCGTACTGCTAATTTATAAACAGGGAATGCGGGAGGTCAAACGGTTGATTCACCCTAATGCCGTTATTCCTATCAAAATCGGACGAAAGCCCGTACCCGATCGAGTTATAGAAGCCGTATGGGGATTTTTCTCGGTATATATGTTTATGTTTGTGTTTATGCTTATCATTCTTTTAGCCACAGGCTTAGATCAAGTCACAGCATGGTCAGCGGTAGGTGCCTGCATTAACAACCTGGGGCCCGGTTTAGGCGATGTAGCCTATCATTATGGCGATCTGAATAGTACAGCAAAGTGGGTTTTATGCTTTGCCATGTTACTAGGGCGTCTTGAGGTCTTTACCTTGCTGATATTATTTACACCGGCCTTTTGGCGGCATTGAGACGCCTCGTTTAATGCCCTAAAGGTCATATGTGCGTTGGGTTTGTCGCCTTAATGAAAGAAAGAATAACTATCGCCAAGGTTTAGGCTAACATGGGCTGTATATAATTTGCTTTCAGGGGGTACATTGACTCTTCCCTGATTCCGCGGAGCTTCATCAACGCTACAATTTCTACGGTTAGTTTAGTACCACGTTATTTCTTGCCACCCGTAAACTTCTTAATATCGCCTAACAGTCTTTCTGCAAAGCTGCCGATTTCATCTTTGGCTTTCTGCACAGCAGATGACTCTTTTTCACTCTCGGTTTGCTCGCGCCCTACTTTTTTGCTGGCTGCTTTTTTACCGCTAGCGTCATCGGTTTGTTCAGTTTTAGACGGCGCATCTGTCTGTAATTGATAAACAGGCAGTGACGCTTTCATGGCTTTTTTAGCGTCGGAGTCATTCGCCAAGCCATACCACTCTGCAACCTTCTCGACAGCCATATTAAATGCTTTTTCGACACCATGAACATCAATAGACAGCGTAGTTCGTCTGATTTCGTCTTCCCAAGGGATATTAATACGTAGTTCGAAGACTTCGGTGGGGTTACGGCCTTTTCGTCTCACCGTAATTCTACGAACACCCCGAATGCGTCCATCGGGCCTCATATGAAATTCTTTGGTATAAGCCTGAGCGGTATAATAAGCTTTTTGTCGTTCGGCTAACTTCTCATCAATCGCTTTTGCTTTACTGTAGGCCGCCTTGCGGCTTCGCTTGATACGAACATACTCTTGATACTCAGTCCCTCCCCAAGCTCTGAAAACTCGATAATAGGGGAGGTCACCGTACTTATGATCATAAATCGCCATAACGAATCACATCACACGCTTAATTAGTCTTAAGGGATAGAAAAGTGCAGAGTGTTAAATAGTCTAGCTCAGATTTTGAAACTGTCTGCCTATTTCTAGCCGAGTGTTACTAACAGTCTAGTTTATTTTTCAAAACTACCAAACTCGGCCTTTATCATAATAATGCTTTTCACCCTTACGACGACGTTTAAAGCGCTTATATTCCCACTGATATTGCTCTGGGATATCCCTCACACAAGACTCAACGCTACGATTAAGCGCCGTTATAGACGTTATTAAATCATCAGACGCGATATCACGGTCTGCTTCTTTAATGACGATTTTGAAACCGTCACCGTTCGGTAGTCGCTCTGCATAAGTACAAAGTACTGTCGCCCCGGTTTTTCCTACTAATTTAGAAACCAGCTTCATGGTGTTTGCCTCAACACCAAAAAATGGCGCAAATTCACCGCCACTAAAAGGCGGCTCTTGATCAGGCAATATACCCACTACGCCGCCTGAGCGTAAAATTTTGAATAGCCGTAACACGCCACGCTTGTCTGTTGGCACCAACTCTGAACCCACGCGCCCTCTGACCGTCGACATGTACGTTTCAAGCTCTTTAACTTTAGGGGGGCGGTACAGTGCAGCCATGTTAAACATCGAAGAAAAGTACAGCCCGGTTAACTCCCAATTACCTAAGTGCGGAGCTAGCAATAAAATGCCCTCTTCTCTCGCAATAGCCTCATCAATCAGATGTTGACCCTCAACCACGCGAATCATTTCAAAGCACTTTTCGATCGGCCACTCCCACGCCATACCAACTTCAAGCGCCGTTTTACAAGTCTCTTCAAGGCTTTTTCTGACTAACGCCTCTCTTTCTTGTTCTGATAATTCCGGGTAACAAAGCTTGAGGTTAATATCACTCACTCGCACCTGATCTGTTTTAAAAACCCAAAGTAAGCGGCCCAAAAGAATCCCTAACCGCTGAACAGTTCTTAATCTCATTCGAGCCATCAGTTTAATGGCGAAAATAACCCAACGCGCTTTATTCAAAGCCAGCCTCTATGCTATCAATTCATCGAAACTACAATCTTCGGCAAATATTACAGCCGCCGCGCCTGCGATGCAAAACCCCAAAGGCAAATAATAATAGAGGGGGTTAGTTTAAATTCACAATCGGGTAGAATAGACACCATTGTTATTAATGACTTATTAAAAGGATCACATCATGGATTACAGCATTTACCTATCGGGCGAAATTCATAGCGACTGGCGTGAGCAGATTGAAACAGGCATCAAAGAAGCAGGTCTAGATATCACCATTTATAGCCCCGTCACCCACCATGAATCCAGTGATGAGGTAGGCGTTAAAATCCTTGGTGATGAAGCACAGTCATTTTGGAAAGACCACAAGGCTGCAAAAATAAACGCCATTCGCACCAATACGTTAATACAGCGCTCTGATGTAGTTGTGGTTAGATTTGGTGAAAAGTACAAACAATGGAACGCTGCGTTTGATGCAGGCATCGCCATTGGTCTTGGTATTCCGCTTATCGTCATGCATGACCCCGCGTTAACCCACCCACTTAAAGAAATTGATGGCGCGGCGATGGCCGTGACTGAAACACCACAACAAGTTGTGGAAATACTAAAATATATTAGCCAATAAACACGGGACGAGTTGCGCCTCAGTGTAAACACTTCAAAAATGCCAACAAAGCCATACATTGTTGGCTCATTTCTCCTGCTAAGGGCGTGCATAAAAACCATACAGCGCGCTATAATGGCAGGTTTAGCAATATATAATAAGCCGTTCGCGCCTTCAGAATAGCCTGAACGACAATAGAATTCATAAAATAACCGAACTGGTGAACTTTTCGTGACTAGTCAAACCAAACCCGATGCAAGTACCTTTCAGGGCCTGATTATCGCTCTCCAACAATATTGGGCAGAGCAGGGCTGTGTTGTTCTTCAGCCATTAGATATGGAGGTCGGTGCCGGCACCTTCCATCCTGCCACGTTCTTACGCTCAATTGGGCCAGAAACCTGGAACGCAGCATATGTACAACCCAGCCGCCGCCCTACCGATGGCCGCTATGGTGAAAACCCTAATAGACTTCAGCATTACTACCAGTTTCAGGTTGTTCTAAAGCCTTCACCTGACAACATTCAGGAGCTTTACCTAGATTCACTTAAAATGCTGGGGATTGACCCGTTAGTACACGATATTCGTTTTGTTGAAGATAACTGGGAATCCCCCACATTAGGCGCTTGGGGCCTAGGTTGGGAAATCTGGTTAAACGGTATGGAAGTCACCCAGTTTACTTACTTCCAGCAAGTCGGTGGCCTTGAGTGCTTCCCTGTTACAGGCGAAATTACCTACGGACTTGAACGCATTGCGATGTACCTGCAAGGCGTTGATAGCGTTTATGACTTAGTATGGGCAAAAGGCCCAGAAGGCGTTGTCACCTATGGTGATGTATTCCACCAAAACGAAGTTGAAATGTCGACTTACAACTTCGAGCAAGCGGATGTTGAATCACTATTTGCTAATTTCGATAACTATGAAAAAGAAAGCCAGCGCTTGATTGGCGAAGGCTTGCCTTTACCTGCCTATGAGTTAGTACTTAAAGCCTCTCACACCTTTAACATGCTAGATGCACGTCATGCTATTTCAGTCACCGAAAGACAGCGCTTTATTTTACGCGTACGAAGTCTTTCTAGAGCTGTTGCACAGTCATACTTCGACCGTCGTAAAGAATTAGGCTTCCCTTTAGCGCCTGAAGCATTAAGAAATGAAGTATTAGCCAGCCTGAAAGAAGGGGAGAGCAAGTAATGTCTGCACAAGATTTTCTGGTCGAAATTGGTACCGAAGAGTTACCACCCAAAGCCCTCAAAAAACTGTCTACTGCTTTTTCTGACGGCATCCAACAAGGCCTAAAAGACGCGAATCTAGCGTTTGCATCGGTTGAGCTATTTGCGGCACCTCGCCGTTTAGCGGTTCGAGTGAATCAGTTGAGCGACACTCAACCTGATAACAATATTGAAAAGCGTGGCCCTGCAACCAAAGCTGCTTTTGATGCTGATGGCAATCCAACAAAGGCACTTGAAGGGTTTGCGCGCTCCTGTGGTGCCACCGTTGATCAGCTAGAAACCATGGAGACAGACAAGGGTGCATGGCTCGTCTATCGCTCTGTACAAGCGGGTCAAAAGACCGTTGAGCTACTCCCTGAACTTGTCACTAAGTCACTTGCACAGTTACCTATTCCTAAGCGTATGCGCTGGGGTGCACGACGCGTTGAATTTGTACGTCCGGTTCAGTGGGTCATTATGCTATCCGGTTCATCCGTGATTGATTGTGAGATTTTAGGCCATCAAGCCGGTAATCAAACGCGCGGTCACCGTTTCCACTGCAATGAAACGCTCACTATCAATGCGCCTTCAGAGTACGAAAAGACGTTACTAGAAAAAGGCTATGTGATCGCTGATTTTGAGGCTCGCCGCGATAAAGTACGCGCCGGTGTTACCGCCATTGCTGAAACCGTGAATGGACAAGCCGTAATTGATGAAGATCTTCTTGATGAAGTGACCGCCCTAAACGAATGGCCTGTGCCACTCATTGGTCGCTTTGAAGAACGTTTTCTAGAAGTCCCTGCTGAAGCGCTGATTTCTTCTATGAAAGAGCATCAAAAATACTTCCATGTGGTTGATGCCAATGGAAAGATGCTACCTAACTTTATTACCCTCAGTAATATCGAGAGTAAAGACCCCGCTCAAGTGATATCCGGTAACGAACGCGTTATCCGTCCTCGCTTAGCTGACGCGGCATTCTTCTTTGAAACCGATAAAAAACAAACCCTTGAGTCTCGCGTTGAGTTACTAAAGCCGATTGTTTTCCAGAAACAGCTTGGCTCTATCTACGACAAAGTTCAACGTACCTCAGGCTTAGCGGGCAAAATTGCCGTGGCAATAGACGGTGATGAGCAACTAGCACAACGTGCTGGTCTGTTACTGAAGTCTGACCTGGTCTCTGAAATGGTACTCGAATTTACAGACCTTCAAGGTATTATGGGCATGTACTATGCTCAGCATGATGGCGAGCCTGAAGACGTCGCAAGCGCACTAAACGAGCAATATATGCCGCGTTTTGCGGGCGATCAATTACCGTCTACTAAAACCGGTTGTGCTGTCGCTATTGCCGATAAACTTGACTCTTTAGTCGGTATTTTTGGCATTAACCAGCCACCTACTGGCACTAAAGATCCTTTCGCTCTAAGACGCTCTTCATTAGGTATTTTGCGCATTATTGTCGAGAAAGGGCTAAACCTAGATTTGGCTGACTGTATTGAGTGGTCTATTGCTCAACACAGCGATTTACCTGCAGAAAATCTTAAAAATGCTGTTGTCGATTACATGCTAGATCGCTTCCGCGCTTGGTATGAAGAAGATGGCATCCCAGCTGAGGTGTTCTTGGCGGTTCATGCACGCAGACCAACGCGTCCACTGGATTTTGATCAACGCATCAAAGCCGTGAATCAATTCCGCCAGTTACCAGAAGCCGCGGCATTAGCCGCTGCTAACAAGCGAGTGTCTAATATTCTTAGCAAAGTGCATGCAAAAGACTTAGCTATCACGCTAAACAATGATTTGTTAGCGCTTGATGCAGAGAAAGAACTGGCCGCTGCTATTGCTGATCAGGCAGAAAAGGTTAACCCACTATTTGCCGCAGGGAACTACACTGAAGCACTGCAATCATTAGCCTCATTAAGACCTAGCATCGACCGTTTCTTTGACGATGTGATGGTGATGGCAGATGATGAAGCCGTGAAAAATAATCGCTTAGCATTATTGAATCAGCTAAGGTCGCTGTTCTTAAGTGCTGCGGATATATCACTGTTATCTTCATAAGTTTATTTAGCTTGTCATCCTCGCTCAGGCGGGGATCTATAAGGCTTTAACCCTCTAGTGGATTCCCGCCTTCGCGGGAATGACACCTTTTTAAAGACTTTCTCAGGAAGACGCTCATGGCTAAAAAAAATAAGTTCCGCCCCGTCTGGCATCCTGCACTATGGCCTACATGGATCGTTGTTTTCATCTTATTCTGCATCTCATTGTTACCCATGAGCACCAAGCAATCATTCGGTGAAAAACTCGGAAGACTCTTCCATAAGAAACTAAAAGGCCGAACAAAAATTGCCAAAAAGAATATTGCTGCCTGCTTTCCTGAACTCAGCGAACAGGAGCAAGCAACACTGGTAGAAGATACTTTTATTGCCTGTACTAAAGGCTTTTTGGAAACCACCCACTCATGGTGGAGAGATGTTACACCTTATGTAGATAACCTTATTATTACCGGCCATGAGAATCTATTAGACGCTCAAAAGCGCGGTAAAGGCATTCTTTTATTAGGCGGGCATTTCAGTATCTTTGATATCGCATTACCCTTTATTGCCGCTCAGCTGCATAAGCCTGGCTATATGTATCGCCCTAACGATAACCCGGTCATCGACCGCATGATTGAAAAAGGCAGACGCCGTCATTATGGAATTCAGGGGTTTAGCAAAAAACAGCTCAAAGACATGATTGAATATATAAAAGAAGGCGGTAGCGTTTGGTATGCAGCCGACCAAGACTTTGGCCGAAAAAGCACTGAGTTTGTTGACTTCTTCGGTGTCAAAACCGGCTGTATTAGTGCTCCTAGCTGGATAGCGAGAGAATCCGGAGCTTCAGTCATACAGGTGAGCCAGTTCCGTCACCCTAATGGCCAGTATGAAATTGCATTCTCTCCCATTATGGAAGGCTTCGGTGAAGATGACGCAAAAGATGCTCAAGACTGGAACTCATACCTTGAAGCGGCTATTCGACGTCACCCAGATCAGTACCTATGGCTCCATAAGCGCTTTAAAACCAGACCAGAAGGTGCAGAGCCTATCTATTAAAATAGCGATAAGGAGGCTTTAAATAGCCTCCTAACGCCTCCAACAGCCTCATTCAGCCTACTTTAATACTAATCTTTCTTTCAATTTGTGCTTTACAGTCGAACAGCGCGTCCACAAATCGTTGCTCCCCATCCACTCGGTGGCTGGGAACAACAACCGCAACAGCGAACTGTCCTAAGTATGTATCAAGCCTGACTGCAAAGCCGATAATACCTTCGGCGAACTCTTCATGATCCACCGCATAACCTACTTTTGCAACGCGCTCAAGCTCAGTCAACAGCGTTGCCCGGTCTTTGCTGTTACAGGTATTGCGGGGTAGGTTATCAGGTAAGATTTGTTGTCGCTCTTCGGGTGATAAGCCCGCTAATAAGACTTTACCGGCCGCGGTTAGATGCATTGGCACTCGAATACAGCCCACCGGAAACACCACCCTTAAAGGTTGGTCAGCCACAACACGCTCAAGCACTCCCACCTGCTGATGCTCAATATGACATAGCACCACGGATTCTTGTAGATCGTCTGACAACTGTTGTAGAAGGGGTCTGACTATATCGCTGATATCTTGTTGGCAATGTTGCACCAAACGCGACACCGCAGGGCCGATTCGAAATCCACCCCCTGGGCCCACTGACTCGGTTAACCCCTCCATCTCTAACGCATGAACAATACGCTGAACAGTAGAGCGAGGCAGATCAATTTCTTTCGCTATTTCGGCTAAACTCTTACCTTTAGGCTGAATGGCTAAACTGCGCAATATAGACGCGGCTCTGGCAATAACCTGAATCCCACCTTGCTTATCTTGTTCTGGCTTAGCCATATAAAGCGTCTCTTCCCCTCAATTCTATTCAGTTTACTCAAGCAGTGACCGACACGCAAAACAGTTACAAAAATTCTGCTTACAGGTAAAACGTATTTACTGTACCATAATGCAATTCACTGTATCACACTATGGTTATCAGGGGTATCTATGGCAATCGCTACCAAACAGACAAACATTATTCCCATACTTTTCACTGCCGGCTTACTCACAACGGCGGTCTTGCTTAGCGGCTGCGACTTTAATCAAGAACAGGCCAAGCAACCACAACGCCCTGCGCCCGTTGTCGGCGTCTATACGCTAGAAGAACAACCTGTAGAGCTTAATATTACCTTACCCGGACGCACATTGGCATATCGCGTGGCAGAAGTCAGACCACAGGTAGATGGCATTTTACAACAACGTCTATTTACCGAAGGAGGCGAGGTTAAAGCAGGGCAACAACTCTACCAAATTGCATCAGCGCCTTATGAGGCGGCGTATAACCGCGCTTTAGCACAACTTAACAGCAGTAAAAATTCATATGAGCGTAATAAGCGACTTAGAAAAACTAACTCAGTCAGCCAGCAAGACTTAGATAATGCTCGCGCGAGCTATGAAATCGCTCAAGCAGAATTGACCATCACCAAAATTAACATGGATTACACCAAGGTTATCTCGCCCATTAGTGGCCGTATCAGCCGAAGCCTTATTACTGAAGGTGCCTTAGTCGGCATGGGTCAGGCACAACCATTGGCTGTGGTGCAACAAATCGACCCTATTTATGTTGATTTTACCCAGTCAGTCAGCCAGTTACTAAAAATGCAGCAACAAAAAAATATTGAAGTACCCAATGTAAGGCTCCAATTGGAGGATGGCAGCTTCTATACCCAAACGGGCCGCCTAACCCTATCTGAGGTCAGTGTTAATCAGGGTACTGGGTCAGTAACGCTAAGGGCAGAGTTTCCTAATCCAAACTCTAAATTACTCCCGGGTATGTTTGTAAAAGCAGAACTCACCGAAGCCAAGCTAGCAGACGGTATTCTGGTGCCGCAACAAGCGGTCTTTCGTGATCATCTAGGTAACGCACAAGTTTGGGTGATTGACGCTCAAGGTCAGGTACAACTGCGCCGTTTTGTGACACACCGAACGGTCGGCAATGCTTGGTTAGTTGAGTCTGGCTTAGTCGCCGGCGAGCAAGTGATAACCGAAGGGCTGCAAAAGGTAGCGCCAGGCGTTACTCCAACGCTACAACCTGCAGCCAACGTTGAGTTAGTAAAGAGCTTTGCTGCTGACAAGGAGGCATAACCAATGTCGAACTTCTTTATTGATCGGCCTATTTTTGCCTGGGTTTTGGCCATTCTATTAACCCTTATGGGCGTGCTATCGATCAAAAGCTTGCCCGTTAACCAGTATCCTAACGTTGCACCTCCCGCAGTGGCTATTACACTTACTTATCCCGGCTCTGCGGCTCAAACGGTAGAAGATACGGTTACCCAAGTTATTGAGCAGCAACTCAACGGTCTAGACGGACTGCGATATATCTCTTCGGAAAGTAATGGCGATGGCAGTATGAGTATCATTGCCACTTTTGATCAGGGTACTAATCCAGATATTGCACAAGTACAGGTACAAAATAAACTGCAAAAAGCCATGCCTTTGTTGCCTGAAGAAGTTCAGCGACAAGGCGTGCGGGTAAACAAATACCAAAGGAACTTTATGTTGGTTTTTGCCCTCATTTCTGAAGATGGTCGGTTGGATTCTTCTGATCTCGGCGACTTTATTGTTTCAAGATTACAAGATCCCGTTTCGCGTACTTCAGGGGTGGGTGACTATCAAGTATTCGGCTCACCCTATGCGATGCGAATTTGGCTCGATCCAGACAAGCTTTATGCTTATCAACTAACCGTACAAGATGTCATGGCCGCTATTCAAGCGCAAAACGTACAAGTGTCTGCAGGCCAGTTAGGCGGTTTACCCACTCGTCCAGGTGTGCAGCTTTCTGCCGCAGTAATGGGCAAAGTACGCATGAAAAGTGCCGATGAGTTTGCCGAAATTCTATTAAAGGTTAATGCCGACGGCTCACAAGTTCGCTTATCACAAGTCGCTGAAATTGGACTTGGTAGTGAAAACTACTCAATCGCTGCTAACTATAATGGTATGGCCGCCTCTGGCATGGCGTTACGCTTAGCAACAGGCGCAAACTTACTCGATACAGTGGCAGCGGTTAAAGCGACCTTGGCCGAGCAGGAAGCGTTTTTACCCCAAGGCGTGAAAATTGTTTACCCTTTCGACACCTCACCGGTCGTTGAAGCCTCAATTCAGTCCGTACTGATGACGCTGTTTGAAGCCGTGGTACTGGTGTTTTTAGTGATGTTCCTGTTTTTACAAAACTTGCGCGCAACCATTATTCCTACTCTCGCAGTGCCAGTGGTACTACTAGGAACAATGTCAGTGCTATATATGTTTGGCTTTACCATTAACGTAATGACCATGTTTGCAATGGTACTCGCCATCGGCCTATTGGTTGATGACGCTATTGTTGTGGTAGAAAACGTTGAACGAATAATGACAGACGAAGGCTTATCTGCGAGAGACGCTACCATCAAGTCGATGGGGCAAATTCAAGGTGCCTTAGTCGGGATCGGCCTGGTGATTTCAGCGGTCTTTATGCCGATGATCTTTTTCGGTGGCTCGACAGGTGTTATCTATCAACAGTTTGCGGTCACCATCATCACTGCAATGACCTTCTCAGTACTCGTTGCCCTTATTTTCACTCCGGCACTATGTGCCACCATATTAAAATCCAATGGTCACAGTGGCCCAACCACCACAGGGTTCTTTGGTTGGTTTAACCGATTGTTTGATCGCACGGCCGATCGTTACAAGCGAGGTGTCGGTTATATGGTGCTGCACAAAGGCCGTTTTCTACTCGTTTATTTACTGATTGTGGCAGGGGTTGTTGGACTATTCCGCGTATTACCAACTGCCTTTTTACCCAATGAAGATCAGGGTGTAATGATCGTCATGGCACAACTGCCATCAAACTCATCAGCTGAACATACCGAAGAAGTACTCAGTGAAATTCAACAGTACTTTATGGAGCACGAGCAAGATACCGTTAAGGGCGTGATGGCCGTACGAGGGTTTAACTTTGCTGGTCGAGGCCAAAACTCTGGCATTTTATTTGTTATCTTAAACCCTTTTGCAGACCGAGAAAGCGTCGCTAAGAGTGTCTTTGCATTGGCAGGTCGCACAGGTGCTCGGGTTTCGCAAATCAAAGATGCCATTGCCTTTCCGATAGTGCCTCCAGCCATTCTAGAGCTAGGCAACGCGACCGGGTTTGATTTTTATCTTAAAGATAATGCTGGAGCAGGGCACCAGAACCTGATGCAAGCATTAGGTCAGATGCTAGCCAAGGCCAATCAACACCCAGGTTTGATGATGGTGAGACATAATGGTTTACCCGATGAGCCGCAATATCAATTATTGATTGATGATGAAAAAGCCCGCGTATTACAAGTCTCGTTACAAGAAGTCAATCAGACCTTGTCCGCCGCTTGGGGTTCTACCTATGTAAATGATTTTATCGATAAAGGACGAGTGAAAAAAGTCTTTGTACAAGGTCATATGGACGCCCGTATCGGGCCAGAAGATTTTGATAAGTGGTCAGTTAGAAACGCAGAAGGCCAAATGGTGCCATTCTCAGCTTTCTCTAGCGGTGAATGGCGTTACGGTTCCTCTCGCTTACAGCGTTATGAAGGCGTACCTGCAGTACAAATTCAAGGCGCGCCTAGCCCAGGTACGAGTACTGGCGAAGCGATGCAAATATTAACTGAGCTGGCAAAAGACCTGCCTCACGGCATCACTCTAGAATTTACAGGGTTGTCCTTTGAAGAACGGGCTGCAGGCTCACAAACCATGATGCTATATGCGTTAGCCATCATCGTTGTATTTCTATGCCTAGCGGCGCTTTATGAGAGTTGGACAGTGCCATTCTCAGTAATCTTAGTCATCCCCATTGGGGTGTTAGGTGCACTGACTGCCACCTTGCTACGAGACTTGAACAATGATGTCTTTTTCCAAGTAGGACTGTTAACCACTATGGGGTTAGCGGCCAAAAACGCCATCCTAATCGTGGAGTTTGCAAAAGATCTTTATGATAAGCAAGATCGAACACTGTTAGAGGCGGTTACAGAAGCCGCTAGACTGCGTATTCGACCTATTATCATGACTTCGCTGGCGTTTATATGTGGTGTTATACCGCTGGCCATTGCAACAGGTGCAAGTAGCGGCAGCCAACATGCCATTGGTACCGGTGTAGTGGGCGGAACCCTTGCAGCTACGTTCTTGGCTGTATTCTTTGTACCGTTATTTTTTGCAGTGATTAGCGGAGTCTTTAGCAAGAAAAAGAACTCCACGCCTGCTGAGTAATCATTAATAAAGATAAAATCGCGCCAAAGTGGCGCTCCTATAAAATAGATACACTTAGGGGCGTCACATTTATAGAGCTTTAAGGAAACAATATCCTTAGATTATGCCACTTCAGTGTTCACTGAAGCCAATACCGTAAAATCCATTTTTTGCTGTTTCATATCGACCTTGTTTAACACAACCTCAATATTATCACCCAGTACATAACACACTTTGCCATTGCTTAATTGCTGTTTGCCTGCATCAAACGTTAACCCTTCACTGGCTAAGCTAGAGATATGGACTAAGCCTTCTGCGATACCTTGATCCAATTCAACGAAAAAGCCGAAGCTGGTAACGCCAGAAATAGTCCCTACAAAGCTTTCGCCCTTGAACTGTTCCATATATTGGCATTTTAGACCGTTTTCAACTTCGCGACTGACGTCATTAGCTTGGCGTGATTGCTCCGAACAATGCAAAGCTAGGGCAGCTATTGCCGCTTTGTCATAAGGGTAGCTTTTTGTTGATAACGACTTACCCGACCGCTTACTCAATCCAAACCAACTCAGTGCTCGCTGCATGCCACTTTGAGGCGTACCTTTTTGGGACCCCGCACTGCGGATTTTAGCCCGAATAGCACGATGAGTTAACAAGTCGGGGTAACGTCTAATTGGTGAGGTAAAGTGCGCATAAGCATCGTACGCTAAACCAAAATGCCCTTGATTATCAGCGGTATACTCAGCTTGACTTTGTGAACGCAATAATTGGGTACGAATCACGCTCGCATCACTTCGGTGACCAATGCTATTTAAAAGCTGATGGTAGTCGCTCTGTGTTGGTTTTTCAGCACCTCCCAAACTTAACCCTCTTTCCAATAAAAATGCGCGTAAAAGTGTTAGTTTTTTCGCTTGAGGACCACCATGCACACGAAACAAACTGGGTATTTTATGATGATCCAAAAACTTAGCCGTTGAGACATTTGCGCACAGCATAAACTCCTCAATCATCCTGTGTGCATCATTTCGATTAACAGGAGAGATACTGGCAATTTTACGCTTTTTAGTAAGGTTGAATTTGAATTCTTGTGTTTCAAAATCAATCGCCCCTCGCTGCTTACGGGCTGCAATCAACACGCCAAACAGTGAGTGTAAATTTTCAATGTGTGGCACAACGTCTGGCGTTGTCTCGTTAACTTTTCGGGCGAGTCTAGAGCCTTGCTTAGCTATCACGGCATAAGCCTGATCATAAGTCAGTCTGGCATGCGAATGGATCAAACCTTCTGTAAACGTAGACTGGGTCATAACACCCTGAGGGTTGATGGTCATATCGCACACCATCACCAAACGATCCACATTCGGATTTAACGAGCAAAGCCCGTTCGACAACGCTTCTGGCAACATCGGCACAACATGGCCTGGGAAGTATATCGACGTTGCGCGTTGTTGTGCTTCAACATCTAGCGCGTCGTCAGGCTGAACGTAATGCGATACGTCAGCAATAGCCACCATTAAACGCCAGTCGCCTGATACGGTTTTTTCACAATACACCGCATCATCGAAATCTTTAGCATCGGAGCCATCAATAGTCACAAACGGTAAGTGTCGGTAATCAACCCGCGATGCTTTATCGTTATCAGACACATCAATGCCCAGCGTGTCAGCATGGTCAAGCAATGCTTCATTCCACTCCCCTGATATACCGTGACGACAGAGGGCTAACTTAATATCCATATCGGCATCTTGAGCGTTGCCAAGCACTTCAGTGATTTTAACTAAGGTATTGTTACGATAGTTAGGGTAGTCAACAATTTCAGTGTTCACGTACTGACCGGTTTCTGCATTCAACAAAGAATGGCCGTCTACATCGATTTTATGAGAGATCTTACGGTTGTCAGGTATCAAATAGAATTGCTTACCATTGCGCTTAAGCTGGCCGACAATTTGAGTGGTTTTACGCTCAACAACTCGGATTAACTTATTATAACTGTTATGCCTATCTGACCTTGCATCGACCAATACTTCAACGATATCACCGTCAAAAACAGCGTTCAGCTGATTTTTATGAACGAAAAGGTCTTTTTCGAGATCAGGATTAGAGACAAAGCCAAACCCATCAGAGTGAATGCTCACAGCGCCCGTGACCAATGAACGTGGGTCAATTAACTGATAACCTTTGCGCTGATCAAACATCAGCTGGCCGTCGCGCTCCATAGCACGTAACCGTCTTCTTAAGGCTTCTTTTTGGTCGGCGTTATTAAGGCTTAACTTGTGGGCTATCTGATCACGGTTTAACTGTTTTTTAACCTGATCAAAGAGGCTCATGATGAACTCACGATTAGGAATAGGGTTTGCGTAGGTCTTATTATTAGATTGTTCGATATATGTATTTAAAATAATTTAATTCTCTTAAAACCGCCAATGGCTTTGAGCTATGTATCTTCGAACTAGAGGGTATAAATGACCGCTATGTAGGCAGATTGGGCTGATTAAAGCTAAGGCAGGTATGACTCAGAGTTTCTGAATCTTATATTGAAGGGTTTGCGGTGTTACAAACCAGATATTAAGTGAGAAGCTCTTATAGAGCTCGTCACTTAATTTGCTCAAGTGAGCTAGGGCAAAAGTAGGTGATTAATCGACCTCAGTTGCCTTTAATTTTTTATACGCAGAGAATGTTTTCTGCTTGTGGGCCTTTTTGGCCTTGTGTGACGTTAAACTCTACACGTTGGCCTTCTGCCAATGTTTTAAAGCCGTCACCAACAATTGCACTGAAGTGTGCAAATACATCTGGGCCTGATTCTTGTTCGATAAAACCAAAACCTTTAGACTCATTGAACCATTTAACTGTGCCAGTCGTTGCATTAGACATAATAGATATCCTAGAAATAAAAAAGTGCGCCTTAAAATAGGCTGTAAAGCGGGAAGAAAACGTAAAATTTACTGAGAATATCGCGAGGAGTTATTGCTAAAAACTACGAGGGCATACAAACATAAAATTTGGCTTTCTCTCAAGCCGGACTACACAGTAACACCAAATCAATGAAAGATACAAGACTTTTAAATGACTAGATTCTCTTTACGCTCTATTTGAGCCTATAATGAGAAATATTTGAACGGCTGCCAAGGATGTTTGTCATGAATCTTTTCAGAAATATTGTTTATGTGCTTAGTGATCAAACCAACGCGTCTTCACCCTCGCTCATTCGAGCCATTGCACTCGCAAAATCTAATCAGGCGGACTTAACCTTATTAAGAGTACTTCCAGATGTGTCGCCGTTTTTTAAGTCCAATAAAGTCAGCATTAGTGAACAAGACCTGCGCAATAAGGTACTAGAAAAAGAAAGCCTTAACCTTCAACGTATTACGTCCACTTTAAAGGTTGAATTCAATGTAATGACAGAGCAGGTTACAGGCAAACGCTACATTGAGATTATCCGCCTGGTTCAATCAAAAGGCTACGACTTAGTTATTAAAGAAGCTGATGATATCGATTGGCTTGATCACTTACTGGGTCGCGATGACATGCACTTACTGCGAAAATGCCCTTGCCCTATCTGGCTCATGAAACAAGACGAAAAACTGGAATACAAGCAAATTATCGCAGCCGTTGACTTAGAAGACAGCATTGAGAACTTTAATAAAGAATTAAACTTTACGATACTTAAGTGTGCAAGCTCACTGTCATTGTCAGAATTCACAGCGCTTCGTGTTGTAAATATCTATGATGTCCCTCTGGCTGGATTTATCAGCCAATGGGTAGATCAACCAGAACAAACAAAAAAGAACTATATGACGCAGAGTATATAAAACGACAGTATAAAATGAACACTCTTATGGGTGACTTAAAACTAAAAATAGGCGCTGAGTCTTTCAACTATGTCGCACCACGCACCCACCTTATCCAGGGAACGCCCGATCGTGAACTCCCAAAATTGGCAGATAGCCTCGAAGCAGATTTGGTCGTGATGGGCACTGTCGCTCGCACAGGCGTTGCAGGTCTTCTTATTGGTAACACTGCTGAAGCGGTTCTCCCTCAACTTCGGTGCTCGGTACTGGCCATCAAGCCCAATGGGTTTGTTTCCCCAGTGAAATAGCGGGGTCACGCAGTGCATATAGTACTTAAAACGCTACAAGCACCTCAACCCCATCCATTCGGCCCGTCGCAGGTGAGTTAATAGCCATTGTAGCACCGGCGCCCGATACGATTGCATCAACAATAGCTAAACCTAACCCTAGGCCTTGCACAGCAGTATTTGATCTAACAAATCGTTGCCGCAACTGTGCAAGTGTATCAGCAGGTATAACGCTTGAGTCATTAACGACTTTTAACACCCCTTCGGATGAAAAACTAATCTCTACCGGCCGACCTTTAGCACCGTGTTTAAGGGCATTATCCAGTAAATTTCGAACCAAAATTGCAAACGCATCCTGATCAATAGAAGACATAAACGCTCCGCTTTGAGGTAAGGTAAGCGTGACCTTTTTTTCAGGCCTTGAGCGTTGAAAATCATCAACAATCATCCTCAGTAGATTCATTAAGTCATGCTGTTCAGCAGAAAAAAGCCCACCGCCTTCTGCTTTAGCTAGTTGCATTAGCTTTTCAGACAAGTTTGATAAATCTCGTATCGTCGTTTCAATTTTGACCATTCTGTCTTTAATAGGCCCCGCTGATACGCCTTTCTGTAAACGCTGTATTTGAGCTAATGCTGTGGCAATAGGGGTGCGTAGCTCATGGGCGCTATTGGCCGTGAACGACCGCTCTGATTCAATCGCTCGTCGCAAACGGTCTAATAAATGGTTAACCGATTCAGCGATAGTATGAATTTCAGCCGGTAAACCTTCCACCTTGATGGGTGTGAGGTCGCCACTACCGCGAGACTCAATGGCAGTAAGGTAGGCAAGAACATGACGCAAACTGTAACGAACAAAAGCCCAAGTGCCCATAAAACAAAGGGGGATTAGCAACACTAACGGCCATAATAAGGTGACCGCCATTTCGGTTATCGCTTCTCGTCGTTGCCTCAACGGTTCAGCTACCTCTATGTGTAATGTGTTTTGCACTGCGGAGGCGCCATAAAATCGGTGTGTTTTTGAAGAACTAAACTCATTGAGTAAGGTTTTATTAAACAGAGCAGGGTCCGCATTATGAGACTGCAATAGTATGTTCCCAGCCTCATCACGCACCAAGTACACCAGATGCTCATCGTGAGCTTCAAATGACATGACTTGCTGTGCTTGTTGAGGGCCTTCTCGGTTGATTATTTCAACCACCGCAAGCGGCATGATGCGTTGAGCCGTTTCTGCCAGCGCACTATCAAACAGTTGATTAAGCTTATTTTGCGCAACATAAACAGCCCCTGAGAGCGCCAATAGCCACAGCAACGTCACACCCACTGTTAAGCCTATACCAAGGGTTTTTTGAATGCTTTGAGAGGGCTTCATGGCTGCCTCATGCGGTAACCTAAACCACGCACTGTCTCTAATTGATCTTTGCCCACTTTTTTGCGTAGACGACTGATGTAGACTTCTATCGTATTGCTTTCGATTTCGGTGCCATAAGCATAAAGGTGGTCTTCCAGTTGAGACTTTGAGAGCAAGGTTCCAGGCCTGTGGATAAAGGCTTCAAACAAAGCCCACTCGCGAGCCGTTAAGTTGATTGAAACGCCATCCCGCGAAATAAGATGTTTGGTCAAATCGACTTCTAATGCCCCAAGCTGAAGAATAGGATTTGGGTTACCTGCATAACGTCTGGAGACTGCCGCAATGCGCGCTGAGAGCTCTGACAGGTCAAAGGGCTTTACCAAGTAATCATCAGCGCCAGCATTTAGGCCGTTGATGCGATCAGATATTTGATCTCTGGCGGTTAAAATAATCACAGGGGTCGTCTCGCCCGATTTGCGTATTTGCTTTAACAAGTCGATCCCGCTTCCGTCGGGTAGCATTAGATCCAAAAGAATTAAATCATAATGAGTGGTACGAAGACTGGATTCAGCGTGGGAAATGCATTTAACCCAATCAACGGCATGCCCTTCATCTGCAATTTGGTCTTGTATGACTTCGCCTAAACCTTCGGCATCTTCTACCAATAATATACGCATATCTTACTCACAAATCTTTTCAGCAACGTTGATCATAACTCAAGTTTCTGACAATAAGCTGAAAGAATCATGGTTATTATAATCAGCACACAGATCGCTTTCGTTCCCATCTAAGTTAAGCTTGCTGTCAGGAATGCACGATACAGTGACCACTCAAAATATTAATGGGTGGCTAAAATGAAACCTGAAAAAACGACTATCGCGTTAGCACTAATCATCATCGGCATTATCATTGTCTGGGGTACGAGCTATGTTATGTCCAACACAGCAAACGCTTCACTACCGTGGGAAATTTATGATAATAGCCTCTATCTTAGCGGATTACTGTCTATCAGTTTAATGTCAGTAACCATGATACTCGCCACTCGTCCGGCTTTGTTAGAGAGACCGTTCAATGGTCTTGATCAAGTCTATCGTCTTCACAAATGGACGGGGATTTTTGCGGTCATTTTTGCCGCACTCCATTGGTTGATTGAGATGGGAGACGACGTCATTAAAGCCATTTTTGGCCGTGGAGGGCGTTTACACCATCAGGACTTTTCGGGTTTTGTCGATATGATGAGGGATGCTGCAGAAGCTGTTGGTGAATGGGGCATTTACCTGGTTTTTGCCATGCTGGTGCTGACCCTGTGGAAACGCTTTCCCTATAATATCTGGCGCTATTTGCACCGTGCGCTGCCTATACTGTATCTGTTATTAGTCTTTCATTCTGCTTGGTTAGCACCCCTAGACTGGTGGCAACAGCCGCTTGGCTTACTGATGGCACTACTGCTAACAGGCGGCAGCATCGCCAGTATTCAATCCCTTAGCGGTAAAGTAGGACGCTCACGGCAGGTTCAGGGCACCATCCAGTCAATATCAACCTTGGCAATGGGTATCACTGAAGTAACGTGTCAGCTTGATACAAAATGGAAAGGGCACCGCGCTGGGCAATTTGCTTTAGTTACTTTTGACCGCATTGAAGGCGCTCACCCGTTTACTATTGCAAGCGCTGACCAAGGAAACAGACAAGTCACTTTTCAGATTAAAGCACTGGGTGACTATACGAATCATTTAGGTGATAAACTTAAAACAGGCCAACCCGTCACCATTGAAGGGCCTTATGGTAAGTTCAACTTTAAACGTCATAAACCCAAGGCGAAGCAAATTTGGATTGCTGGAGGCATTGGTGTAACTCCTTTTTTAGCTTGGCTTGAATCGCTGCAAGACCAACCAGAACTAACACCCGTAGCGCAGCTGCATTACTGTACAAGCAACAGCACAACAGACCCCTTCGTTAAGCGCTTGCAGGAGGCTTGTAGTGGCTTAGCAGACATTACACTACACGTGCATGACAGTAACCAAGGTGAAAAGCTCACCTCAGATCAACTCCTAACCCAGCATAAGCAAACAGACACGATGGAAGTGTGGTTTTGTGGACCTTCCGGCTGGGCGAAAGTGTTAGAAAAAGAGCTCAGACAAAGATTAAAAGGCTCATTGTTTTTTCGTAAAGAGGCATTTGAGTTACGATAAAACAAAAACAGCATTTCTTTCAGCTTACTGTCAGGAACGCCCATTATGATAAACCCTGTAATCAATCATTAAACCGTTCAAAATCAAAAGGATAGATATCATGAAAAACTTATTTATTACTGCTGTTATCACTTCATCTTTGCTAAGTGGCGCTGCATTAGCTAAGGATGACTGCACTGACCCCGTTAAAGACTGGCAGCCTAAAGAGCAACTACAACAGTTGATGGTAGACAAAGGCTGGGACGTAAAGCGAATCAAAGTAGATGATGGTTGCTATGAAGTTAAGGGGTTAGATCGAAGTGGCCATGAAGTAGAAGCCAAATTCTCACCCGCTTCATTTAATATTTTAGAGCTTGAAATTAAGTTTACCGGTTCAGGAGATGCATCCGACTACTTGGATCTAAAACCTCAAACCACCCCTTAATTTTTTGCTATCAAGGTACAGCCTCTAAGGCTGTGCCTCAAAAAATTAGCTAGTATTATTAATCACCTTTTTGTTAGGGTTATCCATCGATTTCAACGAGCAGATCTACACACCAATCATTAACGATGGCTATCCATGTCTTCATCTAACAATAAACCTGGAATTTGGAAGCAAATTCAACCGCACTTACAACTCAGTGATCATAAAAGACCCTTGGGATTTCTCTTAACCGTCTCTTTAGCCATTGGTGGGCCTGTGACACTAGGTGTCTTGTTGGGTCATTTTTCGATGGGTGTTGTAGCAAGCATAGGCGGTTTAGCTTGCGTGTATCTTCGCCAAACACCACTGACACACCGAATGCTCACTATGGCGCTAGTGACTTTTGGGTTCTGTACCAGCTTTACTATAAGTCTGCTTGCCGCCTTCAACCCTTGGGTGATGGCTTTTTCACTTGGTATCGTGGCTTTTTGGGCTACGTTTATCTGTCGTTATTTTTTAGTGCCTCCTCCTGGTAGTTTCTTTTTTATCTTGGTGGCTTGTATCGCCAGTGCAATGCCTTTTAGTACTGCATTACTCGCCGAGCGTGCAGGCCTTTTATTGTTTGGTTGTATCGGCGCGTGCACGCTAGCCTTAGTTTACAGCCTGATTCAAATACTGAGAGGGCAATCAATCGTTTCTGACCCTGTTGAGGTTACTGAGCCTAGACTTATTGCCATTTTTCTTGAGTCTATAACCATCGCTAGCTTTATTGCAGCAAGTTATCTTCTTGCGCTCTGGCTGGGGTTCGACAGGCCATATTGGGCACCGATCTCTTGCGCAGCAATTCTACAGGGCGTCAGTTTTCGCGCCATTCAACATCGTAATATTCACCGCATTGTCGGTACCGCAATCGGTATGGGGCTAACATGGATAATTTTCTCTCTAGACCCAAGCCTATGGACATTAGCTTTGCTGATATTTTTGCTGAGTCTTATTATCGAGATTTTAGTCACCCGCAACTATGGGTTCGCGGTTATTTTCATCACGCCCTTAACCATTATTTTAGCCGAAGCGCAGAGTGCATCATTGGATATTAATGGCATCGTCCTTCTACGCATGACGAATGTCATATTGGGTAGTTTTGTCGGATATTTAGGGGGCTGGTTATTAAATAAGGAAGACTTATACTGCCGTCTTGAACAACGCTTGCTTAGTGTTCGAGATAGCATTTTGAAACGACAACAACATCGTTAAGGTTTTCTAGATTTATTGAGCGTTTTGCAACCCAACGTTATAGGAACATCGCATGACAATACCATTAGGGGAATTTTATTTCTGATTATTATTCCGTTAATACTGGCAGGTATTAATGACTATCTACGAATAAAAGAGTTAGGTAGCTTTGATAATAACTATCCTAGAGAGCAAAGCGCTAAGCTAACAGGCCTTGGCGCAAGAGCTTGGGCGGCTCAACAAAACTCTTGGGAGGCTTTAATCATGTACGTGCCTTCTGTTTTAGTTGCGCACGTAGTGGGGGCAGACCCGGTACAGTCTTCTTATGCAGCGATTCTGTTTTGTACAGCAAGAGTGGTTCATGCTGGTTGCTATTTACTTAATATCGCCACATTGAGATCGCTCAGCTATTTTGTCACTTTGGGTTGTTGCTTTTGGTTATTCTGGTTAGCCAGCAATGTATAACAACCACCCTAATATACGCTTCAGTTGGGTTTAATGTTAAACATAAACCCCAAACGCCGCCGCGTGCTTCAAGCTATCTTATATGAAGCCTTCGCCATTGCCTTTGTTGGGCCATTACTGAGCTTGGTTTTCGATAAACCAGCCAGCTCAACTATTGGCCTTGCCTTTGTATTATCAAGCATTGCGCTGGGTTGGAATTATGTATTCAATTCACTCTTTGAACGTTGGGAGTCACGACAAGTAATTCGAGGTCGTTCGTTATCTCGACGCCTACTGCATGGCATTGGCTTCGAAGGCGGCCTAGTGATCATACTTATACCCATTATGGCTTTTTGGTTAGATATCACGCTTCTCAATGCGTTCCTGACCAATCTTAGCCTCTTAGCGTTTTTCTTCTTTTACGCTATTGCATTTACATGGGCTTTTGATCGTGTATTCGGCCTTCCAGCGTCCGCCGGTAAGCAGCAAGCAACTAATCAACCTTTGAATAATGAATAGTAGGTGAGGACATTTAGCCCTCAGCCTCGAACAGCTATAGGGTGCGACAACGTTGTTATGGCTTTCTAGTGCCAGACTCAGCCAAAACCTCTTTTCGCAGCAGAGAGAGTAACTGCTCTGCTGTTGCATACCCCTCAGCCAACAGCACCCACTTTCCATGACGCTCCAGTAGTAACGTCGGAAAAGACCGGACCCCCCATTGCCTGCAACGAATAAACTCCTGCTGAACAGACTGCAATGCTTCTGACGAGTCAAACAGGGCACTAAACTCATCAAAATCTAATGTCAGATATCTGCAGATGCTTGCATAAAAGTCAGTGATTTTTGGATCTTGCCCTTCTACATAAAACTTATGCTGAATCGCAGAGAAGAACTTTAAGATGATGGATTGCGGCAACGAATTTTTAACTTGAAGCAGTTTAACCGTTGCGACGGCTCGACAGGCGGGCTCTGTGTCATAATCAAACTGAGGAACCTCTAATAGTGTATAACCGAATGGTTGCCCCGTCGCCTGATTAATTTTCTGCCACTCGTTGCGTAAGAAAGTTTTAAACCGTTCGCTCCAGGGTTCTCCACCGCCCACTCTAAGGCCGCCCATAGTGACAGAGAACTCAATCCCTTCAGATTCACAAAAATCCTCCACAGCAGCCACAGAGGGCGATATTCCCCAACACCAAGAGCACATCGGGTCACCAATATACCGTACAGCAAGACCTTCATGGCTAACAACGGCGGCAGAATCAGCAGAACTATCTTGGTTGGGTAGCAGGCAAGCGCCGGTATCAGGGTCACACTTTATCATCGTGAGTTTTCCTTTATTATTAACACCCCTTAGGGAGTAAAGTAATTTCACATAACTTAAAAGTTTGTACCGAAGAATAAGACTAAACGTCGATAAGAAAAAGGATAGAAAAAGAATAGAGTTAAGCGTAAAACTTTAGATTATATTTTAGAGTATTGAAACACTCTATTTTTAACCGATTCACAATCAGTTAAAAATAGAGGTCATTATTAATTTATACGACTTTCATCCGTTGGATAAAAAGTAGTTATACATTACACAAGCACAAACCGTTAAACGTCCAAGTTTGTTACTTCTAGTGCATTAGTCTGAATGAAGTCTCTACGCGGTTCCACTTCATCACCCATTAGCGTTGTAAATATCTGATCTGCACCAATGGCATCTTCGATATTTACTTGCATCATACGGCGGCTATCAGGATCCATCGTGGTTTCCCACAACTGCTCTGGGTTCATTTCACCTAGCCCTTTATAACGTTGGATATAAAGGCCACGCTTAGCTTCTTTCATCAACCATTCAAGGGCTGTAGCAAACTTATTAATAGGTTGCTGACGCTCTCCACGCTGAATATAAGCGCCTTCTTCTATTAGGCCAGCCAAACTAAGTGCTAGCTTTGCAATAGTTCGATACGATGATGATTCAAAGAACTCATAATTAAATACGTACTCTGTTGATATACCGTGTACGTAAACATCAACCTTAGGCAAAAATACGCTTCGTTCTGTATTTTCAGTAACGCTAAACTCATATCGCATACCGGTCTTAGTATCGATAACAAGCTGCTCAGCCATTGCTTCACACCAAGCTTGTACGGCATCTTTATCACCCAATGACTCAAACGCCAATGGTTGAATAGTTAGCATTTTGTCGAGTACAAGAACGGGGTAGGTACGAGATAGTCGTTCTATAATTGCTTCAACATTACGGAAATCATTTACTAATGACTCTAGTGCAGTACCTGTTACGGCTGGCGCATTAGGGTTTACAAATAGGTTTGTATTTTCAAGTGCCGATTGAGTTAAGAACTGTTCTAAGGCTTTCTCATCTTTTAGATACTGCTCTTGTTTACCTTTTTTAACTTTATACAACGGAGGCATCGCAATATAAACATAACCATTTTCGATGATTTCCCTCATCTGTCTAAAGAAAAACGTCAGCAACAATGTTCGGATGTGCGACCCATCGACATCAGCATCTGTCATGATGATAATGTTGTGATAACGTAACTTTTCAATATTGAATTCTTCACGCCCAATACCGCACCCAAGTGCAGTAATCAGTGTTCCAACTTCAACTGAAGACAGCATCTTATCAAAACGTGCTTTCTCTACGTTTAGAATTTTACCTTTAAGTGGCAAAATCGCTTGTGTCTTTCTATCTCGCCCTTGCTTGGCTGAACCGCCAGCAGAGTCACCCTCCACTATGTATAGCTCAGAGAGAGCAGGGTCTTTTTCTTGGCAGTCAGCTAGCTTTCCTGGTAAACCTGCTATATCCAAAGCACCTTTACGGCGTGTCATTTCGCGTGCTCTACGTGCAGCATCACGAGCCCTAGCAGCTTCAATCATCTTATTAACAATCAGGCGTGCCTCTGCTGGATTCTCTTGTAGGAAATCACCAAACAAGCCATTCATTTCTTGCTCTACTGCGGTCTTAACTTCAGATGAAACCAACTTATCTTTAGTTTGCGATGAGAACTTTGGATCAGGTACTTTTACCGAAACGATAGCCGTTAAACCTTCTCTTGCATCATCGCCTGAGGTATTAACCTTTTCTTTTTTACCCAACCCTTCACGCTCTATGTAACCATTCAATGATCGTGTTAAAGCGGCTCTAAAACCGGCTAAGTGAGTACCGCCATCTCGCTGTGGGATGTTGTTTGTAAAGCAAAATAGGTTTTCTTGATAGCTGTCGTTCCACTGCATGGCGACTTCAACTTCAACACCATCTTCTTCACGAAATTTTCTGAAATGGAAGATCTGATTGATAGGGGTCTTGTTAGTATTTAAATACTCAACAAATGCTTTCAAACCACCTTCATACTCATACAACTCTTCTCGGCCTGAGCGTTCATCTTTTAGAACAATTCTCACACCTGAGTTAAGGAATGCTAATTCACGAATTCGTTTCGCTAGAATATCGAAGTGAAATTCAATATTGGTGAATGTTTCAGGAGAGGGTATAAAGTGAACTTCTGTTCCTGTGGTGTCTGTATCACCAATAATTTCTAACGGCTTAGCAGGCACGCCATGATTATACACTTGCTCATGAACCTTTCCCGCTCTACGAATAGTTAAGCGAAGTTCAGTTGATAACGCATTTACGACTGAAACACCCACACCATGAAGTCCACCTGATACTTTATAGGTGTTGTCATCGAACTTACCGCCGGCATGAAGGACGGTCATAATAACTTCAGCAGCAGAGATGCCTTCTTCTTCGTGAATATCGGTTGGAATTCCACGACCATCATCTGATACTGTGATTGATTCATCAGCATGAATCACCACTTTAATTTCTGAACAAAAACCTGCTAACGCTTCATCAATTGAGTTGTCGACGACTTCAAACACCATGTGGTGCAAACCAGTACCATCGTCAGTATCACCAATATACATTCCTGGACGCTTACGTACTGCGTCTAGTCCTTTAAGCACTTTTATACTTGATGAATCGTATGAATTATTATCTGTCATCTATAACGCTCCTAAGGCGTGCTTTTTCTGCGTACATTCCGATACTAAAGGGTATTGTACGTACGCTTAATAACTTAATTAACGTGAGAAACCTTACCATGTTCCACGTGGAACATTCTTATATCCGTATCATTTTGAAAGAGTGGTAACACTGAATCTACATCTACTACAGTCAATATTACCTGGCTTTCTAGTTTCTCTAAATATGAACACACATTCCTACGATGCTCGATATCTAGCTCGGCACTAATATCATCGATCAAATACACAGATTTTCGACCGGACAACCTATTTAAAAATGCACCTTGCGCTAATATCATCGCAAAAATAAGTATCTTTTTTTGGCCGCGGGAGAGCACTTCATCAGCAAATCTTCCATTAACCTTTATTCTTATATCAGCTCGGTGAGGTCCTTGATGGCTAAAACCTGACCTTATATCTCGCTCGATACTATCATCTAGAATCGTTTTATAATCAGTCTTTTTATCCCAACCTCTATAGTAGCTTATATCAACATCCATAGTTTGATTGAGCGACTTAAGAATATCATTTATCACCGGCACTAACGAAATAACATAGTTATTCCGGTAGGTATCTATCATTGTTGCCGTAGTCACCATCTGAACGTCCCACGGCGCCAACAACGAACGATCTATTCTACCACGTCGTAACAATGTATTCCGCTGTTTTAAACTCTTTGTATAGCGCCTCCAGGCTTCAGAAAAACGATGTTCCACGTGGAACACACCCCAATCCATATAGCGACGCCTGTTATTAGGGCCACCATCAAGCAACTCAAAGGTTTCTGGCTCGATAACCAACGTGGGTGTAATACTCGCTAACTGAATAGCACTGCGTATAAAGTCGCCATCAATTTTAATCAATGCCGTCTTGTTTTTTTCGCGTGTAATACCAATGCGATGTTGATGTCTATTATCATCTTCGGTCACTGAGAATAGGGTGAAGCCAGAAGCATTATGCTCCACTATCGAATCTAACTTTGAACTTCTAAATGATTTCCCCACAGATAAATAGTAGAGAGATTCAATCAGACTCGATTTTCCGCTTCCATTCTTGCCATCTATAATATTAATGAAAGGTGAAAACTCTAGCTTTTGCTCAACTAGATTTCTGAAATTATTAAGGGTAATAGTGTGGTATGACATCAGCGATTTCTAAACAGCATACTGTTGTAATATATAGTGGCAGATAGCTTTAGATTCAAACATATCGACACCAGTATTTGGATCAACCAAGTAAGGCACTCTCATAGAGCCACTTTTATTAACTAAGCCTATTCTGTTTTTACCTTTAACTTTATAGAAGGGGAATACGCGCTCACGAATATCGGGCAATACATAATCCAACAATTGATTCCGCCCGACGTTATGCAACACATAAGGAATTTCTAACTCACAAAGTAACTCTCTCACAGGTTTGCAAAAAGGGCTAGATTCAAAGCTGTAAAGTTCTAACATCATAGCTGGCGACCTAGAAGGTTTGTGATACATACCTGCACCAAAACGAACAACACTAGAAACCATAGAACTCATGTTATTCGTATATCGACGTTTCCATCGTTTAGGTATATGGCCGTTACCATAATAACGAAATAAATAACTAATAATAGCGTAAGACTCGTAAAGAGAAATGGACGTATTCGGATCAATCAAATAGGGGAACTGTTCTTGCCCACCAATTCTTACTGCGCTATTTCTAAACCGTACACCACCTTTAGGACAGGGATAAATAACAACATCAAGATCTAATTCAGTTATTGCCTCTCGTACAAGTTTACAATACGGGCAGCCTTCGATGTCATAAAGGTGCAATCTCTGTTGTGGTCGCTTACCTAAATGTGATGTTCCAGTACCCCGCCACATGGAGACAGTTGAAGCGATAGTCGCTCGTGCAAATGACAACATACTTAGCACCCTTAATTAACAGCCGTGTGTATTACCCTAGCTGTGAATAACATTAACAATTGAATTATTTTATTTGAAAATCCTAAAAATAAACATGACTAAGTCATTAAGTTTTTGAAGCCCTAATACTAAGAAAGCCAGTCATAAACGACTGGCTTTCTTAGTATTAGGGCAATTACATTTAATCTGGATATAAACTTAATGCAGCATATTTAACCGGTTATCAACAAACATATCGAGCTCGGGAGCCAGTATATGGACATATCGATCAAAGTATAAAAATTGCTTCATTAGCAATGCAAATTCTCTTGGAA
The DNA here is from genome assembly GCF_026016465.1 of Alkalimarinus alittae. Classification (NCBI taxonomy): domain Bacteria; kingdom Pseudomonadati; phylum Pseudomonadota; class Gammaproteobacteria; order Alteromonadales; family Alteromonadaceae; genus Alkalimarinus; species Alkalimarinus alittae. Next base: position 4,249,488 of record NZ_CP100390.1, read on the forward strand.
AATGAATACCATGTTGTTCGCCCACTTTAACCATATCCATCAAGATATTATTGATTTCATCTTCATTTTTATTGGGGTCTTCTAACACGGTATAGTCAGGCGTCATAGTATCCATTCGCTTATAAAGCGATCGAATGTCGTCAGCCAATTTTTGAATATTAATATCAGCATCAGTCACACCAATGCGTACCATCGCGTTTGCCATGCCTTCAAAGTTACCAACCATAACCGCTGAAATAAAGTCAGAAACAGCCTCCCAAGTACCTTTACCTATTCTGCCGACTATGCCGAAATCGATAAACCCGATACGACCATCTTCAAGTACCATTAGGTTTCCGGCATGTACATCTGCATGAAAAAAGTCACACTGTGTAAGACTAGCAAACCAAGTGTTCATCGCAGTAATTAATGTTTTTTCAGGGTCGTCACAATAGCGCCTGATAGTATCGAGATCCGTTAGCGAAACACCGTGAAAACGCTCCATTGTCAGCACCCGGCGAGTCGTCACATGATCATATACTTTTGGTACTACTGCATCATGGTTATCAGAATCGATTAGAAACTGTTTAAATTCTTTTAGGTTGTTTGACTCTTTTATAAAGTCGCACTCTTCCATCATGGTTCGTTGAATTTCTTGAACAATACCAGATAAAGATGTCCAAGAAATTTTAGGCGCCAAATACTCTATGATGCGTGAAGATACATATAAAAAATTAAGATCTGTCAGCAATACATTAGATACACCAGGCTTCTGGATTTTGATAACAACATCTTCGCCTGTTATTAACGTTGCAGCATGCACCTGAGCAATAGACGCTGATGCTAATGGCACAGGGTCAATCTCTTGATAAACCTCATTAAGGGGTCGATCAAGTTCTTCTATAAGGATCTTTTTCATGACGCTAAAGGGTAATGATTTTGTTTGATCCAAACAAAACTGAAACTCTTCAACATACTCAGCAGGAAAGAAAGTAGGTGAGCTAGCAATAAATTGCCCGAGTTTAATATAGGTTGCACCCAGCTCTTCAAATGTTTGTCTTAGTAATCGTGGAGTAGGGGGTCGATCACCGCGCAGCCAATTAACACCGGTTTTAGATAACACGGCAGCTGTTTGACCAACACGCAAAGCTCCTTTTACCGTATTTAAGATTGTATCCTTCATTGCCCTAATCCTACTTCCATTAATTAACTATTTACTAATTTTAAATTTCTACGTTACTTACCTTAAAGACGCATAGGCATAACCACATAAAGGCTATTACTTTCTTCTGTCGACTCAATCAATACACTCGCATTAGGGTTAGACAGTGTTAACTTAACTTGGTCGTTATTAATCACGCCCATGACATCAATCAGATAACCGACATTAAAACCAACTTGCAGTGACTCACCAATATAGGTAACCGCTAAACTATCTTCTGCCTGCTCATGCTCAGGATTGTTAGCAAATACCTGAAGCTGATTATCAGACAGCTGTAATCTAACGCCTCTAATATTTTCGTGAGATAATATCCCTGCTCGCATAAACATATTTTTTAGTTCTACACGATCAGCAATAACTATTTTGTCTCCACCACGAGGAATAACACGATTGTAGTCAGGGAACTTACCTTCAATTAGTTTAGAGGTAAAAATATAGGCGCCAATTTCTGAGCGCACATGACTATCACTAAATGATATATTAATGGTTCCATCGGCATCCGTTAATAAACGTGCAAGCTCTAAAATGCCTTTTCTTGGCACAATAACCTGACGAGTATTTTCAAACGTAGTGCCAATAACATCGATACTCGACATCGCTAAACGGTGGCCATCAGTGGCAACAGCACGAATAGAGGTAGCCCCCATTTCTAATAACATACCATTTAGGTAATAACGAACATCCTGTTGAGCCATGGCAAACGACGTTGCTTCAAGCATTTTCTTAAAATCTGCTTGAGGTAATGTCAGGCTAATATCCTGTGGGCTTTCTTCTATATTAGGGAAGTGTTCGGCTGGTAAAGTAGATAGGGTAAAATGACTTTTACCTGCTCGAACATGCAAGCGCTCACCTTCAACCGTCAATTCTAAAACAGCCTGATCAGACAGAGAACGACATATATCAGATAACTTACGGGCGGGGACGGTGATTTGGCCTGGCACCTCTACATCAACCTGGTCAATAGTACAGACCAGCTCAACCTCCATATTGGTTCCCGTCAATCTAAGTTCACCTTGGTTTGCGACAAGTAAAATATTCGACAAAACAGGCATCGTCTGCTTTTTCTCAACTACACCAGATATAGACTGCAATGGTGCAAGGAGTGCTTCTCGGCTTATTATCAGCTTCATAGTGAATCAGCTCTTTTCGACTCTTTATCGTTAAAAATTATATAGTTATACGTCTGACCATTTAGGTCGTTAGTGTTCTTAAAAAGTTCTGGTAGTCTTCCCGAATACTCGGGTCTGTTTCCTGCAACTCTACTATCTTTTTGCATGCGTGCAAAACAGTCGTGTGATCACGGCCACCAAATGCATCCCCTATTTCAGGAAGACTATGGTTAGTCAGCTCTTTAGACAATGACATCGCCACTTGTCTTGGCCGTGTGATTGAACGAGTTCTTCTTTTAGATAAAAGGTCTGCTACTTTAATTTTGTAATACTCGGCGACTGTTCGCTGAATATTATCAATACTGACTTGCTTTTCATGAAGCGCTAAAAGATCTTTTAGACATTCCCTGATAAAAGCTGGCGTAATTTCTTGGCCAGTAAAATGTGCATTAGCAGCAACCAGTTTCAATGCACCTTCTAGTTCACGTACATTAGATCTAATTTTTTGGGCAATAAAAAAAGCAGACTCACTATTTAAGCGCACATTAGTCTGCTCCGCTTTCTTCATTAAGATAGCCACTCGAGTTTCAAGTTCTGGCGGCTCAACCATTACGGTTAACCCCCAACCAAACCGAGATTTTAAGCGCTCTTCCATATTATCAATTTCTTTTGGATAGCGGTCGCAGGTTAATATCATCTGCTGACCACCTTCCAACAATGCATTGAACGTATGGAAAAACTCTTCTTGAGAGCGTTCTTTGCGTGCAAAAAACTGTATATCATCAATCAGTAATGCATCAACAGAACGATAAAAACGCTTAAATTCGTTAATAGCGTTAAGTTGCAGCGCCTTAACCATATCAGCAACAAAACGCTCAGAATGTAGGTAAACCACTTTAGCTTTAGGGTTTTTCTTAATAATCTCATTACCCACAGCATGCATTAAGTGCGTTTTACCTAAGCCAACCCCACCATAAAGAAAAAGAGGGTTATAGGCACTGCCAGGGTTTTCGGCTATCTGCACAGATGCAGCACGGGCTAGTTGGTTAGACTTACCTTCAACAAAAGTATCAAACGTAAATGATGAGTTAAGAAAACTTTGATGTTTTATAGAGCCTTCTACTTCAACAGATCTTTTCTTTTTATCTGGAGAGTCATTATACGATCGGGATGGTTGTGTTGCCCCTTGAGCTGATTGTCTTCGGCTATCGTAATCCGTTTTGCTTTGCTTGGTGGGTTTTAAACTAGGTTGAGCGGCTTCGTTAGATGAACTACTCGTCGCGGTACCTATTTTTAAGCTAAGTCCAGGCGGCTGTCCATCAACTAGGTCTTTTAACAGTTCTTTTATACGATCAACGTATTTTTCAGAAACCCAATCCAATACGAACTTATTAGGCGCATAGAGGCAAATCTCATTCTCTTTAGTTTCAGCCTGTAAAGGACGAAGCCAAGTATTAAACTGCTGAGAAGGAAATTCATCTTTTAAATATTCAAGGCATTCAGCCCATAAGTTTTGCGACACTATTTAGCTCTTTATCTTATATAGATGATTAAGATGACAAACAATTAGACAACCCGTAAGCGAAAGCACAGGTGTATTGCATTTTTATTTAATTAATCTTTCATATTGATGATGATTATTGAGTTCAATTCTACCTTTTAAGGCATCTTTCATCTACCCCCAATAAAAAAAGAAATAAACACCCTGTGTATATCTATATTCTTATATATCAAAATGTTATGCACTTAATAACAGCCTTGTGAACATTTTATACAGAATATTAAATATCTTTTTTAGAAAAAAATAACCTGAGGATATGTATTAGGATAGGGCTGTGGATAACCTGATGATAAATATGCCTGTGTATAAATGGTATTTTTATCATCAGGTTATGAACAGGCTGTGGAGCCCTCTATCTATAGTCTATCAAAAGACTTATCATTGAATTATCTTTATGTTTTATAAAGTTTTTTAAATGTTCTACACAGAATAGTGCTTCACTAATAGTAGTAAACATAATAAAAGATCTTAAAAAGATATATATCTATATATTTAAAGGTCTTAAAACCAATTCGTTTATTTTTTATACTTTATTCTCTTAATAGATTGATAAAGTTTTCAAAATTAAATAGAATTCCGCTCCTATTTTTTAGTAATAGAAAAAACCAATTAGTTAGCTGTGAGAATTAGCAATGAAAAGAACATTCCAACCTAGCGTTCTTAAGCGTAAGCGTAGTCACGGTTTCCGTGCTCGTATGGCTACCAAAAATGGCCGTCACGTTATTAACCGTCGTCGTGCAAAAGGTCGTAAGCGTCTTAGCGCTTAATAAGACTTTGTGTATATGAGCCATTACGGGTTTCCTCGGCAAGTTCGTTTATTATCAGCTGAGGATTATCGTAATGTGTTCAATGATGTTACCTGTAAAGTTTCAAATCGGCATATACTGCTTCTAGCGAGAGAAAGTAATACTCAACATGCTAGAATTGGGCTGGTAGTTGCTAAAAAGAACGTCCGTAAAGCGGTTGAACGTAACCGATTTAAACGTTTGGTGCGAGAATCTTTCAGGTTACATCAGCATACATTTGAACCACTTGATATTGTTGTTCTTTCTAGGCCGGGGCTCTCTGAACTTGATAATCAAACGATTAGCAAGCAATTAGAAAACTTATGGCAGCGTCTTAATAAACGTGCGATTGACAATAAACTCAAAGCTAGTTCAAAGCCTATTCAGGCAGAGAAGGTCAAAAATAATGGCTAAGCTGGCAATCCTTTTTGTAAGGTTTTATCAGTACTGCATTAGTCCCTTAATGGGCAATAATTGCCGTTTTTATCCTTCTTGTTCCAGTTATACTCTTACAGCAATCGAACGCTTTGGTCTGCTAAAAGGCAGTTACTTAGGCATACGTCGCTTGTTAAGATGTCACCCTTGGTCTGAAGGCGGCATTGATCACGTCCCTCATCAACATCATTGTCTTCAAGAGCATTCTTCATTGTGCTCTGAAAAACACAAACCTGAACCAAAACAGGTAGCATGAACCCCATGGATGCACAACGCGGTATAATTTTTATTGGCTTAGCCATTGTTTCATACCTAATGGTATTAGCGTGGAACGATGATTACGGTA